>JBEKYE010000021.1:0-22708 GCA_049511275.1 Bryobacteraceae bacterium
TCAATGACACGGGCCTGGCGGAGCCGCCGCCCATCGAGCCCGGCAATCACATCCACGTCGCCAACCAGGTCTACGACGTCTCGAATCCGGTCAGGCGCACGCTGCACCGCGCCTTCATCCTGCACGAGCTGGATGAGTTGGCGGGCGGACGCAACCTGTTCTTCTCGCTCGGCGCGCAGTTCGCAGGGCCGCTTTCGTTCCAGGAGTTCTTTCAGGACACGGTGACGGAATGGGAAAAGAAAACCGGACGCGCGGCGCGCATCGAACTGGCCACCAGCAAAGACATCACCGACGCGATTCTGGCCGACCCGGCGCGGGCGCGGCAGGTCGCGGTGATCGACATGCGGTATTGGCAATACCGGCCGGATGGCACGTTGTGGGCGCCGCCGGGCGGGAAGAACCTGGCGTTCCGCGAAGCCATCACCGCGGATTTCAACCGGGGCGCGGGCGATTCTCCGCCGGATACCACGCCACAGCAGGTCTACCGGCAAGTGCGCGAGTATCACGACCGGTATCCGGACAAGGCCATCGTGGCCTGGAATAGCGGCGCGGGGCCGATTCCCATCCTGATGGCCGGTGGCGCGCAAGCGCTGATGCGCAATCCCTCGGCGGGGCAAGGGCAGGCGAAGACGGTGGACCGCACGCCGCTGGACGCCTTCGTGCGCGAACACCTGGCGCGAAGCCTCATGAACATGCAGCCGCGCGATGGCATGACGGCCGATCCGGAAACGACGTGGTGCCTGGCGGACGAGCGCGGCGAGACGGTGCTGGTATACTCGCTCGCGGGAACGGCGGTGAAGTTCACGCCAGCGCCGCCGCCGAAAGACTACACCGGCTGGTGGTTCGATCCGCGGACGGCGAAGACGCAGACGGCGGAAGCGGTGGCGCAGGTGATGGCGAAGCCGACGCCGGAAGCCTGGTTGTTGCTGCTGCAGGCGAAGCGGTAAATGGGCCCGCAAGCCCGAACGCCCCCCGAATGAATCGAGCCGGACTCCTTGGAAGGTGCTAGAATCCCGAAGGGGGAAATGCGATGCCGAAGTACGTGATCGAACGGGAGATTCCTGGGGTTGGAAAGTTGTCCGCTGCCGAACTGCAAGCGATATCGCAAAAATCATGCAGTGTGCTGCGGAGCATGGGGCCGGAGGTGCAGTGGGTGCAGAGTTATGTCACCGGCGATAAAATCTACTGCATCTACATTGCGCCGGACGAAGCCGCGGTCCGCGAGCACGCCACGCGCGGAGGTTTTCCGGCCAACCGGATCAGCGCAGTGGCCTGCATCATTGATCCTACGACCGCCGAAACGAGCGTGGCCGCTCGGGGAACGGGCACGAGCGCCTAAGAAAGGCGGCGGCAGCCACGATTGGCTGCCCCACAGGGCGGGCATCAAACGCTAGATGCGGTGAAAGGCCTTCAGGATTTCGCGCGTGGAGTAGTGCATCGCGATGGGGCGGCCGTGCGGGCAGCTCATCGGGCAATCCGTCGCCGCCAGCGCCCGCAGCAGCCATTCCATTTTGGCGATGTCCAGGCGCGTATTGATTTTAATGGCGGCGCGGCAGGCGATCGACGCGCAGATGTTGCGCCGCAGATCATCCAGCGAGGCGGCGCGCAGCTCGCCTTCGGCGGTTTCCAGGATCTCGAAAAGAATCTTTTCGAGATCGGATGCGTTCACGCTGGCCGGCGCGGCTTTCACGGCGATGGTGCGGTTCCCGAAGGGTTCGGTCTCGAAACCCGAGGCCAGCAATTCGTCGGCGATGCGGGCGTAGTCGATCTGCTGCTCGGGGGTGAGCTGCAGGATCAGCGGCATCAGCAGCCGCTGGGTCTCCACGCGGCCGGCGGCGCGCTGCTTTAAGACCTGTTCGAAAAGGATGCGCTCGTGCGCCACGTGCTGATCGATGATCCAAAGGCCGTCGCGGCCGGCGGCGATGATGAAGCTCTCGTGAATCTGGCCGAGGGGGCGCAGCTCCGAAAGCACAGAGAGCGAAATCTCGGGCGCCGGGACGGCTTCCGGCGGGAACTCGCCGTGGGCATCCAGGTGGCGCGACAGTTTCCCCGAGGGCGGCGGGCCGGGCGTCACTTCGAGCGGCGGCGCGCTGAAATCCAGGCGCGGCGTGGGACCGGCTGCCGGGCGTAGGGCGAATTCGGGAAGCGGCGGCTCGGCCTGGGCTGCTTCCGCTACGGGCGCGTCACGGAAAGGTCCTTCCGGGGCGGGCGCTTCCAGCACACTGGCGGCCGGTTCCTGGTTTTCGATCATCTGGCTGAATTCGGAATAGGGCAGCGCCGCGGCCGGTTGCGCGGCGGGCGCCGGGAGCGGGGCGCGCGGCGAAAACGACGGCGCGGGGCGGCTTTCCATCAGGCGGTCGCGCAAGGTGTCGCGAACGAAATCGTGCACGAAGTTGCCGTGCCGGAAGCGCACCTCGGTCTTGGACGGATGCACGTTGACATCCACCTCTTCCGGATCGCACTCCAGGAACAGCAGCGCGAAGGGATAGGACGCGGGCGGAATCAGGTTGTGATAGGCCGAGGAAAGCGCGTGGAGCAGCAGGCGGTCGCGAATCAGCCGGCCGTTTACAAAGATGAAAATGGAATTGCGATTGGCCTTCTGCACTTGCGGCCGGGAAAAGAATCCGCGCAGGCGGAAGGTGCGGGTGGGCGGGTCGTCATCCGGGCCCGGCTCGCGCCGGTATTCGGCTAGAGCCCCGGAGGGCGGCACGCTGGGCGGCGGCAGGTATAAATCCTCCTCACGGAGACCGATGTCCACCAGCTCGTCGAGCACCTGGCTGCCGAACACCTGGTAGACGCGCTCCTGGAGGGTTGCGACCGGCGTCACGTGGAGCAGCTCGGACGGCCCGCTGGTGAGGTGAAACGTCTTGCCGGCATGCGCCAGGCTGTAATGCGTGACCAGCGAGGCAATGTGCGCCAGCTCGGTCTGCTCGGTGCGCAGAAACTTTCGGCGCGCCGGCACATTGTAAAAAAGGTCGCGCACGGTGACGACGGTGCCGCGTCCCAGCGCGGCCTCTTCGCAGCGCAGCATCTTGCCGCCGGCGATTTCGATGCGCGTCCCGGTGGTCTCTTCGGCGGCGCGCGTCTCCAGAAGCAGCCGCGAGACCGAGGCAACCGAAGGCAGGGCCTCGCCGCGGAAGCCCAAGGTGGAGATCGAAAGCAGATCCTTGACGTCGCGCAACTTGCTGGTGGCGTGGCGCTCGAAGGCCAGCAGCGCGTCGTCGCGCAGCATGCCGCAGCCATCGTCCACGATGCGGATCAGCCGCCGGCCGCCGGATTCCACCTCCACGCGCACTTCCGTGGCACCGGCATCGAGGGAATTTTCGAGCAGCTCCTTGACCACCGAGGCGGGACGCTCCACCACCTCTCCGGCGGCGATTTTGTTGGCGACCTGGTCGGGAAGGATGCGGATGCGGCCCATGTACGTCAATGGTAACGAAAAAGAGATATTCACCGCGGAGGCGCGGAGGAAGGCGAGAAAAAAACGCAGGCGCTGCGGCAGGAGTAAGCCGGCTGCCGGCAGGATGGCCCGCCCCGCTTTTCATCTGTGTTACTCTGAAATTTCCACGTGTGCCAGCGCGTGTCAGTGAAGCTCTCGTTCTGCGGACTTTCCCATTGAAGGAGGCTGACCTCGTCGTCAGTTTTCTGACCAGGGACCAGGGGAAGTTGCGGGGCGTGGCCAAGCGGGCGCGCCGCCCGAAGAGTGCTTTCGGCGCCGGGCTGGAGCGGTTATCGCACGTGCGCATGGCGTATTTCCAGCGCGAAACCCGCGAGCTGGTGAACCTGGATTCCTGCGAGCTGATCCGATCGCAATTCAGCCTGGTCTCCGATTACTGGACGAGCGTGGCGCTGGATTATTTCGCGGAGGTTTCCGACCAGTTGCTGCCTGCCGCGGAGCCAAGCGAAAAGTTTTTCCGTCTGCTGCTGGCGGTACTGGATTCCTTGCAGCCGGCGGAAACGGGGAGTGCGTGGCGCGCCGTCACCTATTTTTCCTTATGGGCGGTGCGGCTTTCCGGCTGGCTGCCGCAGTTGGATGTCTGCCTTGGCTGCGGGAGCCTGCTGGACGACGCGGATGCTCCCGAGCGGGCCTTTTTCAGCCGCGGGCGGGAAGGTCTGGTCTGCGGCCACTGCCGGAAAAGCCTGGGCGGCGGCAGTTGGGAATTGAGCGCCGCGTCGCGGGCGCTGGCGGCGGAGATGTTGCGGACGCCGGTAGGCGCGGTATCGCAGCCTGGGTGGAACCAGGCAACCGCGGGAGATTTGAGAAGGTTTCTGGTGCAGCAGATCGAGACGCACGCGGACCGGAGGCTGGTGACGGCGCCGCTGCTGGAAGAGAGCTTGGCAGGCTAGACGGACATGCAATCCTTTCAGGACATCATCTTCACGCTGAAACGATACTGGGCCGACCGCGGCTGCATTATCCAGGAGCCTTACGACGTGGAGGTGGGCGCCGGCACGATGTGCCCCGAAACCTTTCTTCGCGTGCTGGGCCCGCAACCTTATCGAGTGGCGTACGTGCAGCCCAGCCGCCGCCCGGCCGACGGGCGCTACGGCGACAACCCCAACCGGCTCTTCAAACACTCCCAGTTGCAAGTGATTCTGAAGCCAACGCCCGATGACGCGATCGAACAATACCTGGGCAGCCTGGAAGCGATCGGCATCGACCTGCGCAAGCACGACATCAAGTTCGAAGAGGACAACTGGGAAGCGCCCACGCTGGGCGCCTGGGGGATCGGGTGGCAGGTGATGCTGGACGGCCTGGAAATCACGCAGTTCACCTATTTCCAGCAGTGCGGCGGCATCGATCTGGACCTGGTTCCGGCCGAACTCACCTACGGCCTGGAACGCCTCGCCGCGTTCCTGCAAGCCAAGGACAGCGTCTACGACATCGAATGGGCCAAGGGCTTCTCTTACGCGGAGGTGCGCTATCGCGACGAGCTGCAGTATTCGGTCTACAACTTCGAAGCGGCCGATATCCCGACGCTCTGGAAGCTGTTCGATCTGCATGAAGGCGAAGCCGCCCGGCTGCTGAAGCTCTACGACCCGAAGGCGGCGGACAAGCGGCGCTTCCCGCTGCTGCCCACCTACGACCACGTGCTCAAGTGCTCCAACCTGTTTAATACGCTCGATTCGCGCGGGGCCATCAGCGTGACCGAGCGCGTCGGCATCATCCAGCGCGTGCGCAAGATCGCGGTGGGCGTGGCGCAAGCCTGGGCCGACCAGCAGCAGGAGGCGGCGCAATGAGCCTGCCCTTCCTGCTGGAAATCGGCACCGAAGAGATTCCCGATTGGATGATACCGGGGGCGCTGGAAAACCTGCGGCTGCTGTTCGAGAAGCTCGAGATCCCGCACGAATCCATCGCCATGGATGCCACGCCGCGCCGCCTGGTGCTGCGCGCCGAAGGGCTGCCGGAACGGCAAGCCGATTCCGAAGAGCGCGTGATGGGGCCGGCGAAATCCGCGCCGGCGCAGGCCGTCGCTGGCTTCGCCCGCAAGCAAGGCATCCAGCCGGAAGACCTGGCCGTGGAGGCCACCGCCAAGGGCGAATATTATTGCTTCACGCGCAAAGTGGCGGGCCGAGCCTCGAAAGACATCCTGGCCGAAGCGCTGCCCGGGCTGATCCTCGCAATCAACTTCCCCAAGACCATGTACTGGACGGCCAAAGGCGGCCCGCGCTTCATCCGGCCGATTCGCTGGCTGGTGGCGCTGCTGGGGGATGAGATTGTTCCGTTCGAAATTGCCGGTGTCCATTCCGGGGCGCTGACCAGCGGCCACCGCAGGCTGGGCGCGCGCGAAATCGCCATCACCGCGGCCGATTACGAACAACGCCTGCGCGACCACTACGTGATCCTTTCGGCCGAAGAGCGGCGCGAGAAAATCCGCAAGGAGCTGGCCGGCGTGCGGATCAAACCCGACCCGGCGCTGCTCGAAACCCTGGTCTACATCACCGAATACCCCACCGCCATCACCGGCGGCTTCGACGCGCAATTCCTGGAATTGCCCGAGGAAGTGCTGGTCACGGTGATGCGCCACCACCAGAAATACTTTTCGGTGGAAGACGAGCGCGGCAAACTTGCCGCCCAGTTTGTCGCGGTGATGAACATCCCCGCCGATCCGGAAGGTTTCGTGCGCCGCGGCAACGAGCGCGTGCTGCGGGCGCGCTTCAACGATGCGCGATTTTTCTGGGAAACCGACCGCAAGAAGACTTTGCTGCAGCGCTTGCCGGACCTTAAGAATGTCACCTTTCAGGCCAAGCTAGGTTCGTACCATGACAAGACGAAGCGCATCATGGGCCTTGTCAGGCAACTGGGCGGCAAGCCGCTTTCCGTGCGCGCCGCAAGACTCTGCAAGTGTGACTTAACGACCGAGATGGTTAAGGAATTCACCGAACTGCAAGGCGTGGTGGGCGGCCTGTACGCCCGCGCGGATGGCGAACCGGAAGCCGTCTGGCAGGCGGTTTACGATCATTACAAGCCCGAGAACATGGACGACGCTATCCCGCGCAACCTCGCCGGCCAGTATGTCTCCCTGGCCGACAAGCTCGATACGCTGATCGGGTGCTTTGGGATTGGCTTGATGCCTACGGGCTCGCGCGATCCGTTCGGTCTCCGCAGGGCCGCGCAGGGGGTTGTAAAGATTCTGGTGGAAGGTAAGATCAACGTACGCCTTCTCGACGTCCTGGAAGGCCACGAGTCGCTCCAAGCGTTCTTCGCGGACCGTGTGCGTTTCTACTTCGAAGAGCATCTCGGTTTCGCGTACGACGAAGTAAGGGCCGCGATGGCTAGCGGGTGGAACGATCTCAAGGACCTGGAGGCGCGGCTCAATCGCCTTCAGAAACTGCGGTCATCGCCGGATTTCGAGCCGCTGGCGGCGAGTTTCAAGCGGATACGGAATATCCTCAACCAGGCGGGCTGGCAGGCGGAGTGCCCCGTGGACCCGGCGTTGCTCGAAGCGGGGCCCGAACAGGATCTGTACGAAGAGTACGGCCGCATCGCGGGGCAACCCATCGAACACGTGATTGCGAAACTGCGGCCGAAGGTAGACCTGTTTTTCGACAAGGTGTTGGTGAATGCGCCGGACGCGCGCGTCCGGCAGAATCGTCTTGCGTTACTGCACACGCTGCTGGCGGAGTTTTCCCCCATGGCGGATTTTTCTGAAATCGTTACTCATTCCTAGGAGACTCAAAGCATGAAAAAGTACGTTTATTCGTTCGGCAACGGAACCGCCGACGGTGATGGAAAGATGAAAGACATACTCGGCGGCAAAGGCGCCGGTCTCGCGGAAATGTGCCGCGCCAAGCTGCCGGTGCCGCCCGGCTTCACCATCTCCACGGAAGTCTGCAACATTTACTTCCAGAATCATTACACCGTTCCCGCGGAGATCAACCAGGAGATGCTGGGAGCCCTCAAGACGCTGGAAGAGCGCATGGGGCAGAAGCTCGGCAACGTCAACAACCCGCTGCTGGTGAGCGTGCGGTCCGGCGCCAAGTTTTCCATGCCCGGCATGATGGACACGATTCTCAACCTGGGCCTGAACGACCAGACCGTCAAGACCCTGGCGGCCAAGAGCAACAATCCGCGCTTCGCCTACGATTGCTATCGCCGCTTCATCCAGATGTACGGCAACGTGGTGCTGGAAGTCGGCAAGCACGATTTCGACGCGGTCTTCGACGGCCGGAAGAAGAAAGCCAAGGCCAAGCTGGATACGGAACTGACGGCCGGCGACCTGCAGGAGGTGATCGCGGGTTACAAGAGCCTGGTGGAGAAGAAAACCGGCAAGGCGTTCCCGCAAGACGCCATGGAACAGCTTCAGGGCGCGCGCGACGCCGTGTTCCGCTCCTGGTTTAACGACCGCGCCGCGCATTACCGCAAGATGAACCAGATTTCCGACAGCCTGGGCACGGCAGTCAGCGTGCAGGCCATGGTGTTCGGCAACCTGGGCGAAACTTCGGCCACCGGGGTGGGCTTCACGCGCAACCCGGCCACCGGCGAGAAGGCCTTCTATGGCGAGTTCCTGGAAAACGCCCAGGGCGAAGACGTGGTCTCCGGCGTCCGCACGCCGCATCCCATTTCCGAGCTCAAGACGTGGAATGAAGCGGTCTATAACCAGCTTCGCGAAATCACCACGATGCTGGAAAAGCACTACCGCGACATCCAGGATTTCGAGTTCACCATCCAGGATGGCAAGCTCTACATGCTGCAGACGCGCAACGGCAAGCGCACCGGCCCGGCGGCGGTGCGCATCGCCGTGGAGATGGTGGGCGAGGGCCTCATCGACAAGCGGGAAGCGGTGCTGCGCGTGGATCCGCAACAACTCGACCAGCTTCTGCATCCGGTGCTCGATCCGAAATCGAAAAAGTCGCTCACGCTGCTGGCCAAGGGGCTGCCGGCTTCGCCGGGCGCGGCGGTGGGCACCATCGTCTTCACGGCCAACGACGCCGTGGAGAAGTTCAAGAGCGCGCCGGTGATCCTGGTGCGCAAGGAAACCGTGCCGGACGATATCCACGGCATGGAAGTGGCCAAGGGAATCCTCACCGCGCGCGGCGGCATGACCAGCCACGCGGCGGTGGTCTGCCGCGGCATGGGCACGCCCTGCGTGGCCGGCGCGGAGACCGTAACGGTGGACGAACACAAGAAGGAAGTGAGCGTCAGCGTCGACGGCAAGACCGTGACCCTGAAGGAAGGCGACTGGCTCTCACTGGACGGTTCCACGGGCGAAGCTTTCGCCGGGCAGGCCAACACGCTGGATGCCGACCCCGCGTCGGGCGTTCTGGCCAGCTTCATGAGCTGGGCCGACGAATTCCGCGGCGGCTTCGGCGTGCGCGCCAACGCCGATATTCCGCGCGACGCCAAGGCGGCCCGCCATTTCGGCGCGGAAGGCATCGGCCTGTGCCGCACGGAGCACATGTTCTTCGCCGAAGGCCGCATCGAGCACATGCAGGCCATGATTCTGGCGCGCGACGAAAAGAACCGCCGCAAAGCCCTGCGGAAGCTGCTGCCCATGCAGCGCAAGGATTTCGCCGGCTTGTTCCAGGCCATGGACGGCTTCCCGGTGGTGATCCGCACGCTGGATCCGCCACTGCATGAATTCCTTCCCAAGCGCGAAGACCTGATGGTGGATATCGCCGTTCTGCCTTACGCCGACATCCGGAAGAAGAAGGCCTTCGCCGCCACTTATCAGAAGTTCGGCGCGGAAGTGAAAAACCTCAAGACGGTTCTGCCGGCGCTGCTGAAGCGCGTGGAAGAGCTGCACGAGTTCAACCCCATGCTGGGCCATCGCGGCTGCCGGCTGGGCATCACCTACCCCGAGATCACGGAGATGCAGGCGCGCGCCATTTTCGAAGCCGTGGTGCTGGTGGCCAGGAAGGGCGTGAAGGTGATTCCCGAAGTGATGATCCCGCTGATCGGCGGCGTGAAGGAGTTCGTGAACCAGAAGGAGATCGTGGTGGGCGTGGCGGAAGAGGTTCTGGCAAAGGCCGGAATGCAGGACCAGCATTACCTGGTGGGCACCATGATCGAGATTCCGCGCGCGGCGCTGACGGCCGATTCGGTGGCCACGGAGGCGCAATTCTTCAGCTTCGGCACCAACGACCTGACGCAGACCACCATGGGCCTCTCGCGCGACGACTATACGAAGTTCCAGCAGGATTACCAGGACCGGAAGATTTTCGCCAACGATCCTTTCGCCGTGCTGGACCAGGAAGGCGTGGGCAAGCTGGTGCAGATGGCCGTGGAGCTGGGCCGCAAGACCAATCCGAATCTGGAAATCGGCATCTGCGGCGAGCACGGCGGCGAGCCCAGCTCGGTGCAGTTCTGCTACCGGGTGGGCATGAACTACGTTTCCTGCTCTCCGTACCGGGTGCCGATCGCGCGGCTGGCGGCGGCGCAGGCCGCCATCAGCGGCGACAAGTCGGAGACCATGCGGACGGCGTAACAGCGGGGTTGGGCTGCAAGGGGGGGCGGGCAGTCGTGGCTGGCGTTTTTGCGCGTGCCCGCTCCGCTCTCAGCCTAAGTACTCCGTTTCGCAGATACACTTCCGTATCCAACGGCAATCGCTCCCTTACGGTCGCGGCTCCGATCAGAGCCGCGCGCGTCAGCAAGCGCTTTCCCGATGCGTCACCGTAATTCCGAACGCGAGTACTAAGAGGCCGGGAAGCCTGGCACGACGGCCGGCGATGGACGCTTAAAGACCGCCTGCCAGGCCGCAACCAGCGCGACGGATGCGCAGAGCAGGGTTTGCCAGTCCATCGGGTAGCGGTACCGGCTGCTCCATTGGACTATATAGTAGACATCGGGAAAGGTAAGCCAGGTGAGAAGCAACAACCACGCGGCCAGCGGTTGATGCCGAAACATCAGCCACAGGCCGGCGAAAGCCAGCAGGGTCAAAACGGCCAGGGGCGCCACCAGGATGGCAGGGCTCGGCGGAAACCACCAGGCAGCGAAGCGTCGCGCCGTGAAGCGAAGGAATTCCGCAGGATGGGCCCGGACCCAATTGGCAGCCTCCGCCAGCCTCAGCCGATTGTATTCCACCTCTCCCAGATCGCCCAACGTGTCGGCTTCGATGGGGGAACTGCTGGGGTGATAGGCGCTGTAGTTGTGGGTAAGGTCGAATGTTCTTCCCGGTCCGTTGGACACCCAGAATTCGAGGCCGAAGTTGCTCCGCGTGAAGATGGGCGCGCCTAAGCTCACATAGTTTCGAATCGCCCAGGGCAACAGGAAAGCCAGGACGCCCAGTGCGAGCAGCGCCGCCTGGCGCAAATACCGCCGGCGCGCCGGCGCGGGGCAGGCGACGGCGCCGGCCACAACGAACCCGCCCAGGACCGGAAGAAGATTGGGGTTGAGCAGGGCGCAGAAGCCGCAAAAGGCGAAAAACCACCACGGCGTCCGCGTTTGCCAGGATCCGTCGCGCCACATCCGCAGGACGGCCCAAACCAGGATCAGCAGTGCGAGCGCCACAAACGGCCCGTCAAGCCCGCCGCTGATATCCGTCTCCAGCGCGCCGATATACAGAACACTCATGCCGCCGGCGAGCGCGGCGATCCTGGGATGGAGCCCGGCGTCGAGTGCGAAGAGAGGCACAAGCCCGCAGCGCAGAGCCGAGACCGCGCAGGTCAGCGTGATTTTGACGATTTGGGCCAGCAAGCCCGTTCCGAAAATGCTCATTAGCCCGGCGAGGTACAGAGGAAAGACCGGCGTGCAATGGGCTGTCGGCACGCCATTGAGGTTATAGTCGCCGAATTCAGCAAGGTTGCGCGCAATTGCTTCCATTTCAGTCTGGGTGTTCTGGTCCCAGATGTTCCGTTGCGTGACGCCGTGAAACCGGCTCGCAATGGTTTCCATGACCGTACGAGTGCTTTCGGATTTCAAGGCAAAGGCAATGGTCAACCTGAGCACAAGAGCAAGCACAAAGAACAGGACGAACATTCGTCTGCGCAAGAGGAACCTCCGTAAACCAAAGGATAGCCCTGTTTCA
The DNA here is from genome assembly GCA_049511275.1 of Bryobacteraceae bacterium. Taxonomy (GTDB): domain Bacteria; phylum Acidobacteriota; class Terriglobia; order Bryobacterales; family Bryobacteraceae; genus PALSA-129. The sequence continues at coordinate 11,469 of JBEKYE010000021.1, forward strand.
CCGGGCGGCGCCGGCGAGCTCGAGAATCTCCATTGAGCCCCATTTGCCGCGGACCTGCTCGATCTCCCGATAGTGCGTGCGCAGGTACAGGTGCATGGCTTCCATGGCGATGCGCGAAGGATCGCTTCCCGGCCAGGTGGCCAGAACGATCTCCCGCTGAATATCCGCGATCACCACCCAACGCGGGCGGGCGGCCTGGACTTCGGCGATGGCCTGGCGCTCGTCGCCGGCCGTCATCATGCCCGGTTGCATGTAGAGATAGCGCGTCGGGTTGTGCGCGTCGAGCAAGGGGTAGAGCGCCGGCAGGTAGGGGAAAACGAAGAGCGAATCGCCGGGCTGGATGCGCCGTTCGAACGGCTCCAGGAATTCGACGTCCCCGGGCGTGCCGCGCATGAGGCCGGCGCGCGTCGCAAACCCGTCATAATCGAAGGCCGCCGCAGTCTTCTGAAAGCCTGCAATGGCCGCCAGCAGCAGGAATGCGGCATAGAGTGGGCGCAGCCGCCGCGCGTCCACGGACCGGCGGAGGAGGATGCCGCACAGGGTGAAGGGAACGGCGGCCACGAACAGCAGTTGGACAGACGACCAGCGCGGCCAGGCCGAAAGGACCAGCGCCAGGGTCACCGCCAGCAGGGGCAGGATGGCGCGCGTTTCGGCGGCTTCCCTGCGCTTCCACAGGCGCCACGCCCAGCCGGCCAGCGCCGCCACCGGCAGAACGGCCGTTAGCGATTGGAACGCGGAAGCGGCCAGTCTGGCCGCGTGGGGCCACAAGCCGCTCGCGGCGGCCGGCGCGGCGCTGGAATCAAAGCCCATGACGCCGAAGGGCAAGGCATTGGCTTGCGTGTAGTTGGCCGCGGTCCAGCGCATGGCCTCAATCATCGGGCCGAGCGCGTGGTTGCCGGCCAAATATGCGGCCGCCGCCGCCGTCACGGCGGCGCCTCCGGCCAACCACGCCAGCGCCGACGCCAGGTTGCGGCGCGCCGCCCACGGCAGCAGCGGCACGGCCACCCATGCCACCGATGGCGTGGCCCACGCGGCCGCGGCCCCGAGCAAACCCGACAGCAGCCACAGCCTTCGACTGCCTGCGCGATCGGCCGCCACCGCCGCCAGCACCGCGGCCGTGGCCAGCGCGGCGCTATCCCAGCGATGGTTCACCACAAGAAGGTGCAGGCGGGATTCAAATGCCAGAAAGACCAGAGCCAGGCCGGCCGCGAACCATTGGCTTTCGAACTGCGCCGCCAGCCAATACACCGCCCAGGCCAGGAAGGCCACGTCCAGAAGCATCGGCAGCCGCAGCAGGGGGATGTCGGTCCCTCCCCAGCGCGCGAGGCCGCCTTCCGTCCAGAACGTCAGAGGGCCGGTGAGAACGAAGAAATCGCGATAAACAGCCTGGCCGGCAGCCACGCGGCGACCGCCTTCCAGGTAGATCCCTTCATCCACCCCCAGGCTGAACAAGTCTCCGGCGATCCACCAGACGTAAGCAAAGCCGATCGCGAAGACCGCTACGCCCAAGAGGATTCGTTGCCGCCGGCGCATCCAACGCAAAGTTCAGACGCCTCCCCGGTGCCCGCCAGAAACACGAAAGGGTTGGCGTGCCGTCCTGGCACACCAACCCTTGGCGATTCGAAACCTCAGGACCAGTGGTAGTCCCTAAACCTTCTTGCGGCGCTTGCTCGCCAGCAGACCTACACCCAGCAGACCGCCGCCGACCAACAGCATCGTCATCGGCTCAGGAGTGAAGCTGTTGGGGTAGTAGGTGTACGTAACGAACACGTTGGAGGAAATTTGACCAGTCGATAACACCGTTCCACCTAACGGACCTGGCGCTCCCGTGACACTGCCGACCACAAAGGTGCCGGCGCCAACATAGGCCATCAAATCCGAGGTGATGACGTTGCCCAGCTGGTAATAGACGCCGAGCGCGAGGTTGGTGCCTAACGCCGCAGTGCCGGTTATAGTGTCCACACACGTCGTCGCAGCGCCATGGCCCGAGGTAATGCATGTGTTGGGGGCAGCGCCATTCAACAGGTCGATGTCAGGGTCAAGGGCGGTATAGCTGAAAGTAAACTGGTTGGTTGCGGCTTGGGGATTGCCTTGGTTAAAGCTGTCCTCTATGTCTATGGTCACGGAATAGAGGTAGTCGCCAAGCAGAGACAGCGTACCGGCAGCGATCTGCGGGCAGCTCTCCACACTTGGCCCGAAGTTGACGGTGCCATTTGCGCTGACTGCACTTGGATTGATGCACTGCAGGAACAGGCTATCCGCGCTTGCGACGCCGCTGACCAACACGAAAGCTACCATCACTAACAAAAGCTTTTTCATCTGGTTTAAATCTCCTTCTCCGAATAAGGTTTTAATTCCTTGCTGCGTTCCAGTCCGGCTGCGGCGTTAACTTCTTCTGCGCCGCCGGGAACCCAACTACACACCCCAGTGGATACAGCCTTATGTCTCCATACGATGCTACGCAGTTTCGAGCTGAAATGCAACCAAATTTCCGCGCTTTGTATGGGATTGAGTACTATTGAGAGTGCCGGGGGTGGTACTAATGCCCTGTTCCCAGCCATCCGCATCGGGAATTTACCTGATAAACCGGCGCTCAACGGCCTACGGGTACCGCTTTTACCATGGACTGGAAGGCCGGATAGGCTTCCGGACCGTTCGATTCCATCCATTTGATGAAGGCATTGCCCCGATCTCCAGGTTGTGCCAAGAGTGCGGATTCTTACTGAATTCGCGGTAGGAGGGGAGCATTTCCCGCAACCGCTCCCAGACGAAGAGCATTTCGCCGTTGGTCTGGAAAAACAGGTCCTGGTTCAAGACCCCCGAGGTGACGAAGGCCGCGACCATCTCCCAATAGCTGGCCACCATCCGCACATAGGCATTTTCCTGGCTTCCGGGCGGGGCGATGCGCATCATGTCCTCCGCCGTGGAGGCGTGAAAATTGGCGGCGAACCAGGCGCGCGCGGCGCGCAGTTTTTCTTCCCGGCGGAGCTCGTAGAGCCGCAGCACCAGGTTGGCATCTTCGTAGGTAGCTTGTTGAGTAGGCATTTCCGCATTATAAACGGCGCCGGGGCGGCGCCGTGGCGCACGCGCCGGACGCGGAGCGTCGGGTAATCGTCGCAGCCGGGAGTTACAATCAGGTCAGGATATCCGAATGGCTCCGCTGGCAGCACAACTCGCCCGCCAGACCGCTCCGGCCGGGTTGTGGCGGCCGCTCGACCGCAACCGCGTGGAGTGCTTCGCCTGCGGCCACCGCTGCCCCATTTCGCCGGGCTTCGCGGGCGTTTGCAAGGTGCGCTTCAATCGCGATGGCACGCTGTATGCGCCCACGGGGTACGTCAATGCGGTGTATTGCGATCCCATCGAGAAGAAGCCTTTCTTCCACGCCATGCCCGGCGCGCGCGCGTTGAGCTTCGGCATGCTGGGCTGCGACCTGCATTGCGGCTACTGCCAGAACTGGGTTTCCTCCCAGGCGCTGCGGGATTTCCGTTCCACGCTGGATTTCAAGCGGGTGCGCCCGGCGGAACTGGTGGAGATGGCGGTGCGGCAAGGCGCCGCGGCGGTGATCAGCACCTATAATGAACCGCTGATCACCGCCGAGTGGGCGGTCGAGATCTTCCGCGAGGCCAAAGGCGCCGGCCTTGCCACCGGCTTCGTCTCGAACGGCAACGCCACGCCCGAAGTTCTGGAATACATCCGGCCGTGGGTGGACCTTTATAAGGTAGATCTCAAGAGCTTCGACGACCGCCGGTATCACGAGCTGGGCGGGCGCCTGGGGCCGATTCTGGATTCCATCGGCCGCATCCACCAAATGGGCTTCTGGCTGGAGGTGGTCACGCTGGTGGTCCCCGGCTTCAACGATTCCGACGCCGAACTGCGCGCCATCGCCGAATTCCTGGCCGGGATCTCGCGCGATATTCCCTGGCACGTTACGGCCTTTCGTCCGGATTACAAAATGGCCGGCCCCGCCCATACGCCGCCCGAAACCCTGTTCCGGGCCGCGCAAATCGGCTCGGCCGCCGGCCTCCGCTATGTTTACGCCGGCAATCTTCCCGGCTCGACCGGCAATCTGGAAGACACGCGCTGCCCGTCGTGCGGCCAAACGCTGATTGCGCGCCGCGGCTTTCAGGTGGTCCGCAACCGGCTCACCGCCGCGGGCGAGTGTCCGGGTTGCGGCGCACCCATCCCCGGCCGGTGGGTCCAAGCACTTCGCCAGCAGGCCCCGGCCGCCGGCCTGCTGCACATCCGCTGCGGGTGATGCATGCGCAAAGCAGCAAATTCTTGGCGTAACCGAACACGTGGATTCAGGAGGGCGGACGCCCACGTCCGCGCGCGACCCCTGGGTGCGCCGCCGGAGCAACGGTGTCAGCATCCGGTAAAACACGCACCGGCCGACGAGGGCGTCGGCCGCGGACCAGGGGGTCCGCCCTCCAATTTCCTCTAAGCACCAGGTGACCCATGTCCCCTACCCACATTTCGCCTTACAGCGGCGCCTGGTATCCGGCGCCGGCTGCCGAACTGGCACGGCTGCTGGATGGCTGTTTCGAAGAATCGCGAGAGCGCACCGGACCGCATCTCTTCCGCAACGGGGTGGGCTTCGTGGTACCGCACGCCGGCCCGGCCTATTGCGGAGCCGTCGCCGCGGCGGTCTATCGCACGCTCGCGGATGACCCGCCGGAGCGCGTCATCCTGCTGGCCTTCCCGCACCAGGGCGGATTGAGCGGCGTGGCGGTGCCCGAAGTCGCTTCCATCACTACGCCTTTCGGCGATGTGCCGATTGACGCGGCGCCATTCCCGCGCCTGCCGGAAAAGCGGCTGTGCGACCACTCCTTTGAACTGCAATTGCCGTTCTTGCAGAAGGCCGCGCCACAGGCCCGCATCACGCCGCTCTACGTGGGCCGCATGGACGCCGCCGCGCGCGAGCGAGCGGCCGGCCAACTGGCCGCTCTGTGGCGGCCCGGAACGGTCTTCGTGGCCTCTTCCGATTTCACGCACTACGGCCGCAACTTCGGCCACGTTCCCTTCCCGCCGGATTCCGAAATTGCGGAGCGGCTGCGCGTGCTGGATCACGAATACATCGACGCCGCTGGCAGCCTGGATTCCGCCCTGTTCCTGGAAACGCTGGCCCAGCACGACGCCACCGTCTGCGGCGCGGCCCCCATCGCTCTGCTGCTGGATACGCTGCGGCGGCTGCCCGGCGAGCCGGTGTACGAGTACACTCTCGACTACCAGACCTCCGGCGACCGCACCGGCGATTTCAAACATTGCGTCAGCTATGCGGCCCTGGGCTACTTTCGGCGTTCCTCTTACGATCTGGACGCGGCGGATCGCGAAGTGCTGCTCGGCGTGGCCTGCGACACGCTGGCCCAGCTTCGCAGCAGCGGCGAGCGGCGGCGCGCCGAGGCGCGCGGCGGATCGCCGGCCCTGGCCGCCCATCGCGGCGCTTTCGTCAGCCTGCACCAGGGCGACGAACTGCTGGGCTGCATCGGCAATTGCGCCGGGCGTCTGCCGCTCGGGGAAGAGATCGCCGATCTCACGCTGGCCGCGGCGCTCGAAGACCCGCGTTTCCGCCACGCGGCATCGGCCGAGGGCCCCATCGAGATCGAACTATCCATCCTGACTCCGTTGCGCCGCATCCGCTCCACCAGCGAGTTCGAGGTGGGCCGTCACGGCGCGGTGCTGCGGCTGGGCCGGAACTCCGGACTGCTCCTGCCGCAAGTGGCCGAAGGGTATGGATGGACCTCGGAGGGGTTCTTCCGCGCGCTGGCCCGCAAGAGCGGGCTCGGCCCGCACGCCGTCCGCGACCCCAAGGCACGCCTGGAAATCTTCGAAGCCCAGATCTTTTCGCGCTCGCAGGGATAAGGACGGGGCATGCGGGCTTGATACGCTGGTTCCGGGCGCCCGATATGAACCGCAGGGACTTTCTCTCCAGCACCGCCGCCTTCTTGCTCGACCCGCAAGCTCCAGCCGACCTCACGCTGCAGATCGGGACCGTGGACGTCGACATCACGGCCAAACGCACCATCCGCACCACCGGCTATAACGGTTCGTTTCCCGGGCCGGTTCTGCGCTTCCCCGAAGGGCGCAGCGTGACGGTGGATGTGGTCAACGACACGTCCACGCCGGAGCTGGTGCACTGGCACGGCCTGTTCACTCCCATCGATGCCGACGGCTCCGCCGAAGAAGGCACGCCCATGGTGGCGGCCCACGGCCGGCGGCGATATTCCTTCGTGCCGCGGCCCTCGGGCACGCGCTGGTATCATTCCCACGTCTACGCCGGCCGCGACCTGCACCGCTCCACCTATTCCGGCCAGTACGGCATTCTGATCCTCGAACCCCGCCAGAACCCGGCCCGCTACGACCGGGAGATCCCGCTGGCGCTGCATGGCTGGAATCCTTTTCTCTCCACCCACGGCGGCGGCGAAGGGGATGAAGGCTCGCTCGAAGTCCACTACGGCGCTTTCACCGTCAACAGCCACGCCTTGGGCGCGGGCGAGCCGGTGCGCGTCCGCGAAGGTGAGCGCGTGCTCTTCCGCATGGTCAACTCGAACGCCACCGCGGTGCACCGGCTGGCGCTGCCGGGCCACAGGTTCGTGGTGGTGGCGCTCGATGGCAATGCCGTGCCGAACCCCACCGCGGTCAGCGTGCTGGAGATGGCTCCGGGCGAGCGCATCGATGCGGTGGTGGAAATGAACCGGCCGGGCATTGCGATTCTGGGCGAAGCCGACGACCAGGTCCGCAACCTGGGATTGGGCGTAGTGGTGGAGTACGCCGGCCGCAGCGGCGATCCGCAATGGAGCGCGCCGCCCGGCGAGCGTTGGGACTACACGCTTTTCGGCCGGAATGAAACCGCTCCCGAACCCGACGAGCGGATCCCGCTGGTCTTCAAACAAAAGTGGGCCGGCAACCGCGCCGTGGATCACTGGACCATCAACGGCAAAGAGTATCCCAAGACGGCGCCGATCCGGGTGCGCTCGAACGGCCGCTACCGGCTGATCTTCGATAACCAGAGCGACGACATGCACCCGGTACATCTGCACCGGCACTCTTTCGAACTGGTGAAGGTGGCCGGAAAAGCCACGCGCGGCGTGATCAAGGACGTGGTGGATGTGATGGCCCGCACGCAGGTGGAGGTGGATCTGGTGGCCGACAATCCCGGTCCGTCGCTGTTTCACTGCCACATGCAACTGCACATGGATTTCGGTTTCATGACCATGCTGGAATACGAGGGCCAGCCGGCGCCGCCGCCCATGCCGCACGGGCATGGATAAGCTGCACGGAAGCAATGCGTTCGATCCCGTTACGAACCTGCCCGCCGCAATCCGCAACTGTAGCGAACTGGACAGCCGCCGCCGGAAAGCGGCACCATGAGAGTTGCTCATGCCCACGGCGCTCCCGATTGCCCCCCGCTTCGTACCGGCGCTCGATCCGGCCTTCGTGCCGGCCTCTCTGTGGAACGGCGCATACCGCACCCGCGTTGCCGAAACCGGCGGCCGGCCACTGGCCATCGCGCTGGAACGCAGCGACGGCTCGGTCTCGGTTTTCCACAGCGCCGTTCTGCCGCACGAAGGCCACGCCATCGCGCTCAACCAGCGGTATGTGGAGCGGCTGCTGAAATTCCTGCTCTGGCAGAAGGGCGGCTGGCGCGTCACCATCGCCGGCGAGCCGCGCATTGCCGATTATCTTCGCGCGGTCTACGCGCCCACCGGCGAGCGCGCCTTCGACTATGAGTTCATGGGCGAGCGCATCTACGGCCGGCCGATGAGGGTGGAGAGCGCGGATTACGACGCCGCTCCCGCGGAACGCGAAACCGCCGCGCCGCTGGGCCGCCACCTGGATGGCTGCCGCATCGGCTTCGATCTGGGCGCGAGCGACCGCAAGTGCGCCGCGGTGGTGGATGGCCGCGTGGTGGCCAGCGAAGAAATTGCCTGGAACCCGGCGCCGCAGCGGGACCCGCAATATCATTTCGACGGCATCCAGGATTCGCTGCAACGCGCCGCCGCCCATTTGCCGCGCGTCGACGCCATCGGCGGCAGCGCCGCGGGAGTCTATGTCGGCAACGAAGTGCGCGTCGGCTCGCTCTATCGCGGGGTGCCCCGCGAACTCTTCGACAGCCGCATCCGCCGCCTGTTTTTCGAGCTGCGGGCCGCCTGGGGCGGCATCCCGTTCGACGTGGTGAACGATGGCGAAGTCACCGCGCTGGCCGGCTCCATGGCGCTCCACGACAACGCCGTGCTGGGCGTCGCGATGGGCTCCAGCCTGGCCGCCGGCTTCGTCACGCCGCAAGGCAACATCACCTCCTGGCTGAACGAGCTGGCCTTCGTCCCGGTGGATTACCGCGAAGACGCCCCGGCCGACGAGTGGTCGGGCGACCGCGGCGTGGGCGTGCAATATTTTTCGCAGCAGGCCGTGGGACGCCTGCTGGCGCCGGCCGGTATCGAACTGCCCGCGGAGATGCCGCTCGCCGTCAAGCTGGAACAGGTGCAGAAACTCATGGCCGCCGGCGACCCGCGGGCGCGCCGCATCTACGAAACCATCGGCGTGTATTTCGGCTACGCCATTGCCACTTATGCCGATTTCTACGAGGTGCGCAATCTGCTGGTGCTCGGCCGCGTGCTCACCGGCGCGGGCGGCGACCTGATTCTCTCCACCGCCAGTGAGGTCCTGCGCGGGGAGTTTCCCGAGCTGGCCGGGCGCCTGCGCTTCCACATCCCCGACGAAAAAGAAAAACGACACGGCCAGGCCATCGCCGCCGCGAGCTTGCCCGGCAAGGAACATCAACATGCACTTTCATAAATCGACTGCCGACATCTTCATCCCCGATAACCTGGCGCCCGCCGAGGCGCTGGCGCGCACCACGCATCTTTCGATCGCGGCGCACCAGGACGACATCGAAATCATGGCCTACCACGGCATCGCCGAATGCTTCGGACGGAAAGACCAGTGGTTCACCGGCGTGGTGGTGACCAACGGCGCAGGCAGCCCGCGCTCCGGCATCTACGGCGACTACACCGACGACCAGATGCAGAAAGTGCGCGTGATGGAGCAGCGCAAGGCCGCCTACGTCGGCGAGTACGCCTGCCAGATCCAGCTCGGTTTCTCGAGCGCCGAAGTGAAGGACCGCAACAATCCCGCCATTGTGGAAGATCTCGCCGGGATCCTGCGCGCCGCGCGGCCCGAAGTGGTCTACCTGCACAACCTGGCCGACAAGCACGATACCCATATCGGCGTCTCACTGCGCGCCATCGCGGCCCTGCGGGCCGTGCGCGCCGAAACCAGGCCGAAAAAGGTCTACGGCTGCGAAGTCTGGCGCGATCTGGACTGGCTGCAGGACGACGAAAAGCAGCTTCTGCCGGCCTCCTCGCGATCCAATATCGCCGCCTCGTTAGTGGGCGTCTTCGATTCGCAGGTGACCGGCGGCAAGCGCTACGACCTGGCCACGGCCGGCCGCCGGCTGGCCCACGCCACTTACTACGCCAGTCACGGCACCGACCAGGAAACCGCCCTCAACTTCGCGATGGACCTGACGCCGCTGGTGGAAGACCCGGGCTTGCCGGTTGCCGGTTACGTGCTGGGCTTCGTGGACCGCTTCCGCGCCGACGTGGCAAGGCGCCTGGGGTAGTTGTATCTGCGAGCCGCGACCGTGAGGGAGCGGTTGCCCGCAAGAGAACAACATCATGCGGTCAAGGTGCTACTGCCGGCTGCGGCCAGGGTTGGCCGCCCCACTACGACTCCAGCCACGGTAAATAGGCGGCGCCGTACAATCCCGCCTCGTTGCCTAGCGTGGCCTTCTCAATCCGGGTCTTGGTGGCCCGGTAGGTGAACGACCGGCGCTCCACCGTCTGGAGCATCTCCGGCGCAAAAAACTCCCACGCCGGCAGCACGCCGCCGCTCAGCAGATATAAGGGAAAGTTGAACGTGTTGACCAGCGTGGCCAGCGCGATCCCCAGCGCTTCTCCCACGGACCGCCAGATGGCGCGCGCCTTATCGCCCACTTCTCCCGGCTGCCCGGCCAGATCGCCGACATCCTGGGCCGTGAGGTTCTCTCCCAGGTGCATCATGTTGGCCATCGCCACCACGGCCGTGGCCGACGCGTGTTTCTCCAGGCATCCCCGGTTGCCGCACCCGCATGGGTTCCCATTGGGCACCACCGTGGTGTGTCCCAATTCTCCCGCCATCCCCACACATCCGCGCAGCACGCGGCCGCCCGAGATAATGCCGCCGCCTATGCCGGTCCCCAGCGTCAGCAGCACCAGGTCGTCCACGTCTTTTCCCGCGCCCATCCATTTTTCGCCCAGCGCCGCGGCGTTGGCGTCGTTCTCCAGAATCACCGGCCTGCCCAGGCGCTTACTGAGTTCGTCGCGCACCGGAAAATTTTCCAGGTATGGCAGGTTGTTGGAGTTGGTGATGAAACCTTCCTTCATCCGGATGAAGCCCGGCACGCCCACTCCGATGCCGGCCAGATCTCCAGCCCCGTGCTTCCCGCGCAGCGTCGAGATGGCGGAGACGATAGCGCCCAGCACCGCCTCGCGTCCCTTCTCGAAGTTGGTCGCGCCGCTAATCTTATCGAGTACGTTCCCGGCGCGGTCGATCGCCGCCGCCCGCAGATTGGTGCCGCCCAGGTCAATTCCAATCGAATATTCGGCCATCGAACGGCATGATAGCACGCGAGGCGCAAGCGATCGCACGATCTGCCGCCGGCGGGCCGCTCAACGCTTGCCGAGCGCCAGCCCGATCCTTCGCAATCCTTCCCGGAACATCTCCGCATTCACGCCCATGCCCACGCGAAAATGGTCCGGCATCTCGAAGAACCGGCCCGGCGCGGCCGAAGTCTCGTGTTCCGCCCGCAGCCGCGCCAGAAACTCATCCGCGTCGCCAGTGCGCAGCCGCAGGAACGCCGTGGTGCCCCACGCGGTGCGCACCGCCGAAACTCCCGGCTGCGCGTCCAGAAATTCCGCCAGGGCGGCGCGGTCCGCCTCCACAATCCGGCGCGCCCGCTCGCGGATGGCATCCAGATGCTGGAACGCGGCCACGCTCAGCAGTTCCGCCGGATGCACCCACGTGGCCGCGAACAGGTTGTTCAACTGGTACATGGCTCGCGCCAGATCCGGCGGCGCCAGAATCCATCCGCAGCGCAGCCCGCTCAGCCCGTAGATCTTGGTGAGACTGCTGGTCACGATCACCTGCGGCGCCAGGTGGAACGACGTGCGCGGCGTGCCTTCATAGACCGCGTCCAGGTACAC
>JBEKYE010000022.1:0-22053 GCA_049511275.1 Bryobacteraceae bacterium
GTAGAGGCCGAGCGTGGCGAGCAACTCGGCGAGGAGACCGAAGGCGCCGGACAATGCGGCGACCAGGCGCTCGCGCAGAAGTGAATCCTCCAACTGGCCGGAGAGCGCGCGGAAGGTGAGGCTCATCGAGGAATCGACTTCGGCCATGGCAGCCTTGGCAGCCTTCATGACAGGACCGGGCGGGCCTTCGACACGCAGCACGAAGCCGGCGCCGGAATCGGGAGTGTCGTCCTGGGCGATGGGGAAGAACCCGATGGGGCCAAAATCCTCGCGCAGGTGGTAGTATTTCGAATTCTTCACCAGGCCGACGATCTGGAATAGTGGCTCGGGTTTGCCGGCGGCGGCTTCCAGCCGGAAGGTGCGGCCCACGGGGTTGGCGCCGCCGAAAAATCGCTTCGCGAAGACTTCGTTGACGATGGCGACTTTGGGCGAGCCGAGGGTATCGTGGTCGTTGAATTCGCGGCCGGCCACCAGGCGGGTTCCCATGGTGTGGAAGTAGCCGGGGCTGACGCGGTTGAAATTGGCCTGTTTGCCGCTGGCGGCCGCGGGTGTGCCATCGGGGCCGATATCGTCATTCCAGCCGTTCCCACTAACCGGCATGTAGGACACCTGCGCGGCGGAGACGACGCCCGGCAGCGCGGCGAGGCGGCCGCACAGTTCGCGATCCAGCGGCAAGCGGCGGTCGTTGGGATATTGCGCACGGCTGTAATCCAGGCCAATGGTCAGAACCCCTTCGGGTTGGAAGCCCATTTCGGTGGTCATCAGGCTGCGCAGGCTGCGGATGAAGAGCAGCGCTCCTACCAACAGGACCAGCGAAAGGGCCACCTGGGTGGTGACCAGAATTCGGCGCAGGCTGAAGTGCTCTTTTCCGGCGGTGACGCTGCGGCCTCCGGCGCGCATGGCGGAGGCCGGCGAGATATGGGTCGCGCGAAGGGCCGGGACGAGCCCGAAGAGAGTGCAGGTGAGAAGGGCGAGGGCCGCGGTGAACCCGATGGTGCGCCAATCCCAGCCGAGTTGCAGGAAGACCGGGTCGTCAACGGTGTTGAGGAAGGAGACCAGACCGCGGCTCAAGGCTTGAGCGAGAACGGCGCCGAGGGAGCCACCGATGACGGCCAGCAGCAGGCTTTCCGCGAGTAACTGCCGGATGAGGCGCCAGCGGGAGGCTCCGATGGCGAGCCTGACGGCGAATTCGCGCTGGCGAATGCCGGCGCGCGCCAGGAGGAGATTGGCGAGGTTGGCGCAGGCGATCAGCAGCACCAGTCCGGTAATGGCCATGAGCAGCCATAGGGGCCGCTCGTACTCGCTGCGCAGATCCGATTCGCCGGTGGCGGCTTCACTGGCGCCGAGTTTGTTGTTGAGATAGTTCCTGATGTAGTCGGGCCGGAAAGTCGGGCCCACCGTGGCCTGCATGATGGCGGGTGAAAGCGCGTGAAGCTGGGCGGTGGCGCGCCGGGCGGTGAAACCAGGCTTGAGACGGCCCATCATGGAGAGCCACCATCTGTCCCTTCCGGGAATGCGGCCGATGCCATCGTCGGAGAGCAGGCGATCGGCGCAAAGCGGAACGGCGACCTCGTAGCGGTTGCCGACCTCGACGCCGAAAAACGCGGGCGGGGTGACAGCGACGATAGGGATGGGGTGGCCGTCGAGGGAGACGGTGCGGCCAAGAGCGGCGGGGTCGCCATCGAATTCGCGCTGCCAGAAGCCATAGCTGAGGACGGCTCCGGGATCGGCACACGCGGCGTTGTCGTCCTGCGCGGTGAAGGTGTGGCCGATGAGCGGGTTCACTCCGAGCAGGGAGAAGAAGTTGCCGCTGACGTAGAGGCCTTCGGCGAAGCGCGCCTCGCCGCCGGGAGCCAGGTTGAAGCGGTGGGCGCTCCATCCCAGCACTTCGGTGAATGCCTGTTGCTGCGTGCGAATGGCGTCATACTGCGCATAGGTGAGGTTCGCGCTGCGGCTGGAGAAGTTGCCAGAGCGGTGTGAACCTTTTTCGAAATCGATCATCGCCAGTTCCTGGGGGTTGCGCACGGGCAGGAGTTTGAGCCGTATGGCATCGACCAGTTGGAAGATGGCAGCGTTGGCGCCAATGCCCAAGGCCAGCGAGAGCGCTGCGGTGATGGCGAAACCGGGACTTCGCCGGAGTTGGCGGAAACCGTACGTGACGTCTTGCAGGATCGACACAGGCATGAAGAGCCTCTTGGATTATACGAAGGAAATTGACAGGGGTTAGGGGCGGCCGCAGTTGGCAGTCTGTCATCAGCCAGGCCGCCGATGTGAAACTATTTTTTCGCCGGCCCTTAGTCGTCCTGTCTCTTCCCAATCGCGATCAGCGACTTCGTAACTCCCAGAAAGCGCTCGCGCAGGATGCGCGCCGCCGGAAACAGCGCGCGCAGTTCGCGCGGCCCCAGCAGCCGGATGTCCCGCAGAAAGTGTTCGATGTAATAGTCGCGCCGGTCCGGCGCCGGCCGCGCCACCGCGCTCCACACGGTGCCGCGCCGCGCTATCGCGCGCTGCCACGGCTTCGGCAGCCAGTGAAGGAACGGCGTCAACAGATGCTGCTCCACGGGGAACCAGCGGTTGGGCGTCTGCACCCAGAATCCGCGGCCCACGCGCGCCACTTCGCGCGCGAAACACTGCTGGCTGGCGGCATCGCCGACGTGCTCGATCACCGAATTGCTGAAGACCACGTCGAAGGACTGGTCGCCAAACGGCAGCGCACAGCCGTCTCCCGCCACCCATTGGGCGGCGCCCGCCAGGTCGGCGCGGGCCCGCGGCATGTTCAGCAACACCAGGCGCGGCTGCACGGGAGCCATCCGCCAATCTTCCGGCGTGCCGCCTACATCCAGCACGCGCGTCTCCCGGCCGATCGAGAACTCCCGCACAAAGCGCTCCATGCGCCGGCGGCGGAAGCGCCGCGAGAGGCGTTGCAGCGCGGAAGGTGGCGGAGGCACTCTTACATCTTGCCTCGAACCGCGGCGTCGAATGAAATCCGGTTGTCGTCCAGGATGGAGCCGGTGGCCCGCTGCAGCGCGGCCTTGGCCTTCACATACGAGCTTTGCGCCGCCACTTCGGTGGATTTCGCCTGCGCCAGCAGGCTGGCGTACTGAATGACGAAGAAGCTGGTGGAAGAGCCCACTGCGAACTTGGTCTGCTCGGCTTCGAGCGATTCTTTCTGCAGGCGGGTCGCCTCGGTCGCGGCCTGGTAGGACGCCCGCGCGCGACGCATGGCAATCAGCGCATCTTCCACTTCCAGACGCGCCTGGTTCTGCAATTGCCCCAGCCGCACTTGCGATTGCTTCACCTGCAGCTCGTCGCGCGCCAAGTCGGCTTCGGCAATGCGATTGTGGATGGGCAGCGTCACCTGCACGCCGATGCCATAAGTGGGGTAGTTGCGGGCCAGCACCTGCTCGAGCGCGCTGCCGTAGCCGCCGCTGTAACCGGGATAGGAATAGCTCACTAATGGATTCGACGTGCCGGCCAGCCCGTTGTTCTGCATGGCGCCCACCAGATCCACTTCGGGAAGCGTGGCGTTGCGCGCGCCTGCCAAGCCGGTCACGGAATTCTCAACCTGCAGCCGCCCCTGCCCCACGTCCGGCCGGTTCTGCAGGGCCGTGGCAATCAAATCCTGCATCGGCTGGAGGTCGTCGCGATCCGGTATGGTCAGGGTGTCGGTGGCAATGATGTGGGCCGCGCGGATTTCGGCATCGTCGTTGCCGCGCCGCGTCAGCACGGTCTTGAGGATAGCCTCCTGTTCCTCCACCAGGCCGTGCGCGTTAATCAGGTCCTGGCGCGCCGAGTAGACCTGAGCGCTGGCGCGCGACAGCTCGATGCGGGCCAGCGTCCCCACGTCCACCTGCGCCTGGGTGTCGCGCTGCAGCTTCTCGGCCAGCGTCACGGTTTCCTGTTTCACCTTCTCGTCTTCGGTCAGCGCCACGAAATCCGTGTAAAGGCGGATGACGCCGTAAACCGTCGCGATAAGCTGCTGCCGGAACAGCAGGCTGGTAATCTTGCGTTCGTTGGCGGCGATGCGGATGAAGCGCCGGTTCAGGCTGGCGCCGAAACCTCGCAACAGAGGCTGCGTGACCGTGATTCCCAGGCTGGAGCCGGAAAACGGCTGGAGCCCGCTGGTGATGGCGTTCCAGTTGGTGTGGTAGTTGTTGAAGCTCGCCGACGCCGTCGCGCCGCTGGCAAAACCTTGCCCGATTCCCGCGTTGGCCGTCGTGGTATTAGTGACCAGCGCGTTGGTCCCATAAGATTGGGAATCAGTCTGCGGAGTGGTCTGGTGGGTGAAGTTCAGAAGGCCGGTCGCCACCGGATCGTAGACCGGAACGGCGCTCCCGCCCGACTGCGCGACGGTGCCTTGCAGCGAGTAGTTATCCTGCGGCTCCCCCAGCACGCCCAGCTCAAGCGCGTTGGTGACCACCGACGTTCCGGCCGTGGCGCGTCCCGCCGACGCCGCGCTGGTCACCACCGGGCTCAACGGCCCGCCCACGCCCACGGGCACTTCCGCGATGGTGAAGTTGAGCCCGCGCACCGTGCCGCCTCCTTGCGCCCGCAGCAGTTCGGCGTCGCCCTGCGGCATCAGATACCGTTCGAGCTCGATATCCAGGTTGTTCTCGATGGCCAGCGCCAGCGCGTCCTGCAACGAAAGGTACAGATTGCCCGCGCGCATCAAGTCGTGAACCCGCGCCGAGTTCTGGAAACTGACCTGGGGCGCGGCCACGCCGGGCCCCGCGACCAGCCAACAGGCAAGCAAAACGCTAAGAATTGATTTGCACATCGCTGATTTCCTGGTGAAAATTTGGATTGGTTCCGATCGACAGGAGCGGAAGAGCGCGACCAAGGGGTCGCGTGCGGACCTGGGGGTCCGCCCTCCTTATGAATTCGGCGGGACAGGACACTAGCGCTTCGCGGCCGCCGGTTGGGGAGCCTGAACCGGCTTGACCTTGGCGCCCTCGCGCACCACATCGCTGGGGTTGGCTACCAGTTGCTGCCCGAGCTGCAAGCCTTCCAGCACCTCGAGGTGGTCGCCGAAATCGCGGCCCAGCTTAATCCGCGTGAAGTGCACCACGCCGTCGGGCCCCACCACGGCCACCTGCGGCCCGTCGCTACGCACCACCAGGGTGTCGCCGGGAATCAACAATGGCGGATCCTGGCGCGGCACCGACAGGTCTACCTGCGCGTACATGCCCGGCATCAGCGCGCCGGCCGCATTGGCGACCTGCACTTCCACCAACAGCGTGCGCGTGGCCGGATCGAGCGAGTTCGCCGTGCGCGTCACTTCGCCCGGAAACTTGACGCCTGGGCGGTCCGCGATCTCCAGAGCGGCGTGCTGCCCCACCCGCACGTTGCCGGCATCGGCCTGCGGAACGTTGAGATAGGTGCGCAGCCGGCCGGTCTGCGCGATGCGATAGAGCAGCGTGCTGCCTTCGTTCACCAGCGCTCCCACGTCGATGTTGCGCTGCGTGATCACGCCCGCAAAGGGCGCCCGCACCGTCAGGTAGTTTTTCAGATCGTTGAGCCGCGCCAGGTTGGCTTCCACCGCCGACGCGCTGCCGCGCGCCGCGTTCACCGATTTCTCGAGCGCCTGTACGCTGGCCTGTTGGGCCGCATACTGCATTTGCGCGGTGTCGTTGTCCTGCTGCGAGATCACGTCTTTATCGAGGAGCCTCTGCTGGCGCTCGGCGGTCACTTTGGCGAGCGCTTCATTGCTGCGTCCCTGTGCGAGCGCCGCCTGGGTCTGCTCGATGTTGCTGTGCGCCTGGTCCACGGTGGCCTTGGCCTGCGCGATCTGTTGATCCAGCTCCGGCGCCTCGATCTCCGCCAGCACCTGGCCCTCCTGCACGCGGTCGCCGATGTCGACGTAGCGCTTTAGAATATACCCGCTGGAGCGCGCCAGCACCGGCGCTTCCGTCACCGCCTCTATGTTGCCCGCCAGCACCAGGTTGCCCTTTGCCAGGGATCGCTCCACCGGCACCACCTTTACCACCGGCAGCGCTGCCCCACCGGCTTTCGACTCCTGGGCCAATACCATTTCGCGCTGTTGCCGCGGAAGGTACCCCAAGAAGTAGCCAGCCACCAGCAGCACCAGCAGCAGAGAAATCAACACCGCGAACGTGCGAAACGTCGGGCCCTTGTGCCCGACGGACGGCCCGTGGGGCTGGCTGGCAGCCAGCCGCCGCTTGAGATCTTCAATTTCGGAGCGCAGCCGCTCTTCGTTGGTATTGATCTCGTTCATGCCATATCCTCGCCCATCATCTCGTCTTGCAGGTACTCGTGTTCTTCTTCCACAATCCTCCGCTCGTAATCCACCGGGGCTTTCTTCCGCAACATACTATAAACCAACGGAACCACAAACAGCGTCGTAATGGTCGCCAGAATCAGCCCGCCAATCACCGCGCGGCCCAGGGGCGCGTTCTGCTCGCCGCCTTCGCCCATTCCCAAGGCCATGGGAAGCATGCCGATGATCATGGCGCTGGCCGTCATGATGACCGGGCGGATGCGCGTGTGTCCCGCCGCCAGCGCCGCCGCGCGGGCGTCCAGGCCCTCTTCCCGCTGGTCGTTGGCGAACACTACCATCAGGATACTATTGGCCGTGGCCACACCGATGCACATGATCGAACCCATCAGCGACGGCACGCTGAAGGTGGTCTGCGTGAGGAAGAGGATCCACACGATGCCCGCCATCGCGCCCGGCAACGCCATCAGAATAATGAACGGGTCCAGCCACGATTGAAAGTTGACCGCCATCAGCAAATAGACCAGAACCACCGCGAAGATCATCCCCAGTCCCAGCCGGAAAAAGGAAGTTTCCATGGTGGTGATCTGGCCGCGCAGATCGATCGAACTGCCCCGCGGCAGCTTGGCGGAGGCCTGCTTCACCAATCTCTCCACCGCCGACCCCACCGCACCCAGGTCGCGGCGATCCACGTTGGCGTAAACGTCGAACACCGGCTGCACGTTGTAATGATTCACGATCTCCGGCGCGATGCCGCGCGAGACGGTCGCCAGGTTGGAGAGCAACTCCGGCCCGCCCGACGCTGCGCCGGGGTTGCCATAGGCCAGCGACGACTGGTTGGGAGCCGTGCCCATCCCGGCCGGTCCCGACGTTCCCGCCGATGACGTGGCTGTAGTGGAGCTGAAGTTGCCCACCGCCGAAATCGGTGTGCGCATAATCGCCGACAGCGAGTCCAACTTGTATTGCGGCGTCTGCACCGATATGAAATAACTGACTCCGGTATTCCAGTCCAGCCACTGCGTGGGCGCCACCTGCCCGCTCGAAGAGAGCGAAATCAGCATGCTGTTGGTGACGTCTTTCTGCGTCAGCCCCACCAGGCCGGCCTTGGTGCGGTCCACATTCAGCCGGATCTCGGGATAGTCCACCACCTGGTGAATGTGCACGTCGGCCGCGCCGGGAATCCGCGCAATCTGCGCTTCCAGCCGCTGCGCAATTTCGTAGTTGGCCGCCGTGTTCCGCCCCACCACCTGCACGTCGATGGGCGCGGGCAGCCCGAAGTTCAGAATCTGGTTGGTGATGTTGGCGGCTTCAAAGAAGACGATCAGGTCGGGAAACTTCTCGTGCAGGCGCCTCCGCAACCGGTCGGTATATTCGGCCGTCGAGCCGTGGTTCTCCGGGTCCAGGGCGATCAGGATGTCGCCATCCGATACCCCGAGGTTCGGGCTGTCGCCGAACGCCAGGTTGATACCGGCCGGAATCCCAATATTATCGATGATGTCCCGCATCTCCCTCGCCGGAATCACATCCCGGATTTCGCGCTCGATACTCGCAAAAATCTGCTCGGTCTGTTCGATCCGCGTGCCTGGGGGGGCTTGGGCATGCAGGCGCATCTGGCCGGAATCCACCGTCGGAAAAAAATCGCGTCCGATGAAAGACGCCAGCCCCAGCGAACAAGCGACAAAAATGCCGAACCCGGCCAGCACCCGTGCGCGGTGAACCAGCGACCAGTCGAGCAGCGCGGTGTAGGATACCCGCATCCGTTCAAACCGGCGGTGGAACACATAATGCACCTTCCAGATGGGGCCCTTGCCGCCCGCCGTTTCCCCGTGTTGGCCCTGCGCGTACAACTTCACTTCCGGCCGCAGCATGTAGTGCACCATGGTGGGAATCAGGGTGCGCGACAGGAAGTAGGAAGCCATCATGGCAAACACCACCGCCATCGCCAGCGGCGTGAACAGATACCGCGCCGCGCCGGTCAGCAGCAGCACCGGCACGAACACGATGCAGATGGAAAGCGTGGAGACGAAGGCCGGCACCGCAATCTGTTGGGCGCCGTCGAGCACGGCCCGCACCAGGGGCTTCTTCATCGCCATATTGCGATGGGTGTTCTCGATCTCCACCGTGGCGTCGTCCACCAGAATGCCCACCGCCAGCGCCAGTCCACCCAGCGTCATCACGTTGGTGGTGTGCCCCGTGAAGTTGAGGAAGATCAGCGAAACCAGGATGGAAAGAGGAATCGAGATGCAGACGATGATGGTGCTCCGCCAGCTTCCCAGGAAGATCAGGATCATCAGGCCGGTGAGGCAGGCGGCGGTAACCGCTTCCCGTACCACACCGTTGATGGCCGCCCGCACGAAGATCGACTGGTCGAACAGTTGCCGCACGTGAAGCGCCGGCGGGAGCCCCGCCAGAATCCGCGGCAGCGCCTTCTTCACATTGTTCACCACCGCCAGCGTGGAGGCCTTGCCGTTGCGCAGCACCGTCAGCAGCGCACCGCGGATTCCGTTGGTCCGCACGATGTTGGTCTGCACGGCATAGCCGTCGCGCACCTGCGCCACGTCTCCCAGAAAAACCGTCGCGCCGTTCACCACCTTCATCGGCATGGCGTTGAGGTCGCTCAGAATCCGCGGGCTGCTATTCACCTTGATCTGGTAGTCCCGGTCGCCGATCTTGGCGCTGCCGGCCGGAAGAATCAGACTCTGGTTGTTTAACGCGGTTGAGACGTCGGTGGGCGAAAGCCCGCGGGAGTAGAGCGCATCCGGGTTCAGATCCACCATCACCATCCGGGTCTTGCCGCCAAAGGGCGATGGCACCGCGGCGCCCTGGATGGTGGCCAGCGGCGTGCGGATAAACTGCTGGCCCAGGTCATAGAGTTCCTGCTCGCTCAACGTGTCGCTCTGCAGGCCCAGTTGCAGGATGGGGACGCTCGAAGCGTCGTACTTGATGATGCTCGGCGGCGTGGTGCCGGGCGGGAAAATCCGCAGCAGCGTCTGCGCGATGGCCGTGACTTGCGCAAGCGCCACTTCCACTTTGGCGTTCGGTTGGAAGTAGACGCGCGTGACCGAAATTCCGGTGTAGGATTGCGATTCGATGTGCTCGATGTCGTTCACCGTAGTGGTCATGGCCCGCTCGAAGATGGTCACCATGCGCTTTTCCATCTCTTCGGGCGAGAGCCCGCTGTAGGTCCACAATACGCTGACCACCGGAATATCGATGTACGGGAAGATATCCACCGGCATTGTGATGATCGCAGTGACGCCCAGAATGGCGATCAGCATCGCCACCACGACGAAGGTATAGGGACGCCGTAAGGCTAATCGGACTATCCACATGGAGGATTCGACCGGCTTGGGTTACTTGGCGCCAGGTTCCAGACGCTTATCCCTATGATAATCGAACGCTGGAAATTCCGGGAAGACGCCGCCGCAGCAGGGCCGGCTAGCCCTTTCGGGCCATCGGCGCGAACGACAGGGTCACCGCCCTCCATCCGCTTTCCTACCGCCGCCGACGCGCCACTGTCCTCGATTACAATACGATTTGTGCGTGCCATCCAGACCCCGGACTCACCTTCTTCACCACCTTGCCGGCAGACGGTCCAACGATGACTGACGCACCGCTCGACGCCAGGCCTCTGCTGCTGCACCAATTCTTCGACCACGCCGCCCGGCGCTGGCCTGGGAGGATCGCCGTCGAGGTTCCGCCCGACAGCGGCCGCCCCGTTCGCAGCTTCACTACCTACGCGGAACTGGCTCGCGAGGCCCACCAGATCGCCGCGCTGCTCGGCGCCATGGTTACCGGCGAGTGTGTCGTCGCCATCCTGCTGCCGCGCCAGTCCTGCCATCTGTATGCCGCCCAACTCGGCGTACTCCACGCCGGCGCGGCGTATACCTGTATCGACCCGGCGTTTCCCGACGCGCGCATTCGCGAGATCCTGGAAGACTCCGCCGCGGTCGCCCTGTTCACCGACGGCGCGGGCCTGGAACGCGCCCGCACCGGCCACTTCGGCGCAGCCCCCCGGTTCGACGTCACGGCCGCGCTCGCACCCGCCGGTCCACCGCCGCCGCCGGCCTGGCTTACGCCCGAGAGCCTGGCTTACACCATCTACACTTCCGGGACCACCGGCCGCCCCAAGGCGGTCATGATTGAGCACCGCAGCATCTGCAACCTGGTGGCTTCCGACCTGGATGAATTCCACCTCGCGCCTGACGCGCGCGTATCCCAGAATTCCTCCTCTGCCTACGATTCCTCAGTCGAAGAAATCTGGCTGGCCTTCCCGGCGGGCGCCACCCTGGTGGTGATGGATGAGGAAACCTCCCGCCTCGGCCCCGACCTGGTCGGCTGGCTGCGCCGCGAGCGCATCACGGTCTTCTGCCCTCCGCCCACGCTGCTGCGCGCCATCGGCTGCGAGAATCCTCAAGCCGAGCTGCCCGAACTCGACCTGATCTATATGGGTGGCGAGGCCCTGCCGCAGGACATCTCCGACCTCTGGGCCGCCGACAAACTCATGGTCAACGATTGGGGACCTACCGAATGCACCGTCAGCACCACGCGCGCCGCCATGCGCGCGGGCTCGCCGGTGCACATCGGCAAGCCCATCCGCGGCGTCCAGGCCTGGATTCTCAACGACTCGCTCGATGAAGTTCCCGACGGCCAATGGGGCGAACTGGTAATCGGCGGCGTGGCCCTGGCCCGCGGCTATTGGAACCGCCCCGAGCTCACCGCCGAGAAGTTCCCCGTGCATCCCCGGCTGGGACGCATCTACCGCTCCGGCGACCTGGCCCACCGCGATTCCGACGGCAACCTGCATTGCCATGGCCGCATCGATTCCCAAGTCAAGATTCGCGGCTACCGCGTGGAGCTGGAGGAGATTGAAGCGCACCTGGCCGCCTGTCCCGGTGTGCACGCCGCCGCCTGCCGAATCCAGGACGACGGTGGCCAGCCCACGCTGGTGGCATTTCTGATTCCCTCGGATCCGGCAACGCCCCCATCGCCCGACTCGCTCAAAATGATTCTGCGGGAAATCGTTCCCTCTTATATGGTGCCAGCGCGTTTCGGCTCGCTCGCCCAACTGCCGGTCACCGTGGGAGGAAAGCTCAACCGCGCCGCGCTTCCTCACCTGGATCCACCCGCCGCTGCCGCCGAATCCGCCGCTTCCCCGCCCCGCGACTCCATGGAGAGCCTGCTGGCCGGCGCCTTTGGCGAAATCCTCGGCCTGCCGCAAGCCGTTTCCATCCACGACGATTTCTTCGCCTCTCTGGGTGGCGATTCCCTGCGCGCCGCGCAGCTCGTTACGCGGCTCCGCCACCTTACGCCCGCCACTCCGGTAGCCGTCCGCGACGTCTACGAAACCCGCACCGTGGCGGGGCTGGCCGCGCGCATGCGCGCGGCGCCGCCCATGGCGCCCGCGCCGGCCGAAAAGAGAACGGCCGTCCTTCCGCGCGGCGGCCGCCCCTTTTTCTCGACCGTCGTCCAAGCCGTCTGGCTGCTGCTGACCTTTGCCGTGGTGGCAGCAGGCGCTTATTACATCGTCTTCGAAGTCGCGCCTCGCCTCGCCCGCGGCCTGGGTATCTTCCCGCTGCTCCTGCTGGCGCCCGCGGTATTCTTTGCCGGCCTGGTGGTCTATGGTTTCCTGGCGGTGGCCGTTTCCGCATTGGCCAAGCGTGTCCTAGTAGGCGCCTACCGCCCGCTGCGGGAGCCCGTTTGGGGAAGCTTCTACGTTCGGAATTGGATGGTCCAGCGGCTCACGCGCGCCATACCCTGGTGGCTCATCGAGGGCACCGAATTTCAGCTTGCAGCCCTGCGCGCGCTGGGCGCCCGCATCGGCCGGCGCGTCCACATCCATCGCGGCGTCCACCTGAGCCAAGGAGGCTGGGATCTGCTCGAAATCGGAGACGACGTCACCGTCGCCCAGGACGCCTCGCTCGGCCTGGTGGAACTCGACGCCGGCCACATCGTGGTCGCACGCGTCTCCCTGGGCGACGGCTCGACCGTCGACATCCGCGCCGGTGTCGCCGGTGGCGCGCGTATGGGCCCCGGCGCGTGGCTGACCGCTCTCTCCTGGCTGCCACCCGGCGCCGCTGTCCCGGCCGGCGAACGCTGGGACGGCATCCCCGCCCGCCCCGCCGGCCACGCCCCGCCCGTGCCCGCCGTCACCGAACACGAGCGGACGCTGTCTCCGTTCTGGCACGGCCTGTGGATGGTCCTGGCCCGCTATGGCATCGGCACGCTGCCCGTCCTCAACCTGGAGTTGCTGGCGCTCCTGGCGGTGGTGGTCCTCGAAGTCGACGCCGACCGCCTCACCGTCTGGCTGCGACAACCCTCCGCCGAGTTCACGCCGTTCCTGCTGGTGATCGTGATGGCGTCGCTCTCCGTGCCGCTCTCGCTCCTGCTCGAAGCCCTCATCATGCGAATGCTGGGGCGCGTGCCGGAAGGCGTCATCAGCCGCTGGAGCCCGTCGTATATCCGCATCTGGCTCAAGCCCGGCATCCTTTACTCAGCCGGGGAATGGCTCAGCGGCACGCTCTTCTGGCCCCTGTGGCTGCGCCTCGCCGGCATGCGCATCGGGCCCGGATGCGAGATCTCGACCATTCTCGACGTGGTTCCGGAACTGGTCGAGATCGGCCCCGAGTGCTTCTTCGCCGATGGTATCTATGTGGCTGGTCCGCGCATCTACCGCGGCACCGTCACGCTGACCCGCACCCGCATCTCCAAGAACACCTTCCTCGGCAATCACGCCGTGGTCCCCTCCGGCCAGTCGCTCCCCGAAAACGTTCTGCTCGGGGTCTCGACCGTGGCCGACGACGCGCTCGTCCGCACCGGCACTTCCTGGTTCGGCCACCCACCTTTCGAGCTGCCCGTGCGGGAAGTCGTAACTGTCGACCGGAGTCTCACTTACGACCCATCCTTCATCCGTTACTGGAACCGCGTTTTTTGGGAACTGCTGCGCTTCGCGCTACCCGCCGCACCGACCATCGCAGCGGTGCTCTGGTTGCAGGCCATCGCCATGGTGGAACCCGTCACTCCGTGGCCGGCGCTGCTGTTCTGGCGCGTTCCGCTGGTCACCTTCGCCGCCGGCGCCGCGCTCAGCCTTCTGGTGCTGATCCTCAAGTGGGGGCTGCTGGGCCGCGTCCGTCCCGGGCAGCATCCCCTATGGTCGTGCTGGTGCAGCCGCTGGGATTTCCTCTACGTCGCCTGGGCCCTCTATTCCCGCGGCGCCCTGGCCTCCTTGGAAGGCACCCTGCTGCTGTCCTGGTATCTGCGCGCCATGGGCGTCAAACTCGGCAAGCGGGTGGTGCTGGGCGCCGGCTTCTCCCAGGTGGTCGATCCCGATATGCTCACCATCGAAGACGACGCCACCGTCAGCAGCACCATCCAGTCCCACACCTTCGAGGACCGCGTGCTCAAAATCGACCGCGTGGTGATCCGCCGCGGCGCAACGCTCGGCACCAACACCGTCCCGCTATACGGCGCCGATATCGGCGCCGGCACGCACGTGGCCCCGCACAGCGTGATCATGAAGCACGAGCATTTGCTTCCCAACCTGCGCTACGAAGGCGCGCCTACGCGGCTGGAATAGGGGCTGGAATAGGGACAGCCTGTTTCCCGTTTTTCGAGAGGCTGGCGCGACCAGCCCCTTACAGCGGCGCTATCCTTTTGGAGGTGGGCAGGAACTTGGAAACGTGTCACAGGTTTTCTCAAAGCGACCGAAAAATCGCGCAGTTCAGGCTGACCCGTTTTCCCCCGTTTTCCCCCCGATCGTCCCTTCCACCGGCAAACCGTTCGATCTGACCAGCAGTCGGATCTATGAGCTCGTTGACCTTCCCTGACGTCGCAGATCCGCGGCCGCTGCAATCCCTCGGCGGGTAGTGGCAGACCCGCCTGGTCTGCGCAGGTTTCCCTGGACCCGCATTCCCGGAGTGAACTCAACGAGAATTCAAGCGCGAAGCAGGCCGGCCAGGGGGCCGGCCGCGGACCAGGGGGTCCGCCCTCCTATTTTGCCACTTTCGCTGCTTCCCCCAGCCCCACCAGCGCCACGCCCAGCAGAATCAGCCCGAGCCCCGCCATCTTGCGTCCGGTGAAGAATTCGCGGAAGAACAGGCGCGCCCACAGGACCGTCCAGATGTATCCCAGCGAGACCATCGGGTACAGCACCGTAAGCTGTCCCCCGCGCAACCCCGCCGCATAGATCACCGACGAGCCCAGATACAGCACCACGCCAAACACCAGCCGCCCGTTCAGGAAACTGAGCAGGCCGCCGTCGAGGCGCCCCGCGCCCATCTTCAGAAACACCGCGCCAAACGAGCCCACCACGCCGGCCAGAAACACCAGCAGGATCGATTTCACCAGCACCGGGTTCACTTCCTGCGCCCTCCGCCGCCCAGCACCGCTACGCCCACCACAATCGTGGCAATCCCCAGGTTCTTGTAAAGGTTGGGAGTGTCGTGCAGCAGCCAGTAGGAAGCCAAGGTCACCCACACGTAAGTCAGCGCGATGATCGGATACAGCATCGATAACTCGCCCTCGCGCAGCGCCAGCACCATGGCCAGCGTGAAGACGCCGTACAGAGCATATCCCGCGATCAGCGGCACGTCCGTCGCCAGTCCCACCAGGCTGGGCACGAAATGGCCCGGGCTCATGCCGATCTTGATCAGGATCTGCGCCGCCGCGCCGAACACCGTGCACACCGCCACCAGGATCGCCGCTTTGCGCCGCGCCGCCGCCACATCCGGTGAAATATTGGATTTCGAACCTGTCACAGGCACCCTGAAGGCCGTCCGGGCCGGCTTCGCTCGCCAGCCTCAAAACAGAATACCAGGGATTCACGATAAAATGAGGATCTGTGGATCAAGACAACGTAATTGTGACCGAAGGCGATCAGGAGGGGCGACCCGGACCCGTCGCCCAGCCGGAAGTTCCCGAACACCACCACCGCCATCAACGCGGCTTCATCGCCGAGTGGACCGTGACCATCATCCTCCTGCTGTTCGGCACCACTTCCCTGATTCAGGCCTACGTCATCCCGACCGGCTCCATGGAGGACACCCTGCTGGTAGGCGACCACCTGCTGGTCGACAAGCTGGCCTATGCTCCTGCCGGCGGCTCCATTTCCAGCCGCCTGCTGCCCTACACCGGCCTGCACCGCGGCGATATCATCGTCTTCCGCTACCCCGTCGACATCCGCCAGACTTTCGTAAAGCGCTGCATCGGCATTCCCGGGGACCACCTCCGCCTCGTCAACAAGCAACTCTACCTGAACGGCAGGTTCGTCGAGGAACCGTACGTCTACCACAAGACCGATTATTTCGATCCCTACCGCGACGATTTTCCCCTGCCCAACATCCGCTCTTACAGCGACGCACGCGACATGATGGAGCACCACGTCGACAACGGCGAGCTGGTGGTGCCGCCCGACAGCTACTTCGCCATGGGCGACAATCGCGATTCCTCTCTCGACAGCCGTTATTGGGGCTTCGTGCCGCGAGCCAACATCATCGGCAAACCGCTCATCATCTATTGGTCCTACGACGCCTCCACGGAAGATCTCACCGACTCGTCGATCAGCCCCAGGCATATTCTCGACCTCCTGGAGCACTTCCCCACCAAGACGCGCTGGCGCCGCACGCTGCAGTTGATTCACCCGTACCCGCTCAAATAAATGAATCGCCATCACTACGGTCTGATTCTCGCCGGAGGCCGCGGAACGCGCTTCTGGCCGCGCAGCCGCCGGAACTCCGCCAAACAGGTCCTCAACGTCGTCGGGGAGCGCTCTCTGATCCAGGCCACCGTGGAACGTCTGGCGCCGGTCATTCCACCCGAGCGGCTCTGGATCCTCACCAACCAGCATCTGCGCGACGAAATCGTCCGCCAGCTTCCCGAAATCCCGCCCAGCCAGGTGCTCGCCGAGCCGGCCCCGCGCAATACCGCGCCCGCCATCGGCCTCGCCGCCCACATTCTCCAAGCGGCCGACCCGGATGCCGTGATGGGCGTCTTCCCCGCCGATCACGTGATCTCCAAGCCCTCCGTTTACCGCGCCGTGCTGCGCGCCGGATTGAAGGGCGCCGCCGCCGGCCACCTGATGGTGATCGGAATTCAGCCCCGCTGGCCCGAGACCGGTTACGGATACATCGAATTCCCGCGCGGCACCACGGCGGGCGGAAGCGCGGCGCTGGCGGTGAAGCGCTTCCACGAAAAGCCCGCACTGGCCAAGGCCCGCCGTTACCTGGCCGCCGGCAATTACTATTGGAATTCCGGCATGTTTTTCTGGCGCGCCGGCGTCCTGCTCCATCAGCTTCGCCTCCACCTTCCCAAAACCGCCGCCATCCTGGCCTCGCTGCCGCCCGTCGCCTCACCCCGCTTTGCTTCGCAACTGGCCCGATCCTTCCCCTTGTGCGACAACATCTCGATCGATTACGCGGTGCTGGAGAAAGCCTCCATTGTCCACGGAATTGCCGCCGGCGATTTCGGGTGGAACGATGTGGGAAGCTGGAATGCCGTTTACGAGCTGCTCGGCCGCGACTCGAGCGGCAACGTTTTGCCGCGCGATTCCTTCGTGCTGGACGCTCACAACAATTTCGTCGACGCGCGCGGCAAGGCTATCGCGCTGCTGGGTGTGGACGACCTGATCGTGGTGGATACTGCCGATGCCCTGCTGGTAGCCCGCCGGGACCGCGCCCAGGAAGTCGGCGATATCGTCAAAGCCCTGGAAAAAGCCAACCGCCACGACCTGCTGTAGGCGAGTAGGACAGACGATCGGGGTTTGTCGTCTTTCAGCCAGTGTGCCCGGGCGAGGGCCTGACAGACGACACAAACCGATCGTCTGTCCCACCCGGCAGCCGATCCACCCTCCGTAGCGCCGGAAACAGCCAAGCCCACACGGCTACCACCACGATGGTGCCGATGCCGCCATACACCACCGCCCGAACGGTGCCGAACCACTGCGCCGTGAGGCCCGATTCGAATTGCCCCACCTCATTCGATGCCCCAATGAAAATCATATTCACCGCGCTCACGCGGCCGCGCATTTCATCCGGCGTGCCGAGCTGGATCACGGTGTGGCGGATGATCACGCTGACCATATCCAGCGCGCCCAACGCCGCCAGCGCGGCGAGCGAGACCGCCAGGTTCCGCGAGAGTCCGAAGACGATGGTGCAGATGCCAAAGCCCAGCACGCACGAAAGCATTGTGACTCCCGCGCGGCGGCCGATCGGCCGGTGGGCCACCAGGATCGCCATGAGGATGGCGCCGGCGCCCGGCGCGGCCCTCAGGATGCCAAGTCCCGTGGCGCCAATGGAGAGAATCTCTTTCGCGTAGACCGGCAGCAGCGCCACCGCGCCCCCCAGCAGCACCGCGAACAGGTCCAGAGAGATGGCCCCCAGAATCAGTTTGTCGCGCCAGATGTAGCGCAGGCCGTCCAGCACCGCTCCAAGCGACGCCGCGCCGCGCGGCCGTGGCGGCGCCTTCACGCGCGTCTTCGCAATCAGCAACAGGCCGGTGAGATAGGCCGTTCCCGCCGCCACATAAACCGGAACCGGCGTTCCCGTGAAAGCGTAGAGCAGGCCGCCGGCCATGGGACCGCTGATCAGGGCCGCCTGAAAAATGGACGACGACCACGCCACCGCGTTCGGAAAATGCTCTTCGGCCACCAGTTGCGGCAGGTAGGCCTGCCCGGTGGGCATGTTGAACGCGCGCACCGCCCCGTTCAGCAGCAGCGCCGCGTAGATCGGCCAGACCGTTGTCAGGCCGCGCAGGGCGAGCGCCACCAGCAACGCCGAGCACATGGAGAAAGCGAAGTAACAGGTTTGCAGGATGCGCTTGCGAGGGACGCGGTCGGCCGTGTGGCCCGCCACCAGGAACAGCAGCATCCCGGGAAGAAACTGCGCCAGCCCGACGAAGCCCAGATCGAGCGGCCGCCTGGTGAGGCTGTAGACTTGCCAGGCCACCGCGACCGATTGCATTTCCGACGCGGCCGTGGTCAGGTAGCGCGCGATCATGAAGTAGCGGAAGCTGGGATATTGAAACGCGACGCGGGCCTGCGGCATGGCACTGGGCTAATGCTTGCGGAGCTTGGCGGCGAATTTCTCGCGGAACTTCTTCAGTTTGGGCGACACCACAAAGGAGCAGTAGGGCTGTTGCGGATTATTGCGGAAGTACTCCTGGTGATAGTCTTCGGCGATGTAGAACTCCGTGGCCGCGCGCAGATCGGTCACAATCGGCCGGGAAAACAGGCCCTGGTGGTCGAGTTCCGCGATTATCTGTTCGGCGGTCTGGCGCTGCGCGTCGCCGTGAAAGAAGATCACGGATCGGTATTGCGGTCCGGCGTCGTTGCCCTGGCGGTCGCGCGACGTCGGGTCGTGCGTGGCGAAGAAGACTTCCAGAATCTCGCGGTATGTGGTCACCGCGGGATCGAATGTCACCTGTACCACCTCAACGTGCCCGGTGGTGCCCGTGCAAACGGAGCGGTAATCGGGGTTCGCCAGATGGCCGCCCATGTACCCGGATTCCACCGCCAGCACCCCTTGCATTTCGTCGTAGACGGCTTCCAGGCACCAGAAGCAGCCGCCACCCAGCGTTGCGGTCTCGGAAGTTGCCATTCCTTTCACTCTACACCCGGGACCAACGAAGACAGGCCGGCCGGAATTTCTGAAAGAAAAACAGGCCGGCCGGGGGGCCGGCCGCGGACCAGGGGTCCGCCCTCCTAACTGCACCGGCCCTCAACGCATTTCAGGAGGGCGGTCCCCCTGGACCGCGGGCGACCCCCTGGTCGCCCATCCCGCACTGGACCATCGATATCCACTAGCTTCCGTCACCAGCCCAGCCCGCACCGGGTTCGCTTCGATGTAGTCTCGAATCTTCTCGAACTCCTGCGCATTCCGCACCGTGCGGTCATAGGTCTCCTCCTGCCAGAACGGGTTGCCTGTTAACGCCAACATCGCGTTAGCCCGCTTGGCCGTGATGCCTTTCAACGATCTCGTCAGCCTGGGCAAGGGCACACCCGGGGTAGCCAGCAAATGAACGTGGTTTGGCATGACTGCGAAGGCATGTAAGGCATAGTGCCCGAGGATGCCGGCGTTGTACTGGATGGCTTCTACGATCATGTCCGCAATGGCCGGTTGCCGAAGGTAGAGCGGACCTTCTCGGGCTTCGTCCAGCAATCGATCCATAGTGGCAAATGCCTGTCCCGAAGTGACCGTTTCCGCCGGAAACGCACGGTGGCGCGGCAGGGTGCCGTAGAGCCTCCATGTGAGGAACACGGATCGGCCTGTTTGGTAGACGTGAGGAAGGCGCCGGCGGTAGAGAGTCATACCTGAGTAGTTGCTTGGGCCGGCAGGAATTCTCAGAGAAGAATGGGCCGGCCAGGGGGCCGGCCGCGGACCAGGGGGTCCGCCCTCCTGAGGCGCCGCAACTTATAGCGAAAAATGAGGTTTAATAAGACAGAGGGTAAGAGATGCGTCGTAATGCACTGCGGATGCTGAGTTGCGTGGTGTGTCTGTCCGCCTTCGCCGGAATCGCGGTTTACGCCAAGAAAACCGCTGCCGTATCCGTCAATTTCTCCAAACAGATCGCCAGGAACGACCGGATGGTGCAGGCCCTCAACCGTCTCACCTTCGGCGCGCGCCCCGGCGACGCCGAACAGGTCCGCAAAACCGGGCTCAAGAAATGGATCGACCTGCAACTCCATCCCGAGCGCATCCCCGAAAACCCGGTGCTGGCGGAAAAGCTGAAGCCTTTCGACACCCTCACCATGCCCAGCAACGAACTGGTGCGCAGCTATCCAGCACCGGAGATCGTCCGCCAAATGGTCGCCGGCACGATTCCGTTTCCCACCGACCCCGATCGCCGCATGATGATTCAGCGCCTGGTAGCGCGCGACGAAAAGCGCCGGGCTTCCGGCGGTCAGGGCGCCCCACCGCCGCCGCCCGGCGCCCAGCCGCTCACCGACCTCCTGGCGCAACCGCAGATCCGCGTGCTCCGCACCGGCACGCCGCAGGAGCGCCTGGCGATGTTCCAGTCGCTCGCCCCCGACAAGCAGGACGACGTGATTGCCGCGCTGCCCGCGGGCATTCGCCAGGCCTTGTTTGCCGCCGCTCCGCCGGACGTGCGCCGCAAGATCGAAATGTCCGCCGGTCCCGCCCAGGTGGTGGCGCGCGACCTGATGGAAAGCAAGATCCTCCGCGCCGTCTACAGCAGCCGCCAGTTGGACGAGGTGCTGGCCGATTTCTGGTTCAATCACTTCAACGTCTTCCTGGATAAGGGCGCCGACCGCTACCTCATCACCGAATACGATCAGGCAGCCATCCGGCCGCACGTGCTGGGCAAATTCCGCGACCTGCTGGAAGCCACCGCCAAGAGTCCCGCCATGCTGTTTTTCCTCGACAACTGGCAGTCCGTGGGAGCTAACCTGCCCCTGCCGCGCGGCCCCAACGCCTTGCGCC
Organism: Bryobacteraceae bacterium; assembly: GCA_049511275.1. Classification (GTDB taxonomy): domain Bacteria; phylum Acidobacteriota; class Terriglobia; order Bryobacterales; family Bryobacteraceae; genus PALSA-129. The sequence goes on from JBEKYE010000022.1 coordinate 20,668, forward strand.
GCGGCCTGAATGAAAACTACGGCCGCGAGCTGCTGGAACTGCACACCCTGGGCGTGGATGGCGGCTATTCGCAGAAAGACGTCACCGAAGTGGCCCGCTGCTTCACCGGTTGGAGCATCGACCGGCCGCAGCTTGGCGGCAGTTTCCTGTTCACCCCGCGCCTGCACGACCGCGGCGAAAAAACCGTACTGGGGGTGAAGATCCTGGCCGGCGGGGGCATCGAGGACGGCGAAAAGGTGCTCGACATCGTGGCGCGCCATCCGGCCACCGCGCACTTCATTTGCAAAAAGCTGGCACAGCGCTTTGTGGCCGACGATCCGCCGCCCGCGCTGGTGGAGCGCATGGCGCAGACCTTCCTCAAGTCCGACGGCGATATCCGCGCCGTGCTGCGGACCATGTTCGATTCCAGGGAATTCTGGTCGGAGGGCGCCTTTCGTTCGAAAATGAAGTCGCCGCTCGAGATGGTGGTGAGCGCCGTGCGCGCTTCCAATGGCAACGTCGATTTCGCCACCGGGCTGGTGAACCAGGTGGCGCAACTGGGCGAGCCGCTCTACCGCAAACAGGAACCCACCGGCTATTCCAACACCGGCAACGAATGGATGAACTCGGCGGGATTGATGGCGCGCATGAATTTTGCGCTGCAACTGGCGTCCAACAAGGTGCCCGGCGTCAAGGTGGAAAAACCGGAGAACAGCGCCGGCATCGCGCTCGGTTCGCCGGAGTTTCAAAAGAAGTAGCCGGGCAAGTGAGTTCCGTGAGGGGAATATTTATGACCAATCGTCGCATTTTTCTTCGCAATTCGGCGCTGGCGATGGTGGGAGCCGGCACGGCGCCGCTGTGGCTCCAGCGCGCGCTCTATGCCAAGGACGCTCCATCGCCGCGCAAGAAAATACTGGTCGCCATCTTCCAGCGCGGCGCCGCCGACGGCCTCAACGTGGTGGTGCCCCACGGCGAAAAGGCCTACTACGCGCTGCGCCCCACCATTTCCATCCCGCGCCCCACGGCGGCCGCCGACAAGCGCGACGATGCGGCCATCGATCTCGACGGCTTCTTCGGGTTCCACCCCGCGCTCGCGCCCCTGAAGCCGCTCTTCGACCAGGGCCACCTGGCGGTGGTCGACGCCGTTGGCTCGCCCGACCCCACGCGGTCGCACTTCGACGCGCAGGACTACATGGAATCGGGCACGCCCGGCCTGAAATCGACCACCAGCGGATGGATGAACCGCGCGCTCCCCACGCCCGAAGGCAAGCCTTCGCCGGTGCGCGCCGTGGCCTTGGGCCCGCTGCTGCCGCGCGCCATGCGGGGCGCATCGCCGGCCATCGCCCTGCAATCCATCGGCGGTTTCCAGGTGCAAAATCCCGAAGCCGCCATGGAATTCGAAAAGAT
>JBEKYE010000023.1:0-21910 GCA_049511275.1 Bryobacteraceae bacterium
AGTTCAATGCCAACGATGCCGCCAAGGCGGTGCATACCTGGATCGGAACGGGAGGACTGCTGGGATATATGGCCATCAGCCGCCAGGCGCGCGAAGCGGAGGCGGTGCTGTTGGAGCGGCCGCTCGAAAACGACCGGCTGCGCGAAGCTCTCACCAACCTGGCTCTGGCCTTCAACAGCCCGCGCGAGGCGCGCGAAGAGCCGGTCTCGGAAACCATCACGCAGGCGCTCGCCGGAAAACGGGTGGCGCTGGTGGCGCTGCCCAACCCCGATTCGATGCGCATGTGCGTGGCGCTCGAACGCACCCGCGGAGTCCCCGTGTTCTTCCAGATCACCGAGCCGCCCCGTTCGGAAGCATTGTTGGATTGCGATTTGATCGTAGTGCACGTGCGGCCGGAAACGGTGGGATCCCCGTGGCTGGATGCGGCCACCGTTCCCACCGCGCGCCCGGTTATCTTCATGGGCAGCCGCGATCATCTGCTGGCTCTGGACCCGGCCGTGCAGGGGTTGGCCAGCGAGTTTCTGATGGACCCCTGGCAGCCGGACGAGGCGCTGGTGCGTCTGAGCCTGGCGCTCTCCAAAGACCGCTCCCTCGCGCCGCGGGCCGCTCTGTCGGGCGCGGTCGCCGGCAAAATCCGCGTCGCGGTGGCGGACGACGACCCCACCGTGCTCGCGCTGGTGCGAACCGCGCTCCAGAACTTCGGCATGGAATGCTACATGGCCGCCGATGGTCCGGGCGCCCTCGATACCATCCGGCGGCAACGCCCGCACGCGGCCGTGCTGGACGTCAACATGCCGGAAATGGATGGCTACGAAGTGCTGGCGGCCATCCGCCGCGAAGGGATTCCGGTTCGCGTGCTGCTGCTTACGGCGCGCCAGCAGGAAGGCGACGTGCTGCGCGGTTTTGCCTTGGGAGCGGACGACTATGTCGTCAAGCCTTTCAGCCCCATGGAACTGGTGGCGCGTTTGAAACGGCTGCTTTCGCGATGACCCGGATCGAACTTTCGGTGGCCGCTCTCCTGCTGGGCGGCTACGCACTCTTCTTCGGCGTGTTGCTCGGCGTGCTGGCGCGTCGCGCGTCGCGCATGCGCCGGCAGGCCGCCACTGCGGAAGCGCTGGTGCCGGAAATCCGCGACGCGCTGGTGGACTACCTGGCCGGCAGCAACGACCAGACGCGCATCCGCGAGTTCGTCCGCACCAACCGGCTCGACGTGGGAGATGCCGTCCTGTCGTTTCAGGGCACCGTGGGCGGCACCGCGCGCGACCGGCTCTGCGACCTGGCTCTCGAACTGGCGCTGGTGCACGACTGGGGCCAGGACACCCGTTCCAAGGAGCCCGCCGTACGCCGCGCGGCCTACGCGCGTCTGGCTTTCGTGTGCGTATACGAGCCCTGCCAGCGCGTGGTGGGCGACCTGGTGACGCGCGCCCTGGAGGATGCCGATCCCGAGGTGCGGCTGCCGGCCGCGCGCGCCCTCGTCCAATCGGGAAACATCACGGAGATCGGCCGGGTATTTGAGCTGGCGGCTTCGCAAAACCTGCTGATCCGCATTCTGCTGACCGAGGATCTGCGGAGGTACGCCGCCGAGCTAAGCGCGAACATGGCTCCCGGCATCCTCAAGTCCGGCGATCCCAAGCGCGTTCTGGCTGTGCTCGAGATGCTGGTGGCTTGGGAGCGGGCGCTGCCCCTCGCCGGCATCCACGAGTTGCTCGACTACCGCGACCACGACTTGCTCGACAACACCGACCGCGAGATCCGCATCGCCGCCCTGCGATTGGCGCCGTTCGTGCCGCTCACGCCCGAAAACCGGAATGCCATTCTGCGCGAACTGACAGACACCGATTCCGAGGTGAGCACCGCGGCGGCGTTGACGGCCGGCCGCCTGCGGCTGGAGGAGAGCATGCCCTCTCTGGCCCGTTGCGTGCGCACCGGGACCGCGGAACTGGCGCGGATGGCCGCGTCGGCCCTGGCTGCCATGCCTCCGCGAGGCTGGGAGACGCTGGGAGAACTGGCCGCCGGACCAAACCCGGCCGCCGCCTTCATCGCCTCCATGGCGTTGGATAAGGCCAAACGAAAGGCGGCCGTTTGATGGTATTCATCGGCGCGGCGGTCTTCTGGACCGTGCAGGCGCTCGCCGTGCTGCTCTTCCTGCTGGGTATCGGGGCGTTTCGGGTGTTGGTGCAAGGCTGCTTCGCGCTGCGCCGCAGGGCTCGCGCCGGCTCGCCCGACTACAGCGCCGTGCTGCTCAAATCCGCGTTGTCGCCGGCCGTGACCACCATCGCGGTCCCGCCCGACGCGTCGCCGGAATCCCGCCGGTTTGCGCGCCGCCTGCTCGATCTGGAATTCGGCCGGAACGAAGTGGTCGTCGTCCTGGACGGCCCCTCCGAAATCGAAATGGCGACCTGGCGCAGCGAGTTCAACCTCTACCAGTCGGCGCGTCCCGTTGAGTCGAAGTTGCCCACCGCGGCGGTCCGCGGCGTCTATGAATCGCGCGACCCGATCCGCGTCGTGGTGGTGGATAAGGAGCCCGGGGGAGCGGCGGACGCCTGGAACGCCGGTGTGAATGTGGCAACTTCCCCGGTGATCGGGCTGCTCGATCCGGAGAGCGAATTCGAACAGAGGGTGCTGCTGCGGATGCTCCAGCCGATGCTGGAGGCTTTCGAGGAAACCATTGCCGTGTGCGGAGGCGGATCGATTCCGGCGGCTGCCGATCTCACCTGCCGCTGGGGGGCCCTGGAATCGCTGCGCGCCTGGATGACTCGCGGGGCAGCCTTCGCCAGCCGCAACCTGGTCTTACCGATTCCCGGCAGCGCCGTGCTGGCGCGGCGCGACGCCATCATCGCTTCCGGCGGCTTTACCGGCGGTGCGCTGGAATTGATTTTGCGGCTGCACGGGTTGGCCCTCGTGTCCCAAAAGCCCTATCGCATTGCCTTTCTGCCCGCGCCTGTCAGCCATGCCCGCACGCCGCGCGGCATGGAGCAACTGCGCCAAATGGTACGGCGCGACCAAAGAGAACTGGCATCCGCCTTCCGCAACCGCACAATGCTGGCGGGGCCATTCGGCTGGCGGATGCTACAGGACCTCTACTTCGACCGCGCCGTTCGCCCCAAGCTGGAAACGGCGGCGTACCTGCTGGCGGCAGGCGGCCTGGCGCTGGGTTGGGTGGATTGGAAGCTCGCCTGTTTCGTGCTGCTTTCCACCGCCGCAATGGGGATGGTGCAGTCGTTGGGAGCGGTTGTCCTGCGGGAAGTGGCGCAGCCTGTCAGACCCGACCCGGCGCAGATCGCCTCTCTGTTCCTGGCAGCCATCCCCGAGAATCTGGGCTATCGCCAGTTGCGCAATCTCTGGCTGATTGAGGACTCTTTTGCATCCGCGGGCGCCGTAAAGCTAAACCGCGGGAGGATCGTCGCGAGCCATCCGCCCGCGGCTACCATCACTCCCACGAAAAAGTAGGGAACCATCGCGGCCGCGGCCGCAAACCATCGTACACTAGGAAATCATGGCGAATCGCGGGCGGTTTCCATCATGAGCCACTACGTTGTCACGGGAGGGGCTGGCTTCATCGGTTCCGCGATTGTGCGCGGGCTTTTGCGGGAAGGCGCCGGGCGGATTGTGGTCATCGACAACCTGCTGACGGGGCGGGAATCCAACCTGGAAGAGGTGCGGAAATCGGTCGACCTGCAGCGGGCCGACATCCGCCACTACGCGGAAATTGCGCCGCTCATCCGCGGCGCCGCCGTGGTGTTTCACGAAGCGGCGATTCCATCGGTGCCGCGTTCCATCGACGATCCGGAGCCTTCGCACGAAGTGAATATCAACGGCACCTTCAACGTGCTCCGGGCCGCGCGGGAGGGTCAGTCCGGCCGGGTAGTCTACGCGGCCTCCTCTTCGGCCTACGGGGATACCGAGGCGCTTCCCAAAGTGGAAACCATGGCGCCCTGTCCGAAATCGCCCTACGCCCTGCAAAAGCTGGTGGGGGAACACTATTGCAGCATCTTCGCCAAGGTCTACGGAATGGAGACCGTGGCCCTTCGGTATTTCAACGTCTACGGACCGCGGCAGGACCCCTCCAGTCCGTACTCCGGCGTGCTTTCGCTGTTCATCAAGGCCGTTCTGGAGCGGCACTCGCCCACCATCCTGGGCGACGGGGAACAATCGCGCGACTTCACCTACGTGGACGATGTGGTGGAACTGAACCTATTAGCCGCGCGTGCCCCAGGCGTGGCGGGCCGAATCTACAACGGCGGCAACGGCGGGCGCATCACGCTGAACCAGGCATGGGCGCTTTTGCAGAAGCTGGAAGGGGTGAAAATTCCCGCGAGCTACGGGCCTCCGCGCGCGGGCGATGTGCGCCATTCGCAAGCCGATACTACCGCCGTGGCCCGGGACCTGGGCTATGCGCCGCGGTTTTCCTTCGAAGAGGGCTTGCGCCTGACGCTCGACTGGTACCGCCGGAACCTCGAAGGGGACTAGCTTGATGATGGAAATCAGCCACAGCGAAGTCGAGCCCGCGACCGTGGTGATCAAGCTTGCCGGCAAGTTGATGCTGGGGCGGGAAGGCGATCGGATCGTCAGTCTGGTGGAAGATCTGATCGGCCAGGGAAAGCGCCTGTTCATCTTCGACCTGGCGGAGGTGGGCGCGATTGACTCGACCGGCATCGGCCGCTTCATATCGAGCTTCAACAAAATCCTGGCAGCCGGTGGCGAGATGCGGATGGCCGGCGCCCGCGCCCACGTCTTCCAATCCTTCCACGTGAGCCTGCTGGACAAAGTCTTCCGCTTCTACCCGAACGTGGACGCCGCGCTGTAGGACAGGCCATCGTCTTTTGTGGCCTGTCTTCCCGGCGTGGCGCTAAGCCGGCTCCCTCATCAAGCGCGGGCGGGGTGACAGACGGCAAAACCCGGCCGTCTGCCCCACTTCTGCCAGCCCTCACCTACTCCACGTCGAAATCCACGCTGCGCGTCACGGATTTTCCCATGGAATCGAGCGCGGTCAACTCCAGACGATAAGCGCCCGCGACTAGCCCGGCCACGGGAAGCTTGAGGCCCACCGGCACTACCGGATTGCCCTTGCGAACATAGGCTTCCATCGGAACCAGGCCGGAATCGATTTTCAATTGCCCGCCTTGGCGGTCCGACACCTTGAGCCAAATTGCCAACCGGGGCGCCGTTTCGTCGAGCAGATGCGGCTCATAAATCTCCAGGTAGAGGCCGGGCATCGACTCGGTGATCTTGAAAAGCGAGGAGCCGGCGGGAATGAATTGCATGCGACCAGACAGCAGCGGAACTTTATCCTCGATGAGCACGGAGTCCAGGCCGGCATCGCCTTCGGTGGAGAGGCGGTCATGGCTGAGAGCCAGTCCGCTCAACGCGAACTGTTTGCCATCGAACGGATCGATAGTGAGGGGCTTTTCGAGTTTCCCGAAGTCCTGGCCGCCGCCGCTGAAGATCACCTTGAAGCTGTACGTGCCGGAGGCGATTTCGAACTGGTTCTCGTAATGCAGCGGTTTGGTTTGGAATTCCTCCACCTGGGCCTTGCCATCGAAATCTAACTTGATGGTGTCGCTGAATTTGGCGCCCACCGAGCCATCGGGCTTGTAGGCCACTCCTAACACGTTGACCTCGGCATGTTGCTTGCCCTTGACCTTTTCAAAGTGGAAGGTCTTGGCGGGAATCTCCATAGCCACGTTGACGCGCGCCACGTTGGGCGAGGAATAGAAAAAGGGGAGTTGCAGCGGCGCGGCGATGGAGCCGGCCGCGGAACCCGCGGCGATGGCCTCCAGTTCCGTCTCGGCAGGCTTGCCGGCCAGTGCGTCCACCACCCGGACGTTGCAGTAGCCGCTGCGGGACCGCACGGAACTGCCGCCGCGGTCCACCTTGACCTTCAAGGCATGGCAACTTCCCTCGGGCGAATCTTCCGGCGAGTAGCCCAGGATGTAGTACTGATTCTGGTCGCGGGCGATCTTCTCCATGCCGCTCAGCAGGTCGTTGGTATCGTGGATCACGAACCCGCCGGTGCCGTCGGCCAACATGTAAAGCGCGCTGTCGTTGATCCCCATGCCCGGCGGAAATGGCGGAACGATGCTGCGGGGATTCATGTTGAGGAGGTTCCGGTTGTTCAGGGATGGATTGGTTGTAGTGGTGCCGCCGCCGCCGGTGTTGCCAGTCGTGCCGCCCCGCGAGCCGGTCGTGCCGGTGCCCGTTCCGCCTGTGCTTCCGCCGCGCGAACCGCCCGTGCTGCCCGTCGAGCCGCCGCTGGAGCCCGTGCTGCCGCCCGTCGATCCGCCGGTGCGAGAGCCCCCGCCGCCGGTGGAACCGCCCGTCGTGCCGCCGCCGGTGGACCCGCCGCCACCCCCGCCGCGCGTCGCCTGACTGGGCTCCGCAAAGGAATTCGAAAAGGATGCCAAACGGAACAACGAGGAACCACGCGAGCCCGGCGACCGCACCAGCGCCATGGGATCCTCGCGAATAATCGGCGACCCCGGCTGCATGTTGGGCGTGGTCGTCACCAGGCCGCGGACGTCCAGGGGATACACGGCCACGTTGGCATGATTGCAGGCGTCGATCGTGACCGTCAGCTCCGCGCGGGCTTCACTGGTGAGCGGAAAGCCGGCGGTCAGCATGATGAGCGTCTTGCGGCCGGGCACACTTTCCAGACCCTTGGCCAGGCTTCGGAGCGCCAGCAGCACCGAGCGTACGCCGAAATCGGCCGCGGCGGTGTTCATATTGGGAAAGCCGCCCCCGGCCGACCCCATCCCCGAGGCGTCGCTGGTGGTGGAGACCGTGGCCATCTTGACGCCGCTGACCACGGCCTTCAGGCGCTCCGGATCGTTGGTGAAGTTTTGCGTGATTCTCAGGGTGCCGGTAAAGTTGGCGATGGCGATGTATTTGTTGGGGCCGGTATTGCCATCGATGAACTTGGCGGCGGCCTGCCGAGCCTGAATCTGGTCGCCATAGCCGGCCGACGCGTTGTCGAAGAACAGCACCAGGTAGCGCTTCTGGTTATTCTGAGGGGAATTGGGGTCGGCTTCGAAGCCGAAGGTCTTAACGGATTGCTTCTTGTTGTCTTCCAGAACCTCGAAGTCCTTCTGCGTCAGATCGGTGATGTAGTTGCCCTTCTTGTCCGTGACCACCGCGTCCACCAGCACCAGCTTGGTTTCCGACCGGATCACCGTGGGCGTGGAAGTCTGTTCCACCTTCTGCGCGCCCGCCGCGCCCGCGCCCGCCAGCAGCGCGCCCATCCACAACAATATGTTTCGAATTCGCATGATAGTCTCCCGTTTACGGAATCGCGACGGCGCCGTTCGACGCCGACATGAGCTGTCCCTCGGAATCCCTCACCACCAGCCGGACCATGTAAGTCCCGGGGTTTACCGAAAAGTTCGTCTTCACCGACATCCCGGTGGCCGTCAACCTCGTGAGCGTATCGTCTCTGAGACGCAATTCCATCACCTTTTCCAGTCCGGATATGAAGTTGCCGTTGCGGTCGAAGACTCCGGAAGCGATGGTGATGGTGTTGTAGTTCCGCCCGTTCGCCTTGTGGAACTGGATGTGCTTCGGGTCCATGCGGCAGAGCACCGCCAGGGTGGCGTCTTTGTCGCTGGTCTTGAAAAACTGGGTGTGCAGTTCCACCGGCAGATCGTGCATTTCATCGCGCGAGAACAGCGCCTCTTCGATCTCCTGCTTGGCGGTCTCGGCGGCATCGGAAAGCTTCTTGGGCGCATAGTAACCCTTGCGCGCCTGAATGTCGAGCCCCGCCCGCAGCTTGAGAGTAACTTTCAGGGCGTGGAAGTTGCCGTCGAGTCTCAGGTTCTGCGGCGAGAAGCCGAGCAGGTAGTAATACTCCGGCGCGGTCGCCAGGCGGCGGAATCCTTCGTTGAGGTCGTTGTTGTTCTGGAAGAAACTTCCGCCGGTCCCGTACGCCATCTCAGCCAGAACGTCGGCCTGCGCCGAAGCCGCTTCCCGATCGTACTGGTTCTTGAAAGTCAGGAATTGGGGGGAGTGGGCGTTGTTGGGCCGGGAAGCGTCCAGCGAGGGATCCGTCCAGAGACCGCGGGCGTCCAGGCTGTTGATCAGCACGTTGCCGTGGATGGCGCGGTCCAGCACGTCCATTTTTTCCGTTTGCTCCGTGGGAGTGATAAACCCCGGCGAGACGATGATGATGGTGCGCTGTCCCGGCATGCCGGACATGCGGCGGACCACTTCCTTCAGCACCAGCAGCGAAACCCGCGTCTCCTGCGATCCGACGCCCAGCACTTGCTGGGCGGCCGCCTGCGCCATTGATCCAGCGGAACTGACCGTTATTCCGGGGTTACATGCGATCACCTCCTGCGCTGCCAGACTGAGCGCCGTGGGATCGTTCTTGTTGATCATCCTGTCCGCCATGTAATAGCTGATGTCGGGGCACTGCACCATCCCGGCCGGGTCCATCATGGACCGCGGCCGGATCCGCATCATGGTGTCCTGCAGCTTGTCCTTGTCGTCGGTGAATTCAAGCTGATCCTGCCCGGAAGTGGTATAGACGGCGGCGCGATCGGTGATCTGCATCGACGAAAGGTGGTGGATGGCCGCGTCGCGCGACCGCACCAGGTCGCCGAACTCCAGGTGCTGATCGTCGAACAAGTAAGCGATGAAGCGCTCGGGAATGTCCGGGGGCGGGGTCTGGTCTTCGGTCTGCAGGGTTGGAACGGCGGCCGGAGCCTCTTTGGTCTTGGGGCCCGGGTTTTCGGCGGAGAATTTGGTGATGACCTGTGGCTTGCCTTTGTCGAAAAGCTGGAAATCCTCCATGTGAAGCGTGCCCACGGCGCGGCCCTTATTGTCGCGCACCACTACCGGCACCATCACCAGGTTGACGCGCGTCTTGAAGGTGGCGGGAGAATCCTTGGTGACCATTTCCGGCTGTTTCGGATCGGCCGGAGGCGGCGTCGCCGGCGGAGGATTCTGCGCGGGGGGCGCGGACTGTCCCCATGCCCCCAGCGCCGCCGTAAGCAGCACCGCGAGGCGAATTGGCCGCCGTCTATCCAGATGAATCACAAAATCGCCAGCTTCACCAACTTTTATCATATGATAACGACAAAGTGGGGCGGGCGATCATGCCCGCAGCCGTCTTCAGGCGGCGGCTTTGCGCGGGCCGCTCAGGCATGCTGTCATGGTGAGGGAATGCCGCAGACACCGCTAAGCCGCCGGGCGTTTCTCCTGACCGCGGGCGCCGCCGGAATCGGAATGGCGAAGACCAGCCTGTCGCCGGCGCGCGAATTGGTCCGCAGCGGTGCTCTGGGACGCGTTGTCTTCTGCCGCGCATTTCAGGGCAATGGCAGGGATTCGCTGGATACGCTCCAGTTCCTTTTGGACGCACCCCCGCCGGTTTCGGTGGCGCAACACGGCGCCGGCCGCGCCACGCTGCGCTACCCGGGCTTCATCGCGTCTTTTGAAAGAGCCCGCCGGCGCCGGGAGTATGGCATAGTGATTTGCGGCAGCCATGCCTCTCTGGTAATCCAGCGGGACGGCTGGCGTGTCTTGGGCCCGGAGGTTTAGTACGAATGGGATCCCTTTCCGAAGCGTCCCCAAAAACAGCAGTGGCGGGCGACCAGGGCCAGCCTACTGAAAGCGGAACGATCGCGCCAGCAGCCACATCCCCGCCAGCGTAGCGGCCGCCAGCACCAGGAAGTGCGGGACCACTTCGGCGGCCGGCGCGCCGAAGTTCACCAGCTTGTGCAGCGCGTCCATGGTCAGGCCGGTGGGCAGAAACAGCGCCAGCTTCTGCGCCCACATGGGCGTGATTTCGATGGGCCACCAGCAACCGCCCAATCCCGCCAGCAGGTTGCTGAGGATCACGCCGAACCCGATGACCTGCCCTTCGGTGCGTCCGAAGTTGCCGAGCAGCATTCCGAGCGTGGCCGCCAGCGCGCCGTAGGCCAGCAGAACCAGCGCCACGGCCGGCAGGTTGCTGCCCCAGCGCACGTGGAAGATCACGCTGCCCGCGATCATGGCGAAGGCGATCTGGATGATACCCACCGCCATGCGCGCACCCCACTTGCCGGCTACCACCGCGCCGCGCGACATGGGCGAGGACGCCAGGCGCCGCAGAATCCCCTGGTGGCGCTCGATGGTCAGGCTCACCGCGCCGCTGGTGAACATCACCAGCAGGGTGAACATCACCATGGTGCCCGGAACCGATTGCTCGAACCCGGTGGGCGGATCGATGCGCCGGCCGGCCGGCTTCACTTCCAGCGTGAGCGTACGGGGTTCGCGCTCCAATGCGGCGAATCGTTCCTTGGTGGCTTCTCCGCCGCCGGCCGTCACCACCACCAGATCGGCCAGCACGGTGTAGACCGCGCGCGTCAGGCGCACGCGGTCGTAATCGGCGCCGATGTCCTTGCCGGTGCGCGTGAGGCGGATTTTTTGCGGCTTGCCCGCCAGCACCGCGGCGGTGAAACCGGCCGGGATCTCGAGGCGCGTGCGGAACTCTTCGAACTCCCGGCGCGTTTCGGTGCGCACCACGCGGTAGTCGGCGGCCTTGATGCGGTCGATCACCTGGCCGGCCAGGAAGCCCGCGTCCGCCGGCACGCTGACGGCGATGGGATCTCGGGCATCGCCGCCTCCGGCGCTCCTCCCAATGGTCCCGATGAAGTAGAAAAAAACCACCGGCATGACGAACGTCCAGAGGATGGTCTCGCGCCGCGTCAGCAGGTAGCGGGCGTCCGTGCGGGCCAGGAAGAGAGCGTCTCGCAACATCAGATCATGAACCCCGAGCGCAAACGGCGCAGCGCCACCAGGAACATCACCACGCTCACGGCGGTCAATCCGGCCACGGCCACCGCCAGTTTCCGCGCATCGATTTCACCGGACAGGATGGCCTGGAACTGGATAATGGCCCACCCGTTGGGCGTGAGGCGGCCGATGCGCGCCATCCAGGAGGGCATCCACTCAAACGGGAAAAAACATCCGCCGATCATAGCCAGCGGAAACACGATCAGGTTGCCCATCACGTTGGCGGCGCGCGCCGTGGCGGCCGCCAGCGCCACCACCAGCACCATCAGGAACAGCGCGGTGCCGGCGAAGGTCAGCCACATGACCGCGGCAGGCATACTCGCCACCGGCAGGCCGGCCAGGCCGCGCGCGGCCGCCAGGCCAACCAGGGCCATCAGCGCAAATACGCTCGCCACAAAAATCAGCCGCCCCGCCAGAAACGCTCCCAGCGGCGCCGGCGAAACCGCCAGCCGCCGCAGCGTTCCCATCAGCCGCTCTTTCCAGATGTCCAGTGCCATGCTGTTGGCGATAAAGAGCAGGCCCATGAAAATCATGCTCGGCAGAAACGTGGCCGCGAAACTCTTGCTCTCGCCCGGGTCGGCCACCACCTCCGTCTCCAGGTCCATCGCGGGCGGGCGCAGATACCGCCGCAGGCTGGCGGCCAGGTGATTGATGGAGACGCTGACCGAGGCGATCAAGTCATCCGGGGGCGCGTGGCCGGTGTCGAACGCGCGCAGTTGGTCTCCGGCCACGTGCTCCACGTAGAAGGCGCCGTCCACCATGATTGACAGGCTCTGCTGGACGATCTGCGGCAGAATCCTCTGCGCCGGGTTGGTAAAGAGCTGCAACTGGAACGGCCGGTTGCGAAGAAAGGCTTCCTGAAAACCGGCGGGAATAATCAGCAGGGCAGAGCCGTCGCCGCGATTGATGCGCGCGCGGCCGCCGGCTTGCGCGACCTTTTCCACCACCAGCATCTTGCCCAGCGGGTCGCGGTTGAAGGCCCCCAGCAGCAGGTTGCTCGCCAAGCTGTCATCCTCGTCGGCCACCAGCAGCCGGCCTTGCGGAACGGCCTGCCCGCGCCCGAACACCAGGCTCATCATGACCGCCAGAATCAGCGGGATGGCCAGCGAACTGGCAAGCGAAAACGGATCGCGCCGCACGCGGCTCCAATCCTTGCGCACCGAGATCCACAGAAACCGCATGGCTATTCCCGCAGCTCCTTGCCGGTCAGCTTGATGAACAGGCTTTCCAGGCTGGGCTGCGTCAGGGTGGTGCCGCGCACCTCCGAGCCGGCGGCTGCCAGCGCGGCAAAAATGGCCGGCAAGCGCCGCGAAGCTTCCGGCAGGGCCAGAATCAGCAGCTCCGCATCGGCCTGAAGGACTTCGATGCCGTCGATGTGCGCCAGCGCCGCCTTGGCCGCCTCCGCCTGGAAACTTCCCGAAAGCCGCAGCAGATCGCGCTCCGCCAGCATGGCGCGCAGTTCAGCCAGCGTGCCCGCCGCGATGATGCGCCCGTGGTCCACGATTGCGAGGCGGTCGCACAGCGACGCGGCTTCTTCCATGTAGTGCGTGGTGTAGAGCACGCAGGCGCCGTCCCGCGCCTGCGCCCGCACCAGTTCGAGCAGCCGCACGCGGCTCTGCGGATCAACCCCCACGGTGGGCTCGTCGAGCAGCAGGACCTTGGGTTCGTGGATGATGCCGCAGGCGAAATTCAGGCGCCGCTTCATCCCGCCGCTGAAGCGCTTCACCGGCTCGCGCGTGCGATCCTCCAGCCCGGTAAGCTCCAGCACCGTCCGCATGCGTTCGCCCAGCGCCGGTTGCCGCATGCCCTGCGCGCCGCCCCAGTACGCCAGGTTCTCCACCGCCGAGAGATCTTCGTACAGCGAAATCTCCTGCGGCACCACGCCGAGCACGCGCCGCGCCGCCGGGCCATCGCGCACGGCGTCGTGGCCGTCCACGCGCACGTGCCCGGAACTGGGCGTCACCAGCCCGGAAATGCAACTGATGATGGTGGTTTTGCCCGCGCCATTGGGCCCCAGCAGCCCGAAGATCTCGCCGCGGCCGGCGGTGAAGGAAACCCCGTCCACCGCGGTCAGTTCCCCGAACGATTTGCGAAGTTGCGCGACCTCAATCATGCGTAAGGTCAAAGTAACATGGCAGGGGGGGTCGGTGCGGTGGATCGGCGACCAGCGGGCTGGATTTCCGCTGAAGCGCCTGAATCCACCGACCACCTGCGCCGGCGGCCCGGCCCGCAACGGGGTTGGCAGGCGAAAGCGCCTGCCCCGCCAATTTGCCTTACTGGAGGTGGCTCCCGGGAAGTCAGGAGGCTATGGCCACAGCCACGGTCTCGTGCTGGTGCTCGTGTTCCTCGGGTCGGTCGAGAACCATGGACTGGAGCGCCTCGAGCGCTTCCACCACCCGCTCGACGTAATCCTCGTTGCGCGCCACGGATACCTTGATCGATTCGAAGGCTTGAGCCTGGCCCTTGGCCGCCTGTTCGATGGCGTGGACTTCGCCCGCCAGCCCCACCTGCAGCGCCGCCATCTCCTTCTGCGTGGACTCGGCCGTCTGCACGGCCGACTGCGCGAAGTGGTCCGCCCGCTGTTGCGACGCTTCCAGGCACTTCTCCACTTCGGCGAACTGCGACTGCACATCGTCGAGCGCCGTGGTTACCGCTTGCGCCAGTTCGTTGGTCCGCACGGTCACCGCCCGCTCCAAATCCGCCAGCAAGGTCGCCTGCCCCTCCAGCTCCGCGCGCACCGCCGTCTCCAACTCCTGGTGGCGCGACAACACACCCGGTTCGCTCTGGCGCTCGACAATCGCCAGGAGCTTCAGCTCCATCTGCACCTGCTGCATGCGCTGCCAGCGCGCCGCCGGATCCTTCGCCAGGCACTGCTTCACCAACTGATCCAGTCCCTCGTGGCCGATCGGCGAAAAGCCTTTCGCGATGATCTCTTCTTCCAGGGCTTCCGGGCTGTCGGCCAGGAAGGCGTGCCGCCCCGACGCCATCTCATAGACCACCGCGCCGAATGCGAAGACATCCGTTCTGGCGTCAGCCGGCCCACCCTGAAGAATCTCGGGCGCCGTATAGGGCGTCAGATCCTCCAACGCCCCGGGCGTGGCCGGCAGCAATCGGGCGCTCGACCCGTTCACCTGGATGAGCTCCGGCGTCAGGGCGCCATGGCACCGGCCCTCGGCGTGAATGCGCCGCAGCGCGGCGCCAATATTCAAGCCATAACGGATCGAGTCGGAGACCGACATCCGGTTTCCCGCCAGCAGTTGGGTTAGAGGTTGGAAATCCTGTGTCATGTGGATATACTCTTTCGCATCCAGGGTTAAGGTTACCGGATCTTGTGCTAATCGCCAAGTCATCCAAATGGCATGAACGTAGTGGTCCTACTGAAATGAACGTACTGTCAGTACATTGACTTTAGTTAACATGGCCGGCTGGGATATGTCAGGATGTGTGTGTGGAATCCCGCTTAATTGAAGTCCCCGCCGGCATGGATGCCGGCACCATCATCCCTGTTTCCCTGCTGCGCGGCGACCGCCCCGGGCCGGTTCTGGCGCTCATCGCCGGCAACCACGGTTACGAATATCCGCCCGTGCTGGCGCTGCAGAAGTTTCCCGGCCTGATCCGCCCCGCCGAAATCAGCGGCGCCATCCTCATGGTTCACGTGGCGAATATGCCGTCTTTCCTGGGCCGCACGGTCTACTTCAGTCCCATCGACGGCAAGAATCTCAACCGTGTCTATCCAGGCCGCGCCGACGGTTCCGTCTCCGAGCGAATCGCCTTCGCCATTACCACCGAGGTCATCGAAAAAGCCGACTACGTACTGGACCTGCACTGCGGCGACGCCAACGAGTGGCTGCGTCCCTATGTCTACCAGGCCGTCACGGGGCAGCCGCGGCTCGACGCCGCCATCGCCCGCCTGGTGCTCGCGTTTGGAATCGACCACGTGGTGGTGGACCGCAATCGTCCCACCGATCCTGCCCGCTCGCTGTACTGCTCCACCACCGCCATCACGCGCGGCAAGCCCGCCGTCACCATCGAAAGCGGCGCCCTCGGCATGACCGACGGTGAATCCGTCGACCGCATCCTCACCGGCATTTTCGGAGTCCTGCGCGAGCTCGGCATGTGTGAATCCGGACCGCCCCCGCTCGCCCGAGCCACCTGGCTCGACCCCACCGCCGTCTTGACCAGCCCCGAAACCGGCGTCCTCTATCCCAAGGTCGACCGCGACCAGACGGTGGCCGCCGGAGACTTGATCGCTCTGGTGACCGACTTTTTCGGAAACCGCATAGGCGAAGTGCGCGCTCCGATGGCTGGCCTGGTGCTCTACGTCGTCACCACCCCGCCCATCACGAAGGGCCAGCCCGTAGCCTGCATCGGCACGCCGGCCAGCACCGCGCCGTAAGGTTGCCGTGGCCCTCCGCCAACGGTGTCCCGGCATGAAGATCCGTCTATGGCCGAAAGAGCCGGCTGAAAGCCGGCTGCGGCCGGAGTGCCCGCCCCACCAGGGCCTACTGAATGATGATCTGCGCCGATGTGCTCTTCAGCTTTAACTTTGTCGAGGAGATCGGGATCAGCAGCGGTTTGAAGTTGTACGTTAGCTGCACCTGCACGGTGCTGCCCGGATTGTTGTTCGGGGTCCACGTCACGCCCACCGTCAACTGCGTGTTGTCCAGTGCAGTCAGGTTGGCCTGCGCCTCCGCCTGGACATCCGCCACCGCGGCCGCGTGCCCGCTGGAGCGTCCCCGCGTGGATGCCCACCGCGCCGCGCGATGCGCCGCAAACGCGATGGAATTATAAGCGAACCCCATGCGGCCGAAATCCGTGATTCCTATCAACAGAATCAGAAACAGCGAAGTGATAAACGCCGGCTCCAGCATGGTGCTGCCGCGCCGTTTCACTGGGCCCTCATGCTCACGGTGGTCGAGACCGCTCCCGCAAAGGGCACCAGCGAGTAGTTGATGATGGGCGCCGCCGTGGTTGACGCCTTCACTTGCGCGTACACCCGCACCGGCCCGGACGAGCAACTGCCGCCGCTGCAGTTCACCGTTGTGCCGTCCGAGCACTTGCACACTTTCACGGCCGTAGCCGTGAGCCCGGGTACATCCGGCGCCGCGTTCAGCGCGGCGTTCTGCATGCCCGGCGAATTCGACGCGTTGGCCGCGCTCAGGCTGCCATATTGCGCTCCCACCCGCGCCGCGTCGGCCACCGAAATGGCCATGCACATCAGCAGCGAGTAGTCCAGCGCTCCCGCCAGCAGCATCAGGATCAGCGGCAACATGACTGCGAACTCCAATACCGCTGTGCCCCGTTTCCCGGCCATGGCTATTCGCTCAATGTTGCGCCTCCCTTCACCGGCGATCCGCCGGGAAGCGACGAGTAGTTGTTGTTCAGGGTGCTGCCGCCGGAGAAGCTGACCCTGTCGGCCACGATGATCGTGTAGGCGCTCGCCGAGCCGCCCGAATACGTCAGACCGGTGGTCGGGAAATAGAGAGTTCCGTTCAGGATGGCGCTGGCTCCGCCGGAAAATGAGCTCGCCGCGCCCGCCCCCGCGCTGGAGTCCTGGAAAAACAAAATCCCCGCCAGCGAACCCGTGGTGGGTGCGCTCAGCGTTACCGTCGTGCCCCCGCTCAACGAGATCGGCCCGTAACCGTAGCCGGTGGCCGCCGTGTTGAAGAAGGTCACACCCGAGCCGGTTATGGTGGAACCGCCGCTCAGCGATAACCCGCCGCCTTTCAGGATGTATGTGCCCGGGTTGAGCGTCACCGTCGAGCCGCCGCTGATGGAGATGCCCGCGCAATAGGTTCCCGGCGAGAGCGTGGCCGTGGCTCCGCCCGAAACGCTCTTCCCGGTATAGGTGCAGCCTCCCACCGATGGTTTTGGCAGGGACGCAAGCGGATCGCTCGACGCCCCCACACCCGTCACCGGCGCCGGACTCACCGTCGAGCCGCCGCTCACCGTGTCTTGCCCGGTTAAGTCGATATAAGTAGCCGTCACCGTCGAGCCGCCGCTCACCGACATGGCCGTCGAGCTCGAGGAATCCACCATAATGCCGCAGTTGACATGCACATTGACGCCGCCGCTCGCGCTGAATGCCCCGGCTGCCGCCGGATCGAGCACGAAGAAACAGCTCGTTCCGCTCCCCACCAGCGCCACCGCCCGCACCTGCACCTTGCCGGAAGAAATTCCGATCAGCTCCATGAAGAATGTGGGCACGTTCTGCGAGATCAGGACTTCCACCGCGCTGGAATTTCCCGTCGAATAACCCGTCGCCGGAGGATTGTTCACGGTGATGGCGACTCCCTTCGAGCCGTCCGTGAACCCGTTGGCCGCCGCATCCCCCTTGGCCGCCGTCACCAGGTTCGCCGGGCCGCTCGCCCGCAGTTCCTGCGCCCCGCCCATGGCCGCCGCATCCGCCGCGGTCTGCATGCGCGTCTTGACGTATTCTTCGTATCCGACGTCGATCCCCAGGCCGAGGAAGGACAGCAGGACCACCAGGCTCACCAGCATGGTGACCACCACATATCCCTGCCGCCGGCACGCCCGGGCTGTCCCCGTGACCGCATTCATGGCTGTTCTGCCTCGACTCTAACAGCGCCGTCTCACCCTGCCAATCGGGTGGCGGGCTGATCTGCGGCGGGTAATCACCTTAGAAGTTAGAAGATAGAAGCCAGAAGCCAGAAGCCAGAAGCCAGAAGCCAGAGGTCGGAAGTCGGAAGCACGAGGCCGTCACGGGCAAGAACGAAGCGCTCGGCTCCATTCTGACTTCCTCGACTTCTGACTCCTGACTTCCATATCCCGAAGGGATATCAAGGGCGCAGCCCTTGCTGTTTATGTGGCGATCCCGCTCGGCCCATTCGGGTTGATCACCGATCCGTCCGCCGCCAGCGTTCCCGGCGGATACGTCATCCCGGCGATCGCCGGCCCGATCACGTTCGGCTGAAATATAGGGCCCGCGCCGGGGTAATTCCCGGTCCCGCTGAGAAAGGCTACCATCTGGTCGTTGTAGCTGGTGATGGCCCCGCCCTGATTGATTTCCTGCGTCAGATCCGCGGCGAGTTGCATCACGCCGCCGCCGCCGCACCTCGCATAGTACGCGAGGTCCGCCGCATTCACCGTCTGGCCGCTGGGCAACTGGATGAAATTGGCCTTGAGCTCGGTGGTCGTCGCATAGGACGAAGGAACCGGAACTTTCTGCACCACCTTGCCTCCCAGTAGCGTCGCCAGTTGCTGCGCCGTCTGGTCGGAAGCGTATCCCGGCGAGCTGTAAGTGGGCTGGAACGAGCCGTTCAGGATGGCGGCGATCAACGCGCTGATCCCCGTCGGCGCGGGCGTCGAACTCGGAGTGCTGGCGGGTGTCACTGGTGGTGTGACCGTCACCAGGCCCGCGAGCGGGTTCACGGGCGCCACTTCGGTGCCGCCGGCCGCCGTTGGGGCAGTGCTGCCCGCCGGATTTGGCGGCGGCGGCGCGCATGTCACCAGGCCGGCCAGCGGGTTCCCCGTTGGCGCAATGGTCTTGGTGGCGACCGGCGTGGCAGGCGTTTTGCCGGCGAACCCTTCGCCGGAACCCGCAAGCCGGCCCGCCACTAGGGCGGCGAAGGGATTCGCCGCTTTGGTGGTCTGTCCTGAGGTTGTCGATCCCGTTTGTGCGCTGCGGGTCTGCGCCGGAACTCGCGGCGGAGTCGTTGGAGCAACGGAATGCTGATCGATCTTCATGTTCCAATCCTTTTCTGTACTTCCATCGGCGGAACCGCAGAATCTCTGCACCCCGCCGTGTCAACGAAATTTGTTGATGCAATTGCGTAACCAAAATCGACAGGCCGGGAAGCCTGTCCCACTGGCGTTACCATGGCCTCTATGCACGCCCGCGTCGCCGCCGCCTACGAACGCATCCGCTCCCTCGTCCGCGAGACTCCGGTGGAAGAGTCCGCCGCCCTCGCCGATGGCTCCGGCGCGACGGTCGTACTGAAACTCGAACACCACCAGCACACCGGCTCCTTTAAGTTCCGCGGGGCTTCCCATAAGATCGCGCTCCTCACCGCGGAGCAGGCTGCGCGAGGCGTGGTAGCCGCTTCCAATGGCAACCACGGCCTGGGCGTCGCTGCCGCCGCCCGCGCGCGCTCCATCCACGCCGAAGTCTTCGTCTCCGCCAGCGTTTCCCCCGCCAAAGCGCGGCGCATCGAATCGCTCGGCGCGCGCATCCGGACCGCCGGCTCGGACCCGCTCGCCGCCGAACTCGCCGCGCGCCAGGCCGCGGAATCCTCAGGGCGGGTCTTCATCTCTCCTTACAACGATCTGGATGTCGTCGCCGGCCAGGGCACCATCGCCGTGGAACTCCACCGCCAGGCGCCCCACCTCGACGCCGTCTTCGCGGCGGTCGGCGGCGGAGGCCTGATCGCCGGCATCGGCGCCGTCCTCAAGTCCGTTTCTCCCGCCACGCAAATTATCGGATGCTGGCCCGAAAACTCTCCCGTCCTTTACCGGTGCATCCAGGCCGGCCAGGTGATCGACGTTCCCGAAAAGCCCACTCTTTCGGAAAGCACTTCCGGCGGTCTCGAACCGCATTCCGTCACCCTGGAACTCTGCCGCAACGTCATCGATCGCGCCATTTTCGTGTCGGAAGACGAAATTTTGGCGGCCATGCGTCTGGTCCTCGAAGCCGAACACTGGGTAATCGAAGGTGCGGCCGCGCTGGCCGTGGCCGCCTTCCGCCAGGACGCCCGCCGCTGGGCCGGCAAGACCGTCGCCATCGTCCTGTGCGGCCGCAACGTCTCCCCCGAAGTCTGGCGCCGGGTTGTAACCCCGGCCCCGCCGTGTTCGCCCTAATGGGTTACCCGGAATTGCAGATACTATATCCCTGAGTAATCATGAAACGCACCTTTTTGTTCCTCCTTCCAGCCACCCTCGTGTGTGCGGGTCTGGCGTTCGCCCAACCGGCCCCCGCGCCACGGTTCACCCCGGAACTCTTTCACGAAATCCAGATGCGCAACATCTCCGGGACGTTCACTTCCGGGCGCATTGCCGACGTCGCCGTGGACCCCCACAATCGCGACATCTGGTACGTCGCGACGGCCTCCGGCGGCCTCTGGAAGACCACCAACCGCGGCATCACCTTCAATCCGATCTTCGATAACGGCGGCTCTTACTCGCTCGGCTGCGTCACCGTCGATCCGAACAACCCCGATACCGTCTGGCTGGGCACCGGCGAAAACCAAGCCCAACGCGCCATCGGCTATGGCGACGGCATCTACAAAAGCACCGACGCCGGCCGCACTTGGAAGAACATGGGGCTCAGGAACTCCGAGCACATCGCCAAGATCCTCATCGACAAGCGCGATTCCAAGGTCATCTGGGTCGCGGCGCAGGGACCGCTCTTTGCGCCCGGCGGCGACCGCGGCCTGTATAAGACCACCGATGGCGGCCAGACCTGGAAGCCCATCCTCCAGATCTCCGAAAACACCGGCGTCACCGATATCGATATCGATCCGCGTAACCCGGATGTGATCTACGCGGCCGCTTACCAGCGCCGCCGCAATACCAGCGTGATTGTGTCCGGCGGCCCGGAGGCCGGCATCTTCAAGACCACCGACGGCGGCGCGCACTGGACGCAACTCAAAGACGGCCTGCCCGCCGTGGACATGGGCCGCATCGCGCTGGCCATTTCGCCGCAGAAGCCCGACGTAGTGTACGCCTTCATCATGACCGCCAAGGTCAACAAGATGAGCGGCTATTACCGGTCGGACGACGCCGGCGCCCATTTCGCCCGCGGCGCAGCCTTCGAAGTCCAGGACCCCGAATACTACGGCGAAATTTTCGCCGACCCCTCGCAATACGACCGCGTCTACGGCATGGACATCAACGTCTTCGTCACCGAAGACGGCGGCAAGACCGTCCAGCGCGCCGGTTGGGGAGTCCACTCCGACAACCATGCCCTGGTCTTCGATCCCGCCGACCCGCAGCACCTGATCGAAGGCAACGACGGCGGACTCTTTGAGTCCTACGACCACGGCCGCACCTGGCGCCACTTCAACAACATTCCGGTCACGCAGTTCTATCGCGTGTCGGTGGACAACGGCCTGCCCTTTTACAACGTCTACGGGGGCACCCAGGACAACGGCTCGCAGGGCGTCCCCTCGCGCACTTCCAACCGCGCCGGCATCCGCACTTCCGATTGGATGAACACCGGCGGCGGCGATGGCTACCAGTCGCGCGCCGACCAGGACGATGCCTCCATCGTCTACACCTGCTCCCAGCAGATCAACTGCGTGCGCCTCGACCTCAAGACCGGCATCAGCACCAGCATCAACCCGCAAGCCGGCCGCGGCGGCCGCGGCGGGCAGATGCCGGCAGCGCCGCCGCCGGGCAAAGTCGACGACCCCAAGCTGCGCTCGCGCTGGGACATTCCGTTCATCATCAGCCCGCACAACCACACGCGCCTCTATATCGCCGGCAACCGCCTGATGCGCAGCGACGATAGCGGCGCCAGCTGGAAGCTGGTTTCGCCCGACCTCACGCGCTCCATCGACCGCGACACCGTCCCCGTGATGGGCAAGGTCTGGGGCGCCGACGCGGTCTGGAAAAACGAATTCACCGACGAATACGGAACCGGCACCGCGCTGGCCGAATCGCCGCTCAAAGAAGGGCTGCTCTTCGTCGGCACCGACGACGGCCTGGTGCAGATCTCCGAAGACGGCGCGCAGACCTGGCGCAAGATCGACAAGTTCCCGGGCGTTCCCGATCTCACTTACGTCACCGGCGTCCACCCATCGCCCACCGACGTCAATACCGTCTACGTCACGCTCAACGATTTCCAGCGCGGCAATTTCAAACCGTACGTCGTCAAGTCCACCGACCTCGGCCGCACCTGGACTTCCATCGCCGGCGATCTGCCCGACCGCGATCCGGCCTGGACCATCGTGCAGGACCATGTCAATCCGCGGCTCCTCTTCCTGGGAACCGAGTTCGGCCTTTCTTTCAGCATCGATGGTGGCGCTCGCTGGATCAGGATCGCCAATGGCATGCCCACCATCGCCATTCGCGACCTGGAAATCCAGCGCCGCGAGAGCGATCTGGCCGCCGCTTCCTTCGGACGCGGCTTCTTCATCCTCGACGACTACTCCGCGCTCCGCCAGATCACCCCGGAGACGCTCGC
>JBEKYE010000024.1:0-21769 GCA_049511275.1 Bryobacteraceae bacterium
TGGAAGCGCGGTTAGCGGCAGTGGAAGCCTTGTTATCCGGCAAGGCGCCCACCACGGCAACCGGCGGCCAGTAAGTCCAGTGCTTGGGATAGCTACCGGTTTCCCGTTAACGCCGTCCTCATCCCGAGCGAACCCGATCCGTGCCAGCCCCTCCGCGAAAACGGTACCGATAGGGCGGATCAGGCTCTGTCCGCCCGCAGGTTGGGGCGCGGCTAGGATCGCGCGCCGGGTATACTGAAGAACCGTTGCTATGAGAAGCCGCATAGGGAAGGAACTGGCCGTCATTCTGGCGCTGTGTTTGACGGTGAGCGGGTTTGCCACCGAGCTTCCGGTGCGGACCTACACGACGGCCGACGGACTGGCACGCGACGCGGTCAACTGCATCGTGCCGGATTCCCTGGGATTCCTGTGGTTCTGTACGGCGGAAGGGCTGTCGCGCTTCGACGGGAACGGATTCGTGAATTACGGACCGGCGCAGGGGCTGCCGCACCGCTCGGTAAACGCGTTTCTGCAGACGCGGCGGGGGGTGTACCTGGCGGCGACGGACGATGGCGTGGCGCGGCTGGATCCAGCGGCGCCACCGGGATCGGCTCGAAAATTCGTACCCCTCCCGGTGCGCGGCACCGTCAAGGCGCTGCTCGAGGATCGGGCAGGAACGGTATGGGCCGGCGCGCCGGGCGGAGTCTACCGCATCCAGGATGCGGGTGGTCCGCATCCCGAGGCGCGGTGGGAAAGGATGGGATTGAGCGACGAGGCGGTAGTGACGTCGCTGGCCGAAGACGGGCCGGGCAACATCTGGGCGGGCACCAGTCGCGGTCTGTGCCGGCGGGCGCGGGATGGGAGCATCGCGTGCTTCGCGGGCTCACCCGGCGGCCTCCCTCCCAACACGGTGAATGCACTGGCGATCGACCGCGATGGGTGGCTTTGGGCCGGCAGTGTCACTGGGCTATGGCGAATCGCCATCGACGGCCCGGCGCCGCGGGTGGAGCGAAAGTACGGCGTGAGCGACGGCTTGGCGAGCGAGCGCGTGCACTCGATTTTCGAGTCAGCGGGCGGCACGCTGTGGGTAGGCACGGCGCTGGCGCTGAGCGAGCGCACGGCCGATGGTTTCCGCAATTATGGAGCGGCGCAAGGCCTGAGCGGCCGGGCAGTGCTGGCGCTGCACGAGGATCGCGAGGGAAACCTGTGGGTGGGCGTGGATCACGGACTGGCGCGCATAGCGCATGACGGCTTCGCCACTTTCACCGCGGCGGAGGGGATGGGGACCGTCTCCATCACCGAATTGCTGGAAAGCGGCGGGGAGCTGTATGCGGTTTCCAACGAAACCTCGAGCGTGATGCTGCACCGGTACGGGGGCGGAGTGTTCACTTCGGTCCGCCCGCTCTACCCGGCGAACATGCACTACTTCGGCTGGGCGTCCGGGCAGAGCGCGTTGCGAGACCGCGCGGGCGAATGGTGGATCGCGACCGGCGAGGGGCTGTGCCGCTTTCCACGGGTGGCAACATTGGAGCAGCTTGCGCACACGCCGCCGAAGGCCGTGTACACAGTCCGCGACGGCCTGCCCGGGAACGATATTTTCCGCCTTTTCGAAGATTCGCGCGGCGATATCTGGATCACCAACATCGGAGACGGAGGAGGTCCCAGCCGCTGGGAGCGCGCCACGGAACGATTGCATCACTATACGGAAAACGACGTGCCGGGGTATGCGTCGGCATACGCGGGGGATCGGGCGGGCAACCTGTGGATCGGTTTCAGCAACGACGCCAACACGCGCAAGCCTTGCGGCCTGGTGCGCTACCGCGACGGACGGTTCGAGCGATTCGGCGCGGGGGACGGCATCCCGGCGGGCTGGATTTCCGCGCTTTATGTGGATCGCGCGGGGCGGCTGTGGATCGCTTCGGGCGACGGCGGTCTGGGTCGCGTGGACAATCCCGCGGCGCAGCATCCGCGATTCCAGACCTATTCGACGGCGCAAGGGCTGTCCAGTGTTTCCGTGCGGAGCATCGGGGAAGACCGCTTGGGGCGCATTTACGCCGGTACGGCGCGGGCACTGGACCGGCTCGACCCCGCTACCGGCTACTTCAAACGGTATTCGACGGCAGACGGGTTGGCGGCGGGGGTGCCGGCGGCTATCCACCAGGACAGCCAGGGCACGATGTGGTTCGGCACGACGATGGGGCTCTCGCGGATGACGCCGGCGCGGGAAGCGCCGGGTGCGGCGCCGCCGGTCTACATCACGGGGCTGAACATCAACGGCGAGGCGCGCGGCGTGGCGGATCCGGGCGTGCAGCGTGTGGACGGCTTGCGGCTGGAACCGGATCAGCGGCACGTGCACATCGAGTTTGCCGGACTGGGAGAAGCGCTGCAGTATCAATACAAGCTGGATGGAACCGACGTGCAGTGGAGCGCGCCCTTCGCGCAACGCTCGGTGAACTACGCCAACCTTCCACCGGGAAAGTACCGATTTCAGGTACGGGCGGTGACGGCGGACGGCGTGGCCAGCGCCACGCCGGCGGAGGTGGCGTTCCAGATTCTGCCCCCGCTGTGGCGGCAGTGGTGGTTTGCCGCGATGATGGCCGCGGGAGTGGCGGCACTGGGATACGGCGCGCATCGCTACCACCTGAAGCGGCAACTGGAGTTGGAGCGCATCCGCATACGCATCGCGACGGACCTGCACGACGATCTGGGCGCCAGCCTTTCGCGGGTTGCAATTCTGAGCGAGATCGTCAACCGGCAGATCGGCGCGGCACACTCGGACTCGGGACGGAGACTGGCCGAAATTGCCGAAACGGCGCGCGGGCTGGTGGACGGAATGAGCGACATTGTCTGGTCGATTGACCCGCGCCGCGACGATATGCGAAGCCTGGTGCGCCGCATCCGCCAGTATGCGTCGGACGTCTTGGAGCCGCAGGGCATCCGGTGGACGCTGCACGCCACGGCGGAGGCGGAAGGGCTGCGCCTCTCGCCGGAACAGCGGCGGCATTTCTTCCTGATCCTGAAGGAGGCCATCCACAACGCGGCTTGTCATGCGCACTGCGCTTCGATATACCTGGCTATCGAGACCATGCAAGGCGAGTGCGTGGCGCAGTTACGGGACGATGGCCGCGGCTTTCGCGAGCCGGCTGAGGAGGCCGGTAACGGCCTGGCTAACATGCGCGCTCGCGCCGCCGCACTGCACGGAACCTTGCAGATCGCTTCCGTCCCCGGCGAGGGTACGGAGCTGGTGCTGCGATTCCCGCTGCACCGGAAGCTCGCCAGGCTTAGCGCATGAACATGCTCTTTCCCCGGAGGTCCGAAATGCGAGCTAATCGCCAATGATGCCGGAAGAGGCCATTCGGGTTGCCATTGTGGAAGACGACCGTTCCCTGCGCCAGGGCCTGGCGCTGTTGATCAGCGGGACGCCGGGATACCAATGCACGGGCCAATTTCGCAGCGTGGAGGACTCACTGCGGGGCATGGAACCGGAGCCACACGTACTGCTGATGGATATTCATCTGCCTGGGATGCCCGGTTCCGAGGGCGTCAAGGTGCTGCGCGCCAGGCATCCCGCGATGCAGATCGTCATGCTGACCGTGTTCGACGATCCGGACCGGGTGTTCGAATCGATCTGCAACGGCGCCTGCGGGTATCTGCTGAAGAAGACGCCGCCGGCGCGTCTCCTGGAAGCCATCTCGGAAGCCCATCACGGCGGGGCGCCCATGACGCCGGAGATCGCACGGCGTGTGGTGACGCTCTTTCAGGAGACTCTTCCGCCGCGCAAGGCCGATTGCGAACTGAGCGCCCGCGAGCAGAGTGTGCTCGCGCTGCTGGCGGAGGGTTACAGCTATACCGGTCTGGCCGGCCAACTCGGAATCACGGTCAACACCGTACGCAATCACATCCGCGCCATCTACGAAAAACTCCACGTGCACTCCCGCTCGGAAGCGGTCTCCAAGGCTATCCGCCGGCGCATCATCTGACAGCCGGGGCGCATATTCATGCTCTTTCCCCGGTCCGACTAATCCCGTACACTCAGCAGACCGGGCGCCAAAAAAGGGGAATTCCTGACCAGCATTACGTGGCCGTCCTGTCCGGCCTGGCCGCAAACGGAGCGGGAGACGAACGGGGCAGGACTTCCGTGCGGCGGCGCCAGCCTTGGTGATGGCGGGATTGTGAAATCTAGAATCGGAGAATCTCATGCGAACCATCGCGTCTGTCGTCCTTCTTTCCAGCTTCCTGACCGGGATTTCCGCTCAGCAAGCTCCAACTGCCACGCCGCTCGCCACAGTCCCGCGACTGGTGCGTATCGCCAACACTTTCCACCCGGCCAATGGCCTGGCGGCCTCGCCGGTGGAGGGCATCACCTTGTCCATCTATCGGGAGGAGCAAGGCGGAGCGCCACTGTGGCATGAGACGCAAAACGTCAACGTGGATAGCGAAGGCCGCTATAGCGTGTTGATGGGCGCGACGCTGAACGACGGCATGCCGCTGGAGTTGTTCGCCGCGGGTGAGCCGCGCTGGCTGGGGGTGCAATTCCAGCGAACGGGTGAAGTGGAACAGCCGCGGGTGCTGCTGACGAGCGTGCCCTATGCGCTGAAAGCTGCGGATGCAGATACGCTGGGTGGCCTGCCCGCTTCGTCCTATATGCTGTTGCCAGCGGCCACGGCGCCGGGCACGCCATCCGCCACCGCTCCGGGTGCTGCGAGCGCCGTCGCCGGCATAAAGTCGCCGAAGCCTCTCGCCACCTCGGGGAGCGCCAACTACATCGGCGTGTTCACCAACGCGACGGATCTGGGCAATTCGGTCATGTACCAACTCAACGGCAACATCGGCATCAGCACGACAGCACCCTTAATCTCTCTGGATGCCCGCACCGGTTCACTTCCTCAAATGGGGATCGCCGGGACTACCGACTATTTGACGTTCTTTGCTTCCGATGCTTATGGTCCGGCCATTTACTGGGATCCAGCGAAGGACATGCGATTTGGGAAAGGGGGAGCCGGGCTGTACAACCCGTACGGATTCGTAGAGCAGATGCGGATTCAATCCAGCACGGGCAACGTGGGGATCGGGACGCAGGCGCCGGCGGCGAAGCTGGAGGTCAACGGCAACGCGCAGATCGACGGCAACCTGGCCATGAGCGGCAGCTTGTTGGGTGGCGGAACTGCCGGGCCGATCCTGCAGGCGCCGGCGGCATCGAGCAATTTATCCGTGGGGGTGGGAGCGATGCCCGCGACGAGCGGAGGACAAAATACGGCCGCCGGCGACAATGCCCTACACGCCAGCACCACCGGGTCCTTCAATGCGGCCTTCGGTTACGGCGCATTGCTGATCAATACCACCGGCGGCCTGAATACCGCGGTAGGCAACGCGGCGCTCTACAACAATATCGGCGGCGCCAACAATACGGCGGTGGGGGGCGACGCCCTGATTTACAACAACGGCTCCAACAATACAGCCGTGGGAGAACTGGCGCTCTATTCCAATTCGAGCGGTGCGAACAACACCGCGGTGGGGCAGGGAGCACTGTACTCCAACATTACATCCGGCAACACCGCCGTGGGTCAGAACGCCATGAACGCCAACACCACGGGGGCACAGAACACGGCCGCCGGAACGTTGGCGCTGGCCGCCAATTCCACCGCTAGCTTCAATGCGGCATTTGGGTACGCGGCGTTGCAAGCCAATTCCACCGGCGCGTTGAATACGGCCATCGGTAACGCAGCGCTGTTGAACAACACCAACGGCTTCAACAACACGGCGGTGGGGGCCGACGCCCTGCTTTCCAACAACGGCGCCAACAATACCGCGGTGGGCGAACTGGCGCTCTATGACAACACTTCGGGCATCGACAACACGGCCGTGGGCGCCGGCGCCCTCAGCTCCAACAGCACCGCGTCCAACAACGTGGCAGTGGGGCAGGCCGCTCTGAATAAGAACGTGACGGGAGCTTTGAACACCGCGGTGGGCGCCGGCGCATTGACCAATTCCAGCGGCGCCAACAACACCGGCCTCGGCTATGGCGCAGCATCCCTGCTGGCGATCGGCAACGCGAACACCGCGGTCGGCTCCTTCGCGCTGGGGAACGCCGCAATCACCAGCCAGAACACCGCCATCGGGTACAGCGCACTCAACGGCGCCTTTGGCGGCAACAATATTGCTCTCGGCTACCTCGCGGGGAGCAACATCACCAGCGCGAACAACACCATTTCGATTGGGTCAGCCGGCGTGAACGATAACGGAGCCGTTTCCATCGGGGACAACGCGACGAGCATCAACCTGGGTGGCGGCGGTTCTACCGAGTCCTTCACTGCGTACGGCGCAGTCTATTTCCCCGATATGGGGAACTTTGGACCCGTTGGAAGCAGCCTTCCGGTGTACGTGACCAGTACGACCGGCCAACTGTTCTACCAGTCTTCTTCGCGCCGGTACAAGGACGATATTCGGGACATGGGCGAAGCCAGCAGCGGGTTGTTGCGCCTGCGGCCCGTCACTTTCCACTACAAAAAAGGAAGTCCGGTAGGACCGGAGCTTCTCCAATACGGCCTGGTCGCCGAGGAAGTTGCCGGGATCTTCCCGGAGATTGTGGTGCGGAACGGAAGCGGCCAAGTCGAGACGCTCGACTACACCAAGTTGACGCCCATGCTGGTCAACGAAGTGCAGAAGCTCAACGGGCAAGTCACCGCGCAACAGGATAGACTGCGCACCCAGGAACGGCAGATCAGTTCGCTTGAGGAGCGCCTGGCGGAAGTGGAAGCGGCTCTTGACCGGGTCGCGCCCTCCGCTGCCGGGCGGCGCCAGTAACGGTGCGCCAGACCCGGCGCGCTAATACCACTTGCCGCGTTCGAGCGACTCTACCCTTCGACTGCAGCCGAAACCCGTCGCTCCGGAATCGAGCTGGAGACGATGCCGACACCGATCAGACGATAGTCCGATACGGTCATGAAGGCTGACCGATCGAGCATTCGCCAGCAATCCAAAACCAAAACCGATCCGTCCGTCCGCTTCAAGTCCGCCGGGGAAATGGCTCCAAACTCGGCCCAGGGCGTCGTGACGGCGACCGCATCGGCTTGCCGGACGCACTCGGTCGCGCTCTGGGCAAATGTCACTTTCCCGCTGAGTTGCTGTTTCGCGTTTTCCATTGCCGCCGGGTCGTAGACAATCACTGCCGTTCCCACCGAAAGGAGATGCTGTGCCAGGCGCAAGCCTTGCGATTCCTCAATCACTCCGGTGTTGGGCTTATACGAAAGGCCAAGGATCCCAACCGTTCCATCCGCGGGCAATCTCGAACAGACCAGCTCCGCCAATCGCGGCGCCTGTCGCCGGTTCAACTGGTCGGTGGCCTCCGCGAGGAGCGCAGGTGCCCCGTTTGTCCTTGCCAGAGCCGAAAACGCCACATTGTCTCGCGGGAAACACGGGCCGCCGTATCCCATCGCTCCGCGCAGGTATTTTTGCCCGATCCGGCTGTCGCACCCGATCGCCCGGGTTACGGTGTCGACGTCGGCGCCGGGGAGAGTCTCGCAGACCTCCGCCAGCATGTTCGCGTACGAAATCTTGGTTGTCACGAACGTATTTACCGACAGCTTGGTAAGTTCCGCATTGACATAGTTCATCCGGTTGATCCTGGGGTTGCTTTCACATACGTGGGTATAGAGATCTTCCAGCAGTTTCCCGGAGTGCTCGTCCGATTCCCCAATCAGAATCATGTCCGGGTTCAACATATCGCGGATGACACTGCCCAGGGCGATGAATTCCGGGTTATAGCACACACCAAAATCGAAACCGCACTTCTTGCCCGAGTGCGCTTCGAGCGCCGGCACCAGGCCTGCGGCCGTGCATCCAGGCATCACGGTGCTCGACAACACCACCAGATGCCAGTCCTTCTTCTTCCGAAGCGCCTTTCCGATCTTCTCCGCCGCGTCCAAGACAAGGCGCATGGAAAACCTTCCGTCTTCGCCAGACGGGGTCGGCACCATGATGAACGTCGCCTCCGTCGCCAGGACCGCCGCTTCGCAGTCCTGCGTCGCCGAAAGTCGCTCGTGGTTGGCCTGAATCATCTCGGCCAAGCCAGGCTCCAAGACGGGGGCGCGCCCCTGGTTCAGGGCGCTCACAAAGGCCGGGTTGAGGTCCACCCCGACCACCGTATGCCCCTTGTGCGCCATCACCGCGGCCATGGGGGCGCCTAGTTTTCCCAGTCCAATGATCGATAGCTTCATGTTCTTTATCCCTGGCGCGCAATCGGCATGCGCCATCCCATGCCGAAGGCCCGCGATGTTACCTTCAGCACCGGCGGGGCCTGCTTGCGTTTGAATTCGGCCGTCCGCACAAGCTGCAGCACCCGCCGCACGGTCGCCTCGTCGAATCCCTGAGCGACGATCTCGTCCGCCGACCGGCATTGCTCCACGTGCAGCTCCAGAATCTGGTCCAACAGTTCATACGGCGGCAGGCTGTCCTGGTCGGTCTGCCCCGGCCGCAGCTCCGCCGACGGCGCCTTGGTCAAAATGATCTCCGGAATGTCCGCCTTCCTGCGGTTGCGCCACCGCGAAACCCGGTACACCATCATCTTCGGCAAATCCGCAATCACCGCCAGCCCGCCGTTCATATCGCCATACAGCGTGCAGTAGCCCACCGCCATCTCCGATTTGTTTCCGGTGGTCAACAGCAGCGAGCCGAATTTGTTGGACAGCGCCATCAACAGGCTGCCCCGGATGCGCGACTGAATGTTCTCTTCCGTGACATCGGCCTTCCGGCCGCGGAACGCGTCCTCGAGCACCGTGTCGTAAGTTTCCATGATGCCGCCGATCGGCAGCCGCACCGTGCGGATTCCCAGGTTGCGCGCCAGCTCCACCGAGTCGTCCACGCTGCCCGCGCTCGAATACCCGGACGGCATCATCACCCCCAGCACATTTTCCGGGCCCATGGCAGCGGCCGCAATGGCCGCCGTAAGCGCCGAATCGATGCCCCCGGAAAGGCCCAGCAGCACCTTGCTGAAGCGCGTCTTGCGCGCATAATCGCGCACCCCCAGCACCAGCGCGTTCCAGATTTCGGCCTCCGGCGCGAAGTCCTCCGCGGCGATCGTGCCGCTGGCGTGCTCCAGGTCTACCACCATCACGTCTTCGCGGAATCCGCGGGCCCGCGCGAACAGCCGCCCTTGCGCGTCGAACGCCGCGCTATGGCCGTCGAAGATCAACTCGTCGTTGCCGCCCACCTGGTTCACGATGGCCAGCGGCACGCCGTATTTCTGCGACATGTGGCCGAGCATTTTTTCGCGCAGTTGCTGCTTCCCCACGGTGAACGGCGAAGCCGAAAGGTTGATGATGGCCTGCGCTCCGGCCTGCGCCAGTTCTTCCACCGGGTCGTGATGATAGCGGCGCCGCTCCCAGAAATCGCGATCGTTCCACACGTCCTCGCAAATGCTGATGCCCAGGCGCCATCCGTCCAACTCCAGAATCTGCGGTCCCGGACCAGCCGGCTCGAAATACCGGTCTTCGTCGAAAACGTCGTAAGTGGGCAGCAGCATTTTGTGGAATGCCGCGCCCGGCGCGCCGTCTCGCAGCAGCACCGCGCTGTTGAACAGCGGCCGGCCCATCTCCGCTGGGTTAAGCGTCGCGACACCCACCAGCAGCGGCGGCGCGTCGCGCAGTTCCTCAGCCATGGCCGCCAGCTTGCTCGAGGCCCGCCGCACAAAGCCTTGGCTCATCAGCAGGTCGCGCGGCAGATACCCCATCAGCGCCAGTTCCGACGTCACCGACAGGTTGGCGCCCTGCGCCTGAGCCTCGCGCGCGGCGCGCAGAATCAGCGCTGAGTTACCTTCCAGGTCGCCTGCCGTGGGGTTGATCTGAAGAAGCGCTATGCGCATCGTAAATTCCCGAGCCAACTGAAATCAGGCTTTCCAGCCAGTGTAACAAGATAGGAACACAGGCGCGCGGCGGGGTGTTGTTATATTATTTAGGTCTGATCGTGAGATCCCGCATTTTGCCGCCGGTCAGCATCGTCACGCCTTCCTTTAACATGGCGCAGTATCTGCCCGAGGCAATCGAAAGCGTGCTCTCGCAGAACTATCCCCGCATCGAATACATCGTGGTCGATGGCGGCTCTACCGACGCTACCGCCGAAATCCTCCAAACCTACGGCGATCGGCTGCGCCTCTTCACCGGCAAGGACAAAGGTCCCTCCGACGCCGCCCATCGCGGTTTCCGCGAAGCCACCGGCGAAATCTTCGCCTGGCTGAATGCCGACGATACCTATCTGCCCGGCGCCATCCGCACCGGCGTCGAGTATCTGCTGGACCACCCCGAGGTCGACGTGGTCTACGGCGAAGGCAACTGGATCGACGAACAGGGCGCCGTCATCCGCCGCTATCCCACCCTCCCCTTCGACGCCAAAACTCTAGAGCGCGATTGCTTCATCTGCCAGCCCGCCTCCTTCATCCGCGCCTCTTCCTACCGCCGCTGCGGCCTTGATCCCGACGTCAACCGGTCCTTCGATTATGATCTCTGGATCCGCATGGCCAAGCTGAATTTCCGTTTCGCTTCCATCCCCCAGCACCTCGCCAACTCCCGCATGCACAGCGGAGCCAAAACCCTCAGTGAGCGCCATGAGGTCTTTCACGCCTCCATGCGCCTGCTGATGCGCCACTACGGCTACATCCCCTTCCCGTGGGTTTTCGGCTACACCGCGTATTGCCTGGACCAGCGCGACCAGTTCTTCCAGCCCCTCCGGCCCTCGCTCGGCAAATACCTCGCCAGCCTCCCCATGGGTTTCCGCCTCAACCCCACGCACCGATTCCGTTTCCTGTGCGAATGGCTGGCGGCACCCTGGGTCGGTTTCAAACGGCGCATCGAACCTTGAGCCATTTGTTTCACTTGCATAGATTTATGAAGATGTCGATCCCCATTCGTGTTCGCTCGTAGTGACCGCGGCCCTGACTAAAAATTATGAACCTGGAACTGGTGATCGTCGACGATTGCTCGAATTACGTGACTCCCGAGGGTCGGAGCGGGCAGAAAATGAGGGTCTTGGTCCAGGGATAGAGCCACTAGCGGGGTCGCTACCGTTCCCGTCAAATCCCAATCCGCTCGACTTCGCCGCGAAAACCGTAGACCGCAAGGCAGCCGAACATGGGGCGGGTCGTGGGCGACAACGCGGCGATGGCGTCGAGCACGAACTGATGCGGAACGGCCTTGCGCTGCTTGACGGTGAAGAGGGCGTCGTCCAGCGGGAGAAAGGGCACAACGCGACGAAGCTTCGACATCGGACTTAGGATATCGCGCCCCACCCGTTGAAGTGTTGCCGATCCTGGTCGGACCTTCAGCAGTTCGGGAGGTATCAGCACACGGTACCCTAGGCCGCAGCCATACCATGACGACGCCAATCTCCCAGCGGTTCCGCTTCCAGCAATCGCTCCCGGAGTCGGCGTTGCGAGGTGCCGCTGCTGCCTTCCTTGGATAAAGCTGGCTGGGCGATTGACTTTGCAACCTATATCTTCAGCTTTCTCCCGCTTCCAATCCTCTTCCGCCGCGTGCCGCCATATCGTCTGGGTCTTGGCTCAAAGGGAGCTTCCGAGCGTGCCGTTCGGGCCGACCACGAGATCGGCCATCCGACGGTGCGCCATGCACTCCAAACTCTGACTCGATGGGAATTGGCCAGAATTATCAAACAGCACCCTCTTGCGTTGGGCGCGAGCTGTTTGGTTGTTGCACGGAGACCTTGATTTTCTGCCGGTGGAAACGAAGTAGATCACGAAAGAGGGTGGCGTCGGAACGCATTCAAGACCCAGAGCCTGCGTTACGCAGTGTGGAATTCCAAAACGTCTTCATCTTCCACGGCGTGAGTGCGCTCCACCATTAGCCCGGCATGATCGTAGGATTTCCGGAACAGCCGGGCATACTTCAGGTGTTCTGCGAAATCGCGATGCACGTGAGCAGCAGCGTCCGCGATGGTAGCGCCGCGCCGTAGCACATAGGGAACCTCCAGGTCAGGTTTCTTTCCTGGCGCCTTGGAGTAGAACCGCACGAGGTCGAGAGATCGAAACGTCTCGCAAGCAAACACCTCCAGGCCGGCGCCAGTGGCCGCGGAGACTCTCACGGTCCGGAAACGGTCTCCGTAAAGTGCCTGCAAAGCGGCAAAGTTCTCGCCGGCGCCCGGCTGGTCGCACTTGTTTCCCGCGAGCAGCTTCGGTGGCGGGAGCTGCCAGCCCTCAAGGGTCTGGAGGATGAATTCGATCTCTCCCAGCACATCTGGATCGTTGGGATCGACAATCAGCGCGCTGAGGTGCGCCGGGCGGATCACCTGCGCCATCCAAGGCTCCATGAACTCTGCGGACATCGGCGGCGTGTCCACCAATTGAATCTGCACGTTTTCGAACAGCATCATGCCCGGGGTCGGCAAACGCGTGGTAAAGGGGTAATCGGCGACTTCGGGCCGGGCGTGCGTCAGATGGCGCACCATTTGCGACTTACCGGAGTTCGGGGGACCGATCAACACGACTTGACCGGCTCCCTCGCGCTTAACGAAGTAGGGAGGGGCTGCGTGGGAGGCACCTTTCTTCTGGGACTCTTTCCGCGTCTGAGACAGCCTACGCCTGAGATCGGCTTGAATTTTCTCCGTGCCCTTGTGCTTCGGCAGGGTGGCAAGCATTTGCTCAAGAGCGGCAATCTTCTCCTGGTGGGTTTGCGCGCGCTGGTAAGCTTGCTCCGCAGCCAGATAATCAGCAGTGAGGTTTGCGGGCACGGTAATGGCCCCCAAGAAGCATAACACCGGGTGAAGCGCACGTCGATCCGCGCAGGTACACCGAGACGCCGACTTGGCCAGCCGCAAGAACTACATCAAGGTTGTCTTCGAGGTTCGGGACTCGCACGTCTGAGGTGAGCGCCAACGGCTCCGAGAAGAATTCGCCTCACAGACTGGCTCGAGTCCATGGTGAAAGCCTCCTGCGCCAAGCCCTCGGCTTCCGTCGCGCTCCAACACGAGATGGCCCACTTGAGTTCGGGGGGATCAAGGGCGCGCTGACGCTGAACTCTTCCAGGCCCAGGCCAAGCAGAAGCGGCGCCGCCAGAGATCGGCAGCCAGTTCGCCACAAAGGGCTACGCCGATTCCTGCGCCGTGGCCAGGAAGTCCCGCGGCACATTCTGCGGATCGTTGATCAGCTTCTTCACGTGTCCTCCTCGGTTAGCCAGGGTCGCGGTCAGAACCTCTCCCAGGGCAGAACGTCGAAAAGCGGCCGCTTGTCCTTCCGGGGTTCCTCGGCCGGATGCCCGATGGGGAGCAGGCTGATCAACCGATAGCCCTCCGGCGCGCCAACCATCTGCCGGACCTTCTCCGCGTAAGGCTTCTTGTCACCGGCCACCCAGCAAGCGCCGAGGCCATGTGCCCGCGCGGCCACGAGTATGTTCTGGCTCGCATTGCAGCCGTCCTCGAGGTAGTACTTCGTGTCTTTGCACAGGACCACGACGCAAACCGCGGCCTGGGCAATGAAGCTTCCAAAATCCGCCACCCCGGCGATGGCGCGGAGCGTTTTCCTCTCTGTGACCGCCACAAATTCCCAAGGTTGGAGGTTGTTCGCCGTGGCTGCCAGGCGGCCGCAGTCGATGATGTCCTCGATCACCTCTCGCGACACAGGTTCGCCCGTGTAGGCGCGGATCGATCGCCGCGTTTTCAAAGCCTCGATGCAGTCCATGTCGGTAGACCAGCCTAGCACACCGCCCTTACAACGATGCCTGGGTAGGTTGTTCGCGCTCTTCGCGGCCACCCGCGCACGCGTCGCGCCGGCCCGGCGCAAGGGACCGGCAGCGTGTCGTGCGTCTCATCTCCTGGTCGCAATCAGACGCGTGACACTGGTTTGCCAGGAGCGTAGATTGAAGGTGGCTGGAGGACTTCATTCAGATGGCATTTGCGCTTAAGGTAAAAGGTTTCGACGATGGCGAGTTCATTCCAAGGCGCTCCACCTGCGACGGTGAAGACTTGTCCCCGGCGTTGGAATGGGCAGGCGAACCGCGGGAAACGCAGAGCTTCGCACTGATCCTGGATGATCCCGACGCGCCAGCCGGTACGTGGACCCACTGGCTCCTCTGGGACGTTCCAGCCCACGTGCATTCCTTGTCCGAGGGTTTCAGGCAGGGCGCGGCCGGTGCGAGCGGAAAGAACGACTTTGGGCGGCCAGGCTACGGAGGTCCTTGCCCGCCGAAAGGCCACGGCGTTCACCGCTACTACTTCACGCTTTTCGCTTTGGACCGTCCGGTCCTGGGCCTTCCGCCCGGCGCGAGGCGGCAGGAACTCGATCATGCGTTGAAGGGCCGTGTCCTCACCCGGACGCAATACATGGGCCGCTACGGGCGCGGACAGTAACGCCGTTTGAGAGTCCGAAATTTTGGTGTGCTAAGCGGCCCCAAGGTGTAGAATTCGGATAACGGTATCCTTATATGCGAAAGACCATTGTCCTGATTCTGCTGGCGAGCGCCGCCTGGGCCGAAACGCCAGCTACCATCCCACTTCCCAAACCGAACATCACCGGGGGCATGCCGCTGATGCAGGCCCTCAGCGCCCGCCAGAGCGGGAGGGAGTTCAGCACCGAGAAATTGTCCCCGCAGGCGCTCTCGAACCTGCTGTGGGCCGCGTACGGCGTGAACCGGCCTGACGGGAAGCGCACGGCGCCCTCTGCCAACAACCGGCAAACCATTGATGTCTATGTCGCCCTGGCGGAAGGAGTGTACCTCTACAACGCCAAGGAGCACCGCCTGGATCTGGTGACTACCGGCGACCTGCGCGCAGCCACGGGCCTGCAACCATTCGTGGCGCAAGCTCCCCTCGACCTGGTGTACGTGGCCGACTTCGCCAAGATGGCCGAAACGCCGGACGCCACCAGAACGCTGTACTCCGCCGCGGAAACCGGCTTCATCGGACAGAACGTATACCTGTACTGCGCTTCGGAAGGCTTCTCCACCGTGATTCGAGCCATGGTGAACCGCGAAGAACTGGCCAAGGCGCTGCACCTCCGGCCGGAACAGAAGATCATGCTTTCGCAGACGGTCGGGTACCCCTCGCGCGCGCCCGCCGGCAAAAAGGGAGCGAATTGAAGGAGGTCTCAATCACATGGCGACCATCCGGTTGTCAGTCAATGGAAAGACGCGTAGCGTCGATACGGAGCCGGAGCGGCCCTTGCTGGAAGTTCTGCGCGAAGACCTGGGGTTGACCGGAACGAAATACGGTTGCGGCGAAGGCCAATGCGGATCGTGTACCGTGCTCCTCGACGGCGCCCCGGCAGTCTCGTGCGTGACAACGGTGCGCGCGGCCGAGGGCCGCAAGATCGTCACCATCGAAGGTCTAGCCGAGGGCGGGACGCTGCACCCGGTCCAACAGGCGTTTCTCGACGAAGGCGCCGTGCAGTGCGGCTACTGCACGCCCGGCATGGTGCTCCGGACGGTGGCGCTGCTCCAAACCTACCCGAAGCCGACGGACGCACAGATCGTCGACGGCCTGAACGGAAACCTGTGCCGCTGTTCCGACTACCACCGGATTATGGCCGCTGTACAGCGCGCCGCGGCAGGAGCGGGGAAGAAGGGATAGGAGGCGGCCATGTCCATTGTGAACCAGTCCGCGGTGAACCGCAGGGAGTTTCTGGAAATCGCCGGCGCCGGTCTTTTGATCGTGGCGACGGCGCCCTGGTCGGATGCCCAGAGAGGTGGCGGAGCCGGAACCCTGGAAACCAGGCTGCACATTGGAGAGGACGGCTTCATTACAGTCCTGAGCGGGAAGATCGAAGAAGGCCAGGGCGCTCTCACCGAGTTGGCGATGGCCGCGGCGGAAGAGTTGCGTGTACCCCTCGACCGCGTGCGCATGGTGATGGGCGACACGGACCAGACACCAGCCGACGGCGGCACCGCCGGCAGCGGGACCACGCCGCGTACCGCGCCGCTGGTACGCCGGGCGGCGGCCACCGCGCGCGACCTGCTGCTGGCCTCGGCCGGCCGGCAATTCGGCCAGCAGTCCCCCTTGGGTGCCAATGTGCGGCTGGAAGTCATCGATGGCGCTGTCCAGTACGCCGGCAAGAAGTACGGCTACGCTGACCTGGCCCATTCGCCCGAACTCGCCGCAGCTTACAAAGAGGCGTTGCCGGCCAACATCACGGTCACCCCGGCCAAGGACTGGCAGCTATTGGGAAAGCCCCAAGTCCGGTTGGACATTCGCGAACTGGTCACTGGCGCGCATCGATTCCCGAGCGACATCGTTCGGCCAGGCATGCTCTACGGATGCGTGCTGCGCGCTCCGTCGTACGGGGCAACACTGGGCGGCGTGGACCTGTCGGAGGCGCAGAAGATGCCGGGAGTGACCGCGGTGCAAGATGGCGATTTTGTCGCCTGCTCCGCGCCCACCACTTTCGCGGCCCGAAAAGCCCTGGCGGCGATCTCCGCCACTGCCCAGTGGAAGACCGTCGAGCAGCCATCGAGCGACGAACTGTTCGGCTACCTGAAGCAGCATGCCAAACCGCAGGAACGCCCCCAGGCGCAGGGCCGGGGTTCGGTGGAGAAGGGGCTGGCCGAGTCGCGCACCAGGTTGAAGGCGTCGTACCAGGTGCCCTATGTGCAGCATGCCCCCATGGAGCCGCGCGCCGCGGTGGCGGAATGGCAGGACGGCCGCCTCACGGTCTGGACCGGCACCAGCAACCCGGCGAGCGTCCGCCAGCAACTCGCCGAGACGTTGGGTGTCGCGCAAGACCGGGTGCGCGTCCTCGTGCCTCACTTTGGCGGGGGCTTCGGAGGCAAGCACACCGGAGAGGCGGCTACGGAGGCGGCCCGCCTCGCCAGGGAGGCGGGGCACCCGGTAGCGGTGCGGTGGACGCGCGCGGAAGAGTTCATGTGGGCGTATTTCCGCCCCGCCGCGCTGATTGAAGTCGAGGCCGGCCTGGACGCGGGCAACGCCATCTCGGCCTGGGACTTCACCAACTACAACTCCGGGGCGGCGGCGCTCGATACCCCGTATCGCATCCCCAATACGCGGGCCAGGTTCGTCGCGTCCGATCCGCCCCTGCGGCAGTCCTCGTACCGGGTTCTGGCAGCCACGGCGAACAACTTCGCGCGCGAGGCGTTCACCGACGAACTGGCTGAAGCGGCGGGCAAAGATCCCCTGGAGTTCCGGCTCTCTCACCTCGATAACGAGAGGATGCGGAACGTGCTGAACGCCGCCGCCCAACGGTTCGGCTGGGTGGAGAGGCGCAAGAAACGGCGCCCCGGAACCGGCATCGGCCTCGCCTGCGGGACCGAGAAGAACTCGGTGGTGGCGGCCTGCTGCGAGGTAGAGGTGGATCGCGTGAGCGGCGCACCGCGGTTGATCGAGGTGGTCCAGGCCTTCGAGTGCGGGGCCATCCTGAACCCAGCCAACCTGCGGTCCCAGGTGGAAGGAGCGATCATGATGGGCGTCGGTCCGGCACTGCGGGAGGAAATTCTGT
This sequence comes from Bryobacteraceae bacterium, assembly GCA_049511275.1. Taxonomy (GTDB): domain Bacteria; phylum Acidobacteriota; class Terriglobia; order Bryobacterales; family Bryobacteraceae; genus PALSA-129. Next base: position 17,423 of record JBEKYE010000024.1, read on the forward strand.
TCCAGGACGGCAAGCTCACCAACGCGCGATTCGCCACGTACCGTGTGCCGCGATTCCGTGACCTTCCCAAGCTGGACGTGATCCTGCTGGACCGCAAGGATCTCGAATCGGCGGGGGCGGGGGAGACTCCTATCATCGTGATCGCGCCGGCGATCGCCAACGCGGTGTTCCACGCCACGGGGAAGCCGGTCCACACCATGCCCATCCGCGCTTCTGGATAGCTACCTGATCTAATCGCCTTTCACCGGCCCGGAGGGCGGGAGCGCGATCAGCTCGATGGCCACCTGCATACGCTGCTAGCCAAGATCAACGCCAAACGCCTGGCTCCAGCAGCCTGACCGGTTCCAAAATGCGTCGCCGTAATTCTGAATCAGACGACTGAACCAACGCGAGCCGTCCGCTTGCCGCAATTCACCAGCCCCGGTTCCCCACTTTCCCCCGCCCGGGACTACTCTATACCTGATGTCCACCAAGCGCCGCACCTTTCTTCAGCAGGTGACCCTTGCCAGCGCGGTCACTCAGGCTGGCGCACAGACCCCGGCTCCGGCCGTGGCCGCGCCCACATCGCCCACCGCTCCCGAAATCACGTTCCCCCGGGTCTTCACCGGACGGCATCTCAGCGCCATCGCCTTCCCACTCGGCGGAGTCTGCGCCGGGTGTGTCAGCCTCGGAGGGCGCGGGCAGCTTCGCGATTGGGAGATTTTCAACCGTCCCGACAAGGGCAACTCGCCCCCCTACGCCTTCCCCGCAGTCTGGGCGCAGGCCGGCAATCGCAAGTCTGTCACCCGCGTGCTTGAGTCGCGCATCCAGCCGCCTTTCGAAGGCTCCAGCGGGCTTGGCTCGCGCAATGCACCCGGCCTCACGCGCCTCGCCTCGGCCACCTTCACCGGCCAGTTCCCGCTGGCGCGCGTCGACTTCTCCGATTCCACCCTGCCCGTCAAAGTCTCGCTCGAAGCCTTCTCGCCGTTCATCCCCCATGAACCCAACGAGTCCGGCTTGCCGGTGGCCATCCTGCGCTACCGCGTCACCAACCCCGGCTCGGCGCCCGCCAAGGTCTCGATTGCCTGGTCCATCGACAATCCCACCGGCCGCACCCAGGCCAAGGATACGCGCCTTAACGAATACAAGACTTCCGAACGGCTCGCCGGCATTCTCATGTCCAGCCCGGAACTGCCCGGCAACGACGCGCTGAAAGGCAGCTTCCTGCTCGCTGTGCTCAATCCCGCCGGCGCCCGGGTCACCTACCTTCGCGGATGGGAGCGCAGCCGCTGGTGGAACTCGCCGATGTTTTTCTGGGACGACTTTTCCGCCGATGGCGAACTCGGCCCCGAATCGAAGGACCCCGGAACGGTAGGCGCGCTCTCGCTCGGCCGCACCATCGCGCCCGGCGCCCACGCCGATTACACGTTCCTTTTCGCCTGGCATTTCCCCAACCGCACTCCGCGCCGATGCGGCTGGAGCGCCGCGCCCGGCGATGAAGACACCCTCATCGGCAACCACTACACCACGCGCTTCCCCGGTGCCTGGGCCGCTGCCGAATACGCCGCCGAACACCTCCCATCCCTTGAGCAGAAGACCCGCCAGTTTGCCGCCGCCATGCGCGAGTCCACCATCCCGGCCGTCATCAGGGACGCCGCCAGCGCCAACCTTTCCACCCTGGTCACCCCCGTATGCTTCCGCACCCCCGACGGCGAATTCCACGGCTTCGAGGGAGCCGACGACCACTCCGGCTGCTGCCACGGAAGCTGCGCGCACGTCTGGAACTACGAAACCGCCACCGCCCACATCTTCCCGAGCTTCGCCCGCTCGTTGCGCGGCTCCGCCTTCGGCTACCAACTCGACCACGCCGGCGGCATCCGTTTCCGCGAGCGCCTCCCCCACAACGGCGAAAGCTTCGGCTTCGCCGCTGCCGATGGCCAGATGGGCCAGATCATGCACGCGTACCTGGACTGGCTGCTTTCCGGCGACACCGTGTGGCTCCGCGAGATGTGGCCGCGCATCAAGAAAGCCGTCGAGTTCGCCTGGATCCCCGGCGGCTGGGACGCCGACAAAGACGGGGTCCTCGAAGGCGTGCAGCACAATACCTACGACGTGGAGTTCTATGGCCCCAACCCACTATGCGGCATCTTCTATCTGGGCGGGCTCCGCGCCGGCGAGGAGATGGCCCGCGCTGCCGGCGACATCGCCAGCGCGGCGGAGTATCGTGCGGTGTTCGAACGCGGCAGCAAGTGGATCGATGCCAACCTCTTCAACGGCGAATTCTACATTCAGAAGATCCGTGGCGTCGCCAAGGACAAGATCGCGCCCAACCTCGTCAGCGACATGGGCTCGGCCAATACCGAAACCCCCGAATACCAGGTCGGCGGCGGCTGTCTGCTCGATCAGTTAATCGGCCAGTATCTCGCCGAAGTCGCCGGCCTCGGCCCCCTGGTTTCCGCCGCCAACATCCACAAGACTCTCGAATCCATCTGGCGCTACAACTACAAGCGCACGCTCGTCGGCCACGATTGCGTGGAGCGCACCTACGTGCTCAACGACGAGCCCGCCCTCATGGTTTGCGACTACGGCCGGGCCGAGCGCCCCCACGTGCCCTTCCCCTACTACGCCGAATCCTGGACCGGCCAGGAGTACCTTGCCGCGGCCCACCTGCTCTTCGCCGGCATGACGCGCGAAGGCGTCGAAGCCGTGCGCAACGTGCGTGCGCGCTACGATGGCGAGCGCCGCAACCCGTGGAACGAGCCCGAGTGCGGCCATCACTACGCGCGCGCCATGTCAAGTTGGAGCACGCTGCTGGCCGCCAGCGGCTTCCGCTATCACGGCGGCGAGCAGATCGTCACCATCAATGCCGCGCCGGGCTTCCGCTGTTTCTGGAGCACCGCCACGGGCTGGGGCACCTTTCGCGTCACCGCGGCCGGCGCCACCCTGCGCGTCGATCACGGCACGCTCGCGGTGCGCGCCGCTACCGTCAACGGAAAGAAGTCCACGCCCAACGCCACCATCGCCGAAGGTCAGGAGTTGGCGCTGTGATGCCTGTCATCGCGGTAGTTGGGGGCTTTCTGGGCGCCGGCAAGACCACCCTCATCCTCACCGCCGCGCGCCTCCTCCAGCAGCGCGGCCTGCGCGTGGCCGCCATCCTCAACGACCAGGGGGACGACCTCGTGGACACCCACTACGCCGGTTCGTTGGGCGTCGCTTGCGATCAAGTGACCGGAGGCTGTTTCTGCTGCCGCTTCCCCGACCTCATGGAAGCCGCCGGCCGCCTCCTCGAATATCTGCCCGACGTGATCTTCGCCGAGGCCGTCGGCAGTTGCACCGACATCGTGGCCACCACGTTGCGCCCGCTCCTCCGCGACCATCAGGATCGCTTCCGCATCGCGCCCCTGACCGTGGTGCTTTACCCGCAGCGGACCTTTGACAACCCCGACCTCGACTTCCTTTACCGGAACCAACTGGCCGAAGCCGACCTGCTCTTCGTACGCGGTGAAAGCGTGCAAGCCTGGATCGACCGGTTGCTCTCCGGCTCCGTTCCGGCCGGCGCCAAGACGCTGGACATCGACTACGCGCGCTACGCCGAAGCCGAAGCCGCGCTGGCGTGGCTCAACGCCCGCGCCACCGCGCACGCCGCGCCGCCCATTTCCGCGCCTATGCTGGTAGGCCCTCTGCTGGACCGCCTGGAGCCGCAGATCCGCATTGTGCACCTGAAGCTGTTCACGCAATCGGACGCGGGCTACCTGAAAGCCGCGCTCACCGCCAACGGCCAGGACCCGATAGTGGAAGGCGCGCTCGATGGTTCGCCATCCGCCAGGCACGAAATTCTATTGAACCTGCGCGCGCTCGGCGACCCCGCGTCGCTGCGCGCCATCGTGGAGCGCGAGTTTGCCGCCCTGCCCGCCCGCCTCACCTGGCAGAACATGCAATGCTTCCGGCCATCCCCGCCGGTGCCCTACCATCGCCTGTGATCCTGATCTTTGGGGAGATCGGCGCTTCAGCCAGCGGAGTGTGCCAGAATGCCGGATGTCCAGCCTAAAGGTAAGGATCAACGCGAGGGAGACGCAAACAAGGTCAACCGGTCCAGGTTTCCCAAGGAGATTTCTACCATCTCCGAATATCTGGACGGGTCAAGTCCGAGGAACCGGAGTTTGGAGGCCGATGCACCTTCCGCAAAAACCGCACCCGTTAAATCTACTGCGAGTTCTTCAGACGCATCGATGGACAGTACGATCCGTTTCTCATCAAAAGTCGTGATTCGGCCCTGCCGCTTGACGAATGAAGAATAGGTAGCCGAGGCAAATTCAATTGATATCAAAGCAGAGGCATTCTTCCAGGCTTGGATAAGCGCCCGACCTT
>JBEKYE010000025.1:0-21651 GCA_049511275.1 Bryobacteraceae bacterium
CTGCCGGGCAGATATGGTTCGACGGAAATCGCTGGAGCGCGATGCAATAGCTGGTCGGCCACCAGCTTGCCGGTGGCGAGCGAAGTCGTAATGCCCAGGCCTTCGTGGCCGGTTGCCAGGTACAGGCGCGGGTCTTCGGGGCACGGGCCGATCAGCGGCAGCTTGTCCGGTGTGGCGGCGCGAAAGCCGGTCCACGAGCGGATCGCGGAGAGCGAGGCTAAGCCCGGCATATACTCCTGCGCGCGCCGCAGCATGCGCGTGAGTATCTGAGTATCGATCTCGCCGTGCTCGGCGCCGAACTGGCGCGACGAGCCGATCAGCAACTGGCCGGTCTTGCGGGGCTGGACGTTGAAGGCCACCGAATCGGCTGTCATGGAATGCGCGCTTTTCAAATATCCGAGTTCGACCAGTTGGTGGCGCACGAAGCCGGGGTACCGGTCGGTGATCACCAGGTGGCCCTTGCGTTTCCGCACCGCAATCCCCGGAGTGAGTTCGGGGGCCCACGCGCCCGTGGCGTTCACCACCGCGCCTGCCGCGAGGAAGGAACCGTCGCGCAGTCTGATCCCCGTGCCACTCAGTTCCGCGGCGGCCTCTCCGGCGCGCACTGTGGCGCCGTGATCGCGCGCGCGTTCGAGCATGTAGCGCGCGGCGCAGGGCGGATAGACCACGGCGTCGTCGGGGACGCGCAACGCTCCCGCCAAGCCCGGGCGCAGGTTCGGCTCGGCCTGGGCGAGTTCCCGCGGACCGAGCACTTCCGCCCGCACGCCGATGGCTTCATAGACGGCGCGCTTACGTTCCACTTCGGCCATTTCCTCGCTGTCGGCAGCCACCCAGAGCGTGCCGGCGGAGACGTATTCCACCTCGGCGGGGAACTCGCGCGCACGCGCCATCCACAGGGTTCGCGAATAATTGGTGAGCGCGATCTGCGCCGGGGAATCGTCCATGACGACGATATGGCCCATGCCGCCGGCGGTCGCTCCGCCGCCCACCGGGCCCGGTTCGACGACCACCACGGCGAGGCCCGCCGCCGCGCACTCCTCCGCGCAGGCCGCGCCCACGATGCCGCCGCCGGCGATGGCTACGTCGTAGCTTGTGCCCATGAGCGGGGGATTCCGTAGCAGAAGGGATCGCGTTCGTCGAGCACCAGGTCGGCCTCGGCGTTGACGTAGGCGGAGCCGGTGATCTCCGGGTAGAGCTTGCCGCCGTCAACGGAGATGCGGCCGTCGAAGGTCGAGCCGGTGATGCTCTCCTGACGCCAGACCTGGCCGGGTTTCAGTTTGCCATCGGCGTAGAGGCAGGCCAGTTTGGCGCTGGTGCCGGTGCCGCACGGCGAGCGGTCGTAGGCTTTGCCGGGGCAGAGGACGAAGCTCTTGCTGTCGGCGCCTTCCACGGTGGGGTGGCCGAAGAGTTCGATGTGATCGATCGAGCCGCCATCGTCGCCGGCGATGCCGTGGGCTTCGAGCGACTGCCGGATGCGCCACGCAAAATCGGTGAGTTCATCGACGCGATCGAGGGTGAGCGCCTGTCCGTGACCACCGCACAGGAAGAACCAGTTGCCGCCCCAGGCGATGTCTCCGTAGACCCGGCCGATGCCCGGCGCCTCCACCGCGACGTGCGCGGCGCTGCGGTGGCTGGCGACGTTGCGCAAGGTCACGGTGCCGTCGGTGTTCAAGCGCGCCTCGACATCGCCCACCACGGTTTCCAGGCGGACGCGGGCGCCGCGCTGGATGCGGCCCATGTATTCCAGGGTGGTGAGCAGGCCGATGGCGCCATGGCCGCACATTCCCAGATAACCGACGTTGTTGAAGAAGATCACGCCGGCGTCACAGGCGGGGCTGGAAGGCTCGCACAACAGCGCGCCCACCATGGCGTCGTTGCCGCGAGGCTCATTCACGGTGGCCGAGCGAAAGCCGTCGAAGCCGGCGCGGAAGCGGGCCAGGCGCTCCGTGATGGGGCCGGTGCCCAGATCGGGGCCGCCGGCGATGATGACGCGGGTGGGCTCTCCGCCGGTGTGGGAATCGATGATCTTGATGCGTTGTGGGTTCACTCCTTACCCCTCACTCTCATACCAGTTCAGATGTTCCTGGGCAAACAGGCGGAACTTCTGCTGGGCCACCCGCCGCGCGGTTTTCTTGTCGCGCCGCAGAATCGCCTCGGCAATTTCCACGTGCGCTACGGCCGAGGCGGTCATCTCCAGTTGGTGATTCTTGCGCAGGTTGCGCATGAACAAAAACGCCAGCAGCGGCATCAGGGTCTGTGCCAGCAGGCGGGGAAGCACGCTGTTGCCGGAAAGCCGCCAGAGCGCCTGGTGGAACTGGACGTCGAACTCGTGGTAGCGGCGGATGTCGCGCACTTCGGCCGCCTCTTTCATCTTTTCGGCAACGGCGATGAGCTTGCGGATTTCGACGTCGGGCGCGATTTCGATGGCGAGATCCACGGCCAGGCGTTCCAGTTCCTCGCGCACGCGCAGCACCTGGCTGATTTCGTCGCGCGTCAGCGCCGTCACCACGCAGCCCTGGTTGGCCTTGCGCACCACCAACCCCTGATGCTCGAGCGCCACCAGCGCTTCGCGCACGGTGGGCTGCCCGACGCCGATCTGGCGGGCCATGCGCGACTCCACGATGCGGTCGCCGGGCTTCAGATCGCCCGAAACGATCAAGCCGCGAATGGTTTCGGCGATTCGATCGGCGATGGGCGGCCTTCTCCCCAGGTTCTGCGAAAGCGCCTCCAGCGTGCCTGAGATGCCGCGCGGCATTACCGCGCCGCCAGTACCGGCCGGAAAGCGATGGCTTTGCGAATGATGCCGAGAATCTCTTCGCGTTCCGCGCCTTCAAGGGGCAAGCGCGGCGCCCGCACCATTTCCGAGCCAAGTCCGGTTTCCTGCATGGCGAGCTTGATGTATTGCACCAGCTTCACCTTGGTATCGAGGTGCAGCAGCGGTGTATACCAGCGATACAATTCGCGCGCCTGTTCCCATTTGCCGGCGATGGCCAGATCCCACAGCGCGCGATTCTCGCCGGGGAAGGCGTTCACCAGGCCGGAGATCCAGCCCTCCGCGCCGAGCAGGATGCTTTCCAGCACCAGGTCGTCCACACCGCCGAAGAGAATGTAGCGGTTGCCCACGAGATTGCGCAGGTCGGTGATGCGGCGGACATCTTCGGAAGATTCCTTGATGGCCACCAGGTTCGGCTCATCGGCGAGGCGGGCGAAGGCCTCGGGCACGAGGTCGACGCCGTACGATACCGGGTTGTTATAGACCATGACGGGCAAGCCGGTGGACTTGGCCACGGTGCGGTAGTGGGTGATGGTCTCTCGCTCATCGGACTTGTAGACCATGCAGGGGAGGACCATCAGGCCATCCAGGCCGATCTTTTCGGCATCGCGCGCGAAGCGGCAGGCGAGCGCGGTGGTGTATTCGGCGACGCCCGTCAGAACCGGGATGCGGCCGCGCACCACCCCCTTCATCTCGCGCAGTATGGTGAACTTCTCATGGTACTCGAGGGCGGTATTCTCGCCGACGGTTCCCAGAAAGACGACGCCGTGAATGCCGGCCTGGATCATGCCTTCGAGGTGTCTGGCAGTGGCGGCGAGATCGAGAGACTGATCCTGGCGGAACTGAGTGGTGATGGCGGGGAATACGCCTTTCCAATTGGGTTTCATATTCTGAGTGCGGTCCTTTCCGAACGATAACTTATAATCTATAGAATTCGGGGACTAAGGTCAAACCCGGTGGGCGGATTTTGCTCGACAAAGAAATGAAAAAGACCCAGCGCCAACCGAGCATCGCGATCTCCAGCGGCGCTCACCCACGCCGCACCACGAAATAGGGTTGATTGGTCAGATCCGGGCCGAGCCCGGGATACAGCCACGCCTTGGCGCGGGATTCCCGCACCTCGAAGTAATACTGCAACGCGTAGGGGGAATCCGTATACGCGGCCGGGACGGTTGCGGCCCACGCGTCGCCGCGCTCTTCCATTTCGACGGATTGGAATCGCTCCGCCTGGTTCACGTGCCGGTAATACATCCGCACCGACGCCGGCTTGCGATCCGGCACGGCGATCTCGAGCGCCACGGCTTCCTTTGCCCGGAAGGTCTTCGGTTGCCGATGCAGGCACTGCGCCATGTCTTGCTCGGGCCGCTCGAATACCTCCATGATGGCGGTGCGCACGCGCGGCTCGTCGACCAAATGCGCCGCGCCGGCCTTCTGCTCCATGGCGGCGATATCTTCATCCATCGGCGGAAGGCGGTCGGCCCACTGGCCGCGCACCGAGTAACGGTCGCCGGCGGACAGATCCGCCACGTATTCCAGCTTCGAGCGGCGAGCCACGCCGGCCCAGATAGCGCGCGCTTCCTTGTACTGTTTCAACGATTCTTCCAGCGCCTCGCGGTCGCCGGTTTGCTGGTGAATCGCGTACAGCACACCAGCCCGAAGCTTCGATGCGAAGAAGAGCCCCACCGCCGCCAGCAGATCCACGTCCACGGCGACACGGCGCAGCTCCGGCGAACTGTCGAACTGGGCGCGCGAAAGTGTGATGGCCGGCTGCGCGCAATCTTCCAGCCAGGACGCCACCTCGAGCGGCGAGTACTTGCCGCCGCGCTCGCCTTTCAGCAGCTCATCGGCGAAATCCGTCATGCGCGAAAAGAGTTGGGGATCGAGCGGGCTCACGTTCTGGAAGGTCTTGGGCGATGGAGTATCGCCATAGGGATTGCGAAGGCCCTCGTCCGCCATCGGCATGTTCCAGTAGATCTCCGGCCAGAAGGTGTCGCACGCCGCCGAAGGCAAATGCGCCGTGGTCACGAGCGGCAGCACGCGGCTGGCCTTGGCCAGGGCTTCCTGGACGATTTCGGCGTCCTTGCCGAATTGTTTGCGCAGCGGGCGCTCAAAAACTTCCGGCTCGGTTTCAGGGCTGTACAAAGCGCGGCCCCACACGCGATACCACTGCTCAAACTTTTGCCAATCGCGAGGCGGTTCGAGCGATGAATCCGCGTACCCGCAGCGCGTGCTTCCGGCCGCGGTGCCGCGCCGCCCGCGAAAGGTCAGCGGCTCCATCACGTCCGCGCCCGTCGATCCGCAGAGACGGAACGCGCGGGAATAAGCCGCGGCCCACTGCGGCTCGGCCCACAGCAGCAGGCGCTGCGTGCCGGCCCAGACGCGATGACGCACCGTGTACTTGCGGTCCTCTCGCAGCAGGTCGGCATAGCCGTAGCGCGTGAAGCTGCGCGAGCCTTCGCTGAGCGCCATCAACCGGCTTCCCACGTGGCCTACCACCGGCCGCTCCTGCTCCCGAATCTCCGCCTGGTGATAGGGCAGGCCGAGGTGCTCGGCCCAATATTTCGCGGAAACATTCACGGGCAGGCCGGTGGCCAGCGCCGAATCGATCATGGCAGTGTCGATGCCCTTGGCGTGCAGGTCGATTTCCACTTTCCGCCCGCAGGCTTTCACGCCATCGAAGACGGTTCGCCAGAAATCGTAGCTGCCTTCCGCCACGCCGCTCTCACCGTGGATGCGGAGGGCCACGGCGCCGATCTTCGGGCAGGCGCGCAGCACCGCCGCCAGCGCGTCGCGGCAATAAGGCCCGTGGGTTTCGTTCGTCAGGCCTTCGATGACATAGCGGGCGCGCGGGCTGTTGGTCAACTGGTAGCCGTGCATCCACACGCCCAGTTGGAAATCCAGGCCGCGCCGCGCGGTTTGTTCGCTGATGAAGCGCAGCATGTCAAGGTTGCGATCACGCTCCGCATCGGGCAGGTTGGACGCCCTCACTTCATAGCCCGGCAGCTTCACGAGAAAAGGGTAGAGGAACAGAAAATACGAATCGGCCACATTCTGCAGGAAGTCGTAGCCCAGGCCGAAGCCCAGGTGCAGGCGGTTGAAGCGGTTGGCCGCCAGCATGGTGAGGTACTGCTGCCAGCCTTCGCGATCGTGGAACCACGGCTTATCGAGCGGCTCGCTGGTGAACTGCCGCATCACGCTACGCACCGGGTTGGCCGGCTGTTCGGCGAGGGGTTTGGGAATTTCGAGCGGCATGCCGTGGCGGGCGCGGTCGGCCAACTCGAGCAGCGCGTACGCCAAGCCGCGCGCATCGCCGCCGGCGGCTAGCAACACCGGCCGGCCCGCGGTGGTGGCGGAAGAGAGCCGGAAGGATTCGGGGGCGTCCGCCCCGCTTTTGCCACTCGAAGCCACGATGCAGCGTTCGCCCGGGGCGGCTTCCCGCACCGCGCTACGGCGGCGCACTGTGCGGCCACTCTCTTCGAAAGCGCGTTCGAGTTCCGCCATGGCCCACTTGACTGGTTCCGAAGCAGCGATGGGGTCCGATGAACCGGCCACCAGCGAGACGTTCCCGGGGGCAGCGCGGCCCCGCGGCGCGGAGGCCAGAGCGCCGCCCGCCAGCGCGGTTTTGAGTAGAAAGTCCCGCCTCTTGATGGGAGCGCTATCGGACATGCCGGCCCATGGTCAGGTCGATTTTACCACTAGCCGTCATTTCTCACAGACGTGCAGCGCTGGTGCAGTGGCGCACGCACCTCGATATCGGTTATGGCACGCGCTCTTCGAAATGGCCTGTCATCTGTATTTGGGGGAGCCCGCACCCGGCCCCGGGGGCATGATTCCAATTGCCTCAAAGACTCCCAGCGGAAACTCGAACGTCACTGGCTCGCAATCCTCCGAGATCCACGTCTGATCGACCAGTTTGTATTCCATGACGTCGTCGGTGTCCTTCAGGGCGACACGCATCGTCCGGCCCGTCAGCGCCAGTATTACCGCTGCGCGCTTCTTTCCATTCGCCATTCTGACGATCATCATCGTTTCTGCTTTTTAAGTGCTTTGGCCTTAAGAGTAAGTCCAATACAGGCGTCTTACAAGAAAAATATGGCCGGTGGTTAGTTCTGTTTGGTCTAGTACTTTTGGCGAAAAGCGACTTAGAATTTAACAGTACCTTCGGCAGCGGCGATGGCCGCTTGCCCCAGTGCGATGCCACCATCGTTGGGTGGAACCTGTGCGTGCAGGTAGACTTCAAGCCCGTTGCAGCGCAAGGCCGCCGCGGTGGTACCGAGCAGCCGCATGTTTTGAAACGTGCCGCCGCTGAGGCAGACGCGCCGCAAACCTGTCTCGCGCGCGATGCGCAGGCAAACTTCGGCGGTGGCCTCGGTGAGGGTGTTGTGGAACTTCGCGGCCTTCACCGGCGCGGCGGCCGGGTCGCGCAGAATCTCCGCCACCAAGGGGCGGAAATCCACCTGCCACGGGCCGTCGCCTTCGATCGCGAATTCGTAACGGCCTTGCTCGCCACTCTGCGCGATCATCTCCAGCTCGATGGCCGCCTGGCCTTCGAAGGTAACTTCGCGGCGCAGCCCGATGAGCGCCGCGACGGCGTCAAACAACCGCCCGCACGAGGACGTCGGCACGGTGTTGAGACCGGTTGCGATCATCCGCCGCACCACGCGCACGCGCTCTTCGGCCACGCCTTCTATGGAAGCGCCCGCGCCGAAGGTGTCCGTGAGATAGCCCAGCGCCGCGCGCCAATTCTCGCGCACAGCCGTATCTCCCCCCGCGAGCGGCACGTAGCGCAGGTGCGCGCGCCGCGTGAAGCTTGCATAACCGGCCACCAGGAATTCACCGCCCCAGATCGCGCCGTCCGTCCCATACCCCGTGCCGTCGAAGGCCACGCCGATCACTTCGCCAGCCAGAGAGTGCTCGGCCATGCAGGAAGCGATATGGGCGTGATGGTGCTGGACGCCGATGGACGGCAGGCCGGTGCTCTCCAACGCGTACTTGGTGGTCAGGTATTGCGGATGGAGATCGTGCGCCACGGCGCGCGGCTCCACGCGAAAGAGCTTCTTCAAGTTGCGGAGGGTCTCCTGGAAGAATTCGAGGGTTTCGTAGTTCTCCAGGTCGCCGATGTGTTGGCTCAGGATGGCGTGCCTCCCCTTGGTGAGACAAAAGGCATTCTTTAACTCACCGCCGCATGCCAGCAGTTCCGGCACTTCGCGCCCCAGGTCGAGGGTCTGCGGCGCATAGCCGCGCGATCGCCGCATCACGCGTTCGCGCCCTTCGAAAACGCGCACCACGGAATCGTCGGTGCGCATGTAGATGTCGCGGTCGTGGGTCAGAAACCAGTCGGCGGTTTGCGAGAGCCGCTGGCGGGCTTCCCCGTTATCGACCACGATGGGCTCTTCGCTCAAATTGCCGCTGGTCATCACCAAGGCATCGTAAGGCGCATCCACGAACAGCAAATAATGCAGCGGCGTGTATGGCAGCATCACGCCGAGGGTGCGATTGCCAGGCGCGATGGCGTGGGGCAGTGTGACAGACTCAACGCGCCGCAGGATCACGATGGGCCGCTTGGTCCCCGACAGCGCCTCTTGTTCCGCCTCCGGGACATGGCACAGCGCGGCGGCCGCGGCCAGGTCCCGCACCATCACGGCAAACGGCTTATCGCTTCTGCGTTTGCTCGCGCGCAGGCGCTCGACGGCTTCCCGGTTGCGCGCATCGCACGCCAGGTGAAATCCGCCCAGGCCTTTTATGGCCAGCACCTCACCCGAGGCCAGCCTGCGGCGCGCTTCTTCGACCGGCGCCGAAAGGCGCGGCCCGCAAGCCGCGCAGGCGTTAGGCTGCGCGTGAAAGCGGCGGTTGCGCGGGTCTTCATACTCCGCCTGGCAGGCCGCGCACATGCGGAAAGCGGCCATGGTGGTCTTGGGGCGGTCGTAGGGAATGTCGCGGATAATGGTGTAGCGCGGGCCGCAGTTGGTGCAATTGGTGAAGGCGTAACCATAGCGGCGGTTGGATGGATCGGTGAAATCGGCGAAGCAGTCGGAGCAGGTGGCGACGTCGGGCGAGACCAGCGCAAACTCCCCGGTGGAGGCGACGCTGCGGCGAATCACGAAGGCCGTTTCGCCGAGTGCTGCGACTTCCGAAACCTGCATTTCCTGAATCCACGCGAGCGGCGGCGGCTGGTGCCGCACGGCCTCGACGAAACTATCGAGCGCCGTGCGGGGGCCTTCCACTTCGGTCACTAACCCGGCCGACGAGTTCAGCACCCATCCGCCCAGTTGGCGCTCCTCCGCCAGGCGGTGCACGAAGGGCCGGAAGCCCACGCCCTGCACGATGCCGCGCAACTGAATCCGCAGCCGCGCCTCACCCATCCCAGCGCCCCCGCTGGCGCAACTTCGCGACCTCTTCGCGCGCCAGTGCTTGCAGCTTGACCATGTCCACTTTGGACGTGCGATTGAACGGCATCGCGCCCGGCTCCAGAATCACGTAATGCAGCGGGCGCATGTAGCTGGTCAACCCGCGCGCGTGTTTGCGCAGCTCCGCTTCGCTCAATTCGACGCCCGGCTGCGGCTCCACAAACGCGATGATGGCTTCGCTCCAGAGGGCGTGCTGGTGCCCCACCACACCGACGTTGGCCACGCGGCCCGACATGGCGCTGAAGTGGTTCTCCACATCGCCGGGGAAGACCTGGTGGCCGGCCGGCTTCAAGACCCACTTGGCGCGCCCGGAGAAATGCAGCCCGCGCTCATCGGCGAAGCCGAGATCGCCGGTGTAGAGCCAGCCGTCGGATGAAAGGGCGCGCGCGGTCGAAGCCGGGTCGTTCACATATCCCAGGAAAGTCTGCGGCCCTTGGAAGCAGATGTGCCCGACTTCGCCCGCGCCCACTTCGCCGCCCGCCGTTCCGGCCGCATCCATCGGTTCGCGCACCGACCTGCGGTCAGCCAGCATGGCCCAACCCAGACCGTCCGCCACGACATCCGCGCCACCCAGGGCCGTGTAGGTGCAGAAGCCGGAGGCTTCGGTGAGGCCCAATCCGGTGGCGATTCGCGGCGCCATCTCCAGCATGCGGCCGAGAAACGGCTTGGGTACCGCCTGCCCGCCGTAGACCGCCAGTTCCAGGCTCGACAAATTGCGGCTCGCGTAATCGGCGGTGCGCCATTCCAGGTGGAACATGGCGGGAATCTGCCCGAGCAGAGTGACGCCATGGCGCTCGATAGCCTCCAGGCTTTTCACCGGGTCGAAGACTTCCAGCGTGACCGCGGTTCCGCCGGCGAACAGCGACGTGAGGAGGATTTCCGATTGCCCACCCACGTGCGACGCCGGCAGGTTGCACAGCACTCTCTGCTCCGGCCCGAAGTGGAAAGCCGCCGCCAGGCACAGGTTCTGGCAGGCGATGCCGCGATGCGAGAGCAGCGCCGGCTTGGGCGAGCCGGTAGAGCCGGTGGTGAAGATCACCTGCGCGCCGTCGTGTTCGCTCACTTCCCATGGAGCGGCTGCCGCATTCCCATTGGTCTCGCGGAGGCCGAAGAAGCTGGCGGCCCCAGCGATGCACTCAGCCGGCGGCGAGAACTGCACGAAGTGTTCGACGAAATCGCACCTGGCGCGCACGGCCTCGGCCAGCGCGGCGAAATCGGCCCGCGGGGTTTTTCCCAAGAAAAAATATCCCTTGGCGCCGATCAGTCCCAGGCAGCGGATCACCTCCGCCGGTTCGAGCCGCAAATCGAGCGGCGCATGAATCACGCCCATGCGAAAACAGGCGTACTCCAGCAGGATATGTTCGTTGAGCAGGGGCAGGGAAGCAGCCAGGAAATCGCCCTTGCGAAAACCCATCCGTTCTAACTCTGTGGCCAGCGCCAGAGAGCCGCGCTGGAGTTGGCGCCACGTCAACCCGGTCCCGCGCGTGGCATTCACGACGGCGGCCCGATCGGGCTGGAGCGCGGCCCAATGATCCACGGCTTGGTGGATCAAGTGCCGCCCGTGGTTTTCAAACTGATCGAGAGTGACCTGAGGAATTGCCGGCGCCATGAAGGGTAGATCCCAGTATGACAATCTTGGAGGGCGGACGCCCCCGTCCGCAGCCGGCCCCCTGGCCGGCTTCCTCATTAGCAAAGACTCAATTCCTCAAGCGCCGGTCCCGCGGTTCATCGGCTATTTAGAAACAGATGCACGTTCACGAACTGGTTGGGGAACAGCGCGCCATTCTTGTTGTCGAACACGGCTTTGAGTTTAGCAGTGCCGGTTTCCGGGTCAATCTGATTGTCAACCGCCGCCAGACGGCCCGTCGCGATCTTGACCGTGTTGGTGCGGTTCCACGCCTCGGCCGTCGGGTTCGCGCCTTCCTTGAGACGCGCCAGCACCTGAGGCAGGATATCTTCCGAAATGCTGAACACAACCGCGATGGGCTGGAGCTGATTAATGACCACGATGCCGGTCGAATCCGCGGCATGAACCATATTGCCGGGGCCGACCAGGCGCAGACCAGCCACGCCCGTGATGGGCGCTGTGACCTGCGCGTAAGTCAATAGGAGCTTCGCGTGGTCGACGTTGGCCTGATCGGCTCTTATGCTGCCTTCGAGTTCCGCAACCGTGGTGCTCTGTGGGTCGATCTGCGAGCTGGGAATCTGGTTCGACGCCACCATTTGTCGGATACGGACGAGATCCGCGCGCGCTTTATCGAGCGTGGCCTGGTCCCGTGCCAGTTGCCCCAAGGCCCGATCCAACTGGAACTGGTATGGCTGCGGGTCGATGGACGCCAGCAACTGGCCGGTCTGGACCAGATCCCCTTCCTTGAAGCTCACCGACATCAACTGACCGTCGACGCGCGGCTTGACGGTAACCGTGGTAGCGGTGACGTTGCCCAGACCAACCAGATAATCCGACGCGGATGCGGGTCCCGATTTGCTCCGCTTAGGCTGCTTGGTCGCGCTCGCAACTTGGTCCGGCGTCAGCCCGGATTGCGCGACCGGGGATGTGTCAAGAGCGGGCGGCCGCGATTGAGCCCGGATCGCGGGCACATGCATCGTGCCAATTACGATGGGCGCCGCCAGAGCCGCCATCCCGGCAGTGGCCAGGGCTACCTTCTTTGCGAAGCTCAGGTTGCCGGCGACGCGCCCCGTCAGGATCGTCTGAATTCGCTTCTTCAGATTGGACCCCGTTACTCCGGACACGCAAAGCAAGGGTGACTCCAGGTAAAGTTTGCAGACATTGAGAATCGCTTCCGCGTAGACGTGCGGTTCACAGCCGAGCCGCACAACCTCTTCATCGCAGGCTCGCTCGCGCTCTTTCACCAGCCGTGTCCTGATCCACCACACCACCGGATGAAACCAGAAGACGGTTTCCACCACCAGGTGAATCGCGGCTGTCAGATTGTCTCGTCGCCTGACATGGCACAACTCGTGCGCGAGTACCGCCTCCAATTGCTCCGGCGTCAAGCGCTCCGTAATGCCTTCGGGCAGCAGCAGGACGAGTCTGCGGATACCGAACACGCCCGGCTCCAGGCGCGCGGCGGAGGACATCACCGGGATCGGCAGGTTCACATCGAGCATGCCCAAATCGAGCGGTGTCGCCGTTCTCCGGTTGGCGCGGACTTGCCGCCACCACCGCAACCAACAGATGACGCCGACGGCGAAGCCACAAAGCCACAAGCCAAGGAGTAGTATCTCCGCAAGATGGCTTGGCGCCTGGGCCACGCCGGTTAGCCGGGCTGCCGGGGCCGGCAGGGCGAACGGCCGGCTCATCACATCCACCACAATAGCGAACTGAGGTTCGACAGCGGGTCGCCGGGCAAAATGACTGCCGGCGTCGATCAGCCACGAAAAGGGGATCAGGAACTTCACCGATGCAGCCAGCCAGATCCAGTACCGGACTGCCGCGCGGTTCTTCGTCAGTGCGAGGGTCGCCAGCCATGCCGCGGTGGCAAAGAGAGTGGATTGCCAGAGATGATTCGCCAAAGGCGACAAATCGGCCAGGTTCATTGCGGTCTATCCCTTCTTGATGGGCTTGCGGAGGGTCTTCTCAGCCTCCCGCACATCGTCCAAAGTGATCTCGCCGGCTTCCACCAGATGCGCCATTACCAGCTTGCCTCGACCACCCAATAATGCCAGCAACTCGTCGATCAACCGTCCCTGCGCGTCTTTGCGGGAGATCGCGGCTTCGAAAATATTGGCATTGCTGATCCGCTTGACACAGCGGAGGGCCTTCTTTCGTTCCAGGCGATAAACCGTCGTCTGCACGGTGGTATAGGCCGGCCTCTTAGCTTCGGGAAAGGTCTCCTGGACCTCCCTAACGGAGCACGCCCCTTTCTGCCAGAGCGCCTCCAGGACCTGCAGTTCCAGCTTGGTCAGTTTTGGATGGGCCATATCGATTGAACTGCTACGCCATTCAGTCTACTATCACGATAGTCAGGATGCAAGAGGAAAGCGTATGGCGAAAAGGGGCTAGTGCTTTGACCGGCTGATGTTGCTCTTGCCCGGGAAACCACTCCCTCACGGTCGTGGCTCGCATCGGAGTTGTAAGCACGATGGGGCGGCTGCGGAAAGGCACTAAACCACCCGGTCCGAGGCCTAGAAATTGCCGTTGCGCAGGACGGGCTTCTTGCAGGTTACGCAGAACTCCGCGCCTTTTACGTCCAACCGTTCCACGGCATGGCTCGACGCCATCACGCAGCGCCAATCGACGCAGTGCCTCAGGCCGAAAGTGTGGCCCAGCTCATGCGCTGCTTCTTTAACGAGGCGCTCCCGCAACAGATCGTCGCGCGGCGGCAATCCGTAGAACTCCTCCCCTAGGCGCGCCGTCGAAACCACGGCGCAGTTGCCGTCGAGTTGGGCCTCGCCGAATACGAAGGTCAGCACGGGGACATACAGGTCGCACGCCGTAACTCCCAGCACGCGCGCGTCGGGCGAGGCCGCGCGTTCCAGCCGTTGCAGAATCGCCGTCGAGTAGTATTGGTTGCGCCGGGCGTCCAAGGCGAAGCGCAGGTCGAAGGTCTCCGGCCGGATCCGGCACGGTGTGCGAAACGTGCGGGCCAGCGCGGCTGCCAATTGTTCGAGCGCATCCAGTCGCGGCTCCCGCGTGGGACTGTTGCCGTCCGTCAGCGGGATAAGGTGGATCGGTTTCACCGCATTCCGTAGCGCCGCAGCTTGTTGTAGAGCGTGGTGCGGTCGATATCCAGAATCCGCGCGGTGCGCGAGAGGTTGTGCTGCGTCTCCCGCAGGACGCGCTCAATATGAACCCGCTCGATATCGTCCAGCGTGCGCCCGCCTTTCATTTCGTCGGCCTGGAGCTGAAAGGAGAAGTCCGAGGGCCGCACTTCCGGGCCGCGCCCTACCACCAACGCGCGCTCCACCGCATTCTCCAGTTCGCGCACGTTACCCGGCCAATCGTGCTGCATCAGCCGGTCCATGGCTTCCGGCGCCAACTGCGGCATGGGCCGGCTGGTGGCCATGCAGAATTTGTTGAGGAAATGATTCACCAGCAGCGGAATGTCCTCGCGCCGGTCGCGCAGCGGCGGGATGTCTATGCAGAAGACGTGCAGGCGGTAATACAAGTCGGGCCGGAAGGTCCCGGCTTTGACCAGATTCTCCAGGTTTTTGTTGGTGGCTGCGATGCAGCGGAAGTCCACCTTGATCTGCTGGTTCCCGCCCACCCGCACGATCTCCTTTTCCTGCAGCACGCGCAGCAGGTCGGTCTGGGTTCGCAGGCTGATGTCGCTGATCTCGTCCAGAAAGACGCTGCCGCCATCGGCCACTTCGAACTTGCCCTTCTTGCGATACTGCGCACCGGTGAAGGCGCCTTTCTCGTGGCCGAACAGTTCGCTTTCGAGCAGGGTTTCGGTTAAGGCGCCGCAGTGGATGGTGACCATGGGCATGAAGCGCCGCGGCCCCGCGGCGTGGATGGCGCGCGCCACCACTTCCTTGCCGGTGCCGCTCTCGCCGGTGATCAGCACGGTGGCTTCGGTGGGCGCCACCATCTCGATCAGCTCCACCACTTTCTTCATGGCGGGGCTCTTGCCGATCAGCTCGGTCGAGGGCGAAACCTCCTGCAGGTTTTCGCGCAGCCTCACCACCTCGCGCCGCGCGCGCTTGTGCTCCAGCGCGTTCGAGACCATGTGCGAGAGCTCGTCCGGATCCACCGGCTTGGTGATGTAGTCGTAGGCCCCCATCTTCAGCGCCTGCACGGCCGTTTCCACCGAGGCATAGCCGGTCATGATGATCACGGTGAGGTCCGCATCGGCTTCGCGCAGGCGGGCCTGCAACTCCATCCCGTCCATCCCCGGCATTTTGATATCGATCAGCGCAATATCATATTCGGTCTGCTGGATAGCCTCCAGCGCTTCGCGCCCGCTACCCACCGGCCTGGCCGTGTATCCTTCGCTGATGAACCATTTGCTCAGCGAATCCCGCACTACCAGCTCGTCGTCCACGATCAGGATCTTGCCCTTCACCTGAATCGCGTTGGGTGACTCAACTGCCGTTGCCATAACGTTCTCCCGTCTATCGAATCCCGCCGGTGACCGGCTGTCACGCCTCCACCCCGACTGGGGCCATCGGCAGCCCTACCTGGAACTCCGTTCCCAGGCCCGGCTCCGACCGCACCGTGATCTCGCCGCCGTGCTGCTCCACGATGCTATGCGCCACCGCAAGGCCCAGCCCGGTGCGGTTCTGGTCTTCCTTGGTGGTGAAAAAAGGATCGAAAATGCGCGGCATCACGTCGGGTGGAATCCCGCTCCCGCTGTCCTTCACCCGCACCACGCCCTGCTCCGTCTGGCTATCGAATTCGGTGCTCACTTCCAATTGCCCGCCCTTGGCCATGGCTTCCGACGCGTTCATGAGCAGCACCAGAATCACCTGCTGGATCTGGTTGGCGTCGCACAGCACCGGCGGCAGATGATCCGCCAGCTTTTCTTCGAAGGCGATGTTCTGCATTTCCAGCTTGTGCTTCACCAGCAGCACCGCCCGTTGCACGACCGTGTTCAGGTCGTTGGGCTCGCGCACGCTGGGCGCCTGCCGGGAAAAAGTCAGCAGGTTCTTGACCAGGTCTCCACAACGCTTGCTCTCGCGCTCGATGGTCTGCAACTGCTCCGCCATTTCGTCGCGCTGCGGCACCTCGTGCTTCATCAGCTCCCGCAGGACCAGCCGCGCGTAAGTCAGAATCCCGAAGAGCGGATTGTTGATCTCGTGCGCCACGGTGGCCGCCAGCTTGCCGATGGAGGCCATCTTCTCGGACCGCAGCAGCGTCTTGTGGACCTTCTCCAGCTCCAGAGTCTTGCGCCGCACCTGTTCTTCGATCTTGGCCTGCACGCCGCCGACTTCCGCCGTCATCCGGTTGAAGGACGCCGCCAGGTCTCCCAATTCGTCGTCCGACCGCACCGGCAGGCGGTATTCCAAATCTCCGCCGGCCACGCGGTGGGTGCCGTCGATGAGTTCCTTAACCGGGCGGTGAACCACCACCCACATGAAGCCCGCCGCCGCGGCGCAACCGAATGCGATGGCCCCTAACAGAAACCACGTCAGGTTGGCCAGGTGCTCGCGGATCTGCCGCTCCACCGCCTCCAGCGAAAGGTCCGCGTCGATGACCCCCAACACGCGCTGGCTCGCCTGGTGCACGTGGCATTCCGCGCTCCAGCATTCCGGCCGGTTATCGACGGGCCGCATGACCGCCAGCACTGGCTGCCCCTGCGGATCGGTGAAACGCCGCGCTCGCTCGCTCTGGTTCAATTGGGCCAGCGGCGTTGCGCCCGCGTGGCACTTGTTGCACTGCTCGGCGGTCTTGTCGACTACCCGCCCGATCTCCTGGCGATCGGTGGAGTAGGTGATGAGACCCTCTTTGTTGAACAGCCGGATGCGCTCAATACCCGGCTCGGAGCCCATGTCGTCGATGCGGTTGTGTAGCGCCGCGCGGTCGTGCTGCAACATTTCGTAGTGCGTGCTGCGCACGATCACGTCGGTGATGCGGTCCGCCGAGAGCTCCACCAGGTTCTCCGATTGCCGCCTCTCCGACCGCAGGTTGATGTAGCCGAACAGCGCGAAAAACGCCGTAGTGCTGGCGATCACCGAGATCGCCAGCTTGGCGACCAGTCCCAAGCGGATTGTCTTAGCCCAACTCATTGGCAGCTCCGCGATCCGAAATCCCCCGCGCCTCGCGGTCTCCGTGGCGAGCAATTCCTATCCCACGGCGACTGAATTTTCCTCCCTTTCGCCCATCTCCGGGCCGGCGGCGTGGTGCTCTTCCGCTTCGAAGATGGGGAAGTATTGGGCGATCATCCGGTACGTCGCAAATCCCACGGCGACGATCGACAGGGTGACCGCAACCTACGTCCACTTGGGGAAGTAATGCGTTCCCGACCCTGCTTCCAACCCGGTGGTGCCGACGTTCAGGCGGTTCGCAATGAATCCAAACACCACCATCACCGCGCAGGCGTACAGCGCGCCCGGCCGCCGCCGGATGCTCGCCTGGTACAGCAGGACCATGGGCACCGCCATGAGCGCAATTTCCAGCAGGAACAGCCACGTCTCAATGCGGTTCTGCGACAGCAGCGCGAAGGCGTGCTGGTGGCTCAAGTCCAGGAAGCGGATCCACAGGTACACGCTCAACACCACCGCCAACACGCGCCCCATGCTCATGAGCAGCGGCAACTCCAGCGCGCGGCCGAAAGCACGGCTGCTGTGCCACGATTCGAAAATTGTCATGGCCAGGCCGACGGCGATCGACGAAATGTAAAACAGCAGCGGCAGGAGGGGGCTGTACCACAACGGGTAGAGCTTTTCGGGCACGATCAGAAACAGCGACCCCAGCGAACTCTGGTGCAGTGTGGAGAGGATCACGCCCAGGATCATCAACGGAACCGAGATCCTGTGGATCCACTCCAGCGGTTTGTGCAGTCCGAATTTCTCAAGGACCACCGGGATGAATTCCAGGAACAGCACGGTGGTGTAGAGCGTGACGCACCAGGCCACTTCGAACATCACCGAGTGCGGATTCCACATCACCAGCGGATGCCATAGGCGGTCGGGACGGCCCAGATCGTAGAGCAAACCCACCACCACCAGCATGTAGCCCAGAAAGGCGGTGAGAATCGCTGGCCGCAGAATCGGCCGGTACTTCTCGATATTAAAAATGTGGACCATCGCCACCAGCGTGAAACCGCCGGCCGCCAGGCCCACGCCGCACATCACGTCGAATGCGATCCAGAGTCCCCACGGGAACTTGTCGCTCAGGTTGGTGGCGCCGCCCAGCCCGTACATGACGCGCACATAGGTGGCATACAATCCGCAGGCCAGAATGGCCGCGAAAATCACCCGCCACACCGTGATCTTGGGAAGCTTGATGCTCATCGCCCCTCCTTCTTCGCCACTTCCGCCCGCCGATTGGTGATCCAGTAGATACCGCCCAGCAACACCGCGCCGGTGGAAACCACGTCCGGCACCAGCTCCAGCACGCGCCAGGTGGTTTCCGGCATGGGCTCCTGCCCTACGTTGGTGCGCAGGCCGATCTGCTCGAACGGCACCGCCGAAAGATAGAAGACCGACGTCCCGCCGACTTCCGTTAAGCCGTACACTTTTTGGTAATACTGGTCGGGTTTTTCGGCGATCCGCCGCCTGGCTTCCTGCGCCAGCTCATCCCAGTTTCCGTTGATGGTTGCGCCCACCGGGCAGGCTTCGGCGCAGGCCGTCAGCCTGCCGGCGCTCTGCCGCTCGTAGCACATGTTGCACTTCCGCATTTTCGGAAGGCGGCGGTTCCATTCGTAGGTGGGCACCTGGAACGGGCAAGCCTGCATGCAGTAGCGGCAGCCCATACATTTATCAGCGTCGTAGATCACCGGGCCCAGTGATGTCTTTTGCAACGCCCCTACGGGGCATACGGAGGCGCATGTGGGCTGTATGCAATTCATGCACAGGCGCCGCGAAAATCGCTCCCCGTAGGTATCCACGGCAGTCAATTTATGCGCCGAAAGTTGCGGCTCCGCAGCTATCTGCTCGTTGTAGGGAAGCCCCCACCGTTCGGCGCATGCCGCTTCGCACGCTTTGCAACCTATGCAAAGCGTGCTGTCGTACAGGATCGCTTTTGACATATATAGACCCTCAACTCCCTTTTTAACAGAATTCACGCAAAAAGTGTAGTAATTCTTAACAGCCGTGCTTAAGCCTGCCTAAGGAGTGACGAAGAACTCGCCGCTCTGAGACCCCGGCCACAAAACAAAACCGGGACCAGAGGCGTGCGCCTCCGATCCCGGTTCCCGTGCTGGACGAATCAAATCCGCCCTTCTGGCCGTGCGGTTTCGTACGCCTAGACGGTGAGGAAAAACTCGCTAGTGACTTCGGTCCATCCGGCTTCCGGCATGGCTTCCAGCAGATCTTCGGCCGGCCGCCCGCCATCCGCCGCCACCGCTCCCGCCAGCGCCGGCTGCCGCGCATACAGCCGCTCCACCGCTTCCCGCATCCACTCTCTCACCAGGCCTTTGGGGACCAGATTGCGGCCGGTATTCTCTTCGTCGGGGACATGTACGGCCATCAGCCAGCCGTTGCCGTACGGGTCTTGCCGGAGGACGGCGGGGTTGCTGAGTGCCTCGGCGTTAATTTCCATTACTTCGCCTTCGGTCGGGGAGACCATTTCAGTCTTCCGCCCGTCGCGGTAGAACGATAGGATCTTTTGTCCCTGGCGGATCCACTGGCCGGGTTTTGGTAGCTCAATCTTTTCCAGTTTGCCCAACAGGGCGGCGGCAAATTCATCGGCGCCCACGCGGACCACATTCTTGCGCTCCCGCATCAACCAGGCATGACCGGGGTGGTAAGAGAGCTTCTCGGGGACCAGGAAACCGTCCACATAGTCGCCGCCCGCTTGGGCTGGGACGGTCCGCGGCGCGTCCACCGCAACCGTGGCCATCACCTTGCGGCGATTCAACACATAATCCAATACGATGAAGACCAGGAAAGTAGCAAGAACCAGAATCGCTGTCATATTCGTCCAACCTTTCTGTCTTCCATAAGGGCACTTCGGATGCCAAACTCCGTTGATTTCTGCGTCTGTATGTGTCGTGATTTCAAGCAAATACGCGCGATGGTTTTCTCCCACAGGCCCGGCCTGTTGATGAATGCAACAGTTCCCTGTCGAATTTCGCGGTAACCGGACATCGAATGAGCGGCTTAGGTCCCCTGTTGTTGAATCCTACAGCACGGTCGGAAATACCAACAGAATTGGGCCATGGGGTCTCCCGTCGCCGTGGGCTCGGAACTGCCGCAATTCCCTGGGCACGCGTTCACTTCACGAAGTAGACGGTGCGGTATGCGGGAAAGGCGCCGCCGAGGCCGCCGAAGAGACCGACGGGTGCCAGGTAGGTGAGGGCGTGATCGCCGTTGGTCTCGCCGGTTTCGTTGCGAAAATACGCGCCCAGCGTCTGATCGATGGCAGCGCCGACGGCCAACCCGACCGCCGCCCCGATGGCCAGGTTGCGCACGCGGCGGGCGCGGCTGCGGACCTGAACCCGGCGCACCCACGCTTTCTCGATGGTAACCGCGCCTTTGCCGGTTTCGAGCGAAATGGCATTGCCGGTTACCAGCTTGAGGGTGCCCTGGTGCTCCCGGCCCCCGGCCTCCAGGACCTTGACGCGGTCGAGGAGTTTGAGGCTGCGCACCGACTCCCAGGACTGCGCGCCGAGTGGCAGCGCGCACAAAAGCAGAGCGAGCGACAAACGATGTCTTCCGATTGATTGCCGCATCTTGATTCCCAATTTATCGCCGGCCAGGCTCTCCGGGAATGGAATCTTAGTTTGGGCACCCTGGTCCCGCGGCCGAGAGTAGCCTGACTACCAGGTGTAGTGAGCTCTGTAAGTCAGCGTTTTCTCCTCATCCGGCTGTAGTGTCACCTCGTATTCGATGGTCCTGCTATCCACCTGGCGATGCGCGGCCGATTCTTGCGTGATCGCCCAGTTCGTCCAGCGGTATAGGTGCTCCACCACGCGAACGGTGGCCGCCTCTTTCTTGTGGTTCCGCAGCTTGATCTCGAACGATTCATCCAGCCAGCCGCCCGGCTGGTTTTGATACTGATACTTCGTCTGCCGCCGCTCGCCGGTAATGTCGAACGCGTTCCCGGTGTATACGCGGACGGTCTCATCCTTGGGGGTGTGGTCAATCTCGTTTTCGCCGGTGAACTCCACCTGGCCATCCTGATCGCGGCGATAGAACCGCACGCGGCCCTTGGGCAACGGCACTCCCAGATGGTTGGCGTCGGTATTGGCGAACTCGCGCATCACCCACACATTCGGATTGGATTGTGTGCCGTACTGCTGAATATTACGCACGTCCTGATAGTTGCCATAGTTCCGGTCGAACCGCGCGCCATCGTATATATAGAGCCGTTTGGATTGGATGCCGGAAGCGCGCAGAAACTCCGCCTGCTTGGTTTCCCGGTCGAGAAGCGTGGTCGGTTGCGGAAGCGTATAGAGGTGGTAATCCTCGAAAGCTTTCTCGGTCACTGGGGCCGGTGCTCGTCCGACACTTTCGTTAATGCCACCCATCGCCTCGAACATCACCTGATTTTGCGGCTGCACCTTATTGACGTCGCCCGCCATCAGCTTGATGTGCGCGTGATCGAACCGCTTGCCGCTTTGGTTGTCCAACGTCACCCAGTCTACCAGGTCCAGGACATCGCCCGTCTCCGGTGCGACGATGTTGTAATCGGCGTTCCAGCTCGTGCCGCTGGTGACATAGCTCAGCTCGGCGTCAAACCTGGCCGGTTGAGCGGAATACAGGATCCAATCGAGCGCGGGCTTGAGAATCGTGTCGTCGCCCAGGGCGGGGAAAATCGGTTCCCCCGGCAGTGTGAACTGCAGTTGTCCGCCCACCTCAACAATGGGTTGTCCCGCGCCGCCCGATACCATCGCCATCTGGTTG
>JBEKYE010000026.1:0-21575 GCA_049511275.1 Bryobacteraceae bacterium
TTGCCGGAGGAGAATTGCCCCAGTCCGGCGATTCGTTGCCCGGCCGGCCGGTGCGACACCGACACCAGCCGCAGCCCTTCGCGCACGATTCTGGAAGGGCTCCAGCCCAACTGGCCGACCAGGCGCGCCAGAGTCCGTTGCTCTTCCACGCTCAATCGCGCCTGCAAAGTTGCTTTCATACCCGTATTGTAATACAGATTTGCGAGTTGTACTACAATGCCGCTATTCCGCCGACGCCTCCGCCGTGGCATCGGCGGGCAGGTCCGCGTGCGCATTCGCCAGGCGCGTGCCCCGCTCCTGATGAGCCGACCGCAGCATCATGGCGGAGGTATAGAGCACCACCGCGACCACCAGCCATTTCACGGCATCGAGTGGAAGCGATTTCACGAGGTAGAAGGCGACGAGCACGCCCGGAATCCCGCCGATGGCCAGCCCCAGCGCCGATTTCAGATTGTAGCTTCCGGTGCGGATGAACCTTGCGCTTCCCACCGGCATGAGGAAGGCACAGGAGCCCATCATGATGGGGAAGGCCGCCAGCGGATTCATTCCCAGCAGGTAAATCAGAATCATGCAGGGCGCGTAGAGACCGATGCCCAGCGTCATCAATGCGCCCAGTAAGGCATTGCCCAAAATGCCCGCCGCCAACTTGGGGCCCGTCAGGCCCATGGCGTTGCCGCCGCCGGGCCCCCAATGAAACAGGCTCATCAGCATCAGGCAGGCGGCGAGAACCAACACGCTCCCCATGCCGATCTGGACTTTGCGGCGCGGCCAGTGGCTGACCACTCCGGCCCCCAACCATGCGCCCACCGCGGAGGCCGCGATCAGTGAGACCAGCGTGATGGGGTCTACCTGCACCAATCCTACAAAAAGCAATGCCTCGGTCACAGTGGGCAGCGTGTGCCCCACGTTCAGCGTTCCGGGAATCTGCTCGTCGGGGACCAGTTTGCAGAGTTTGAAAAGCGAGCTTGTGGTTGCGAAGGAGCCGATCCCCAGCGTATCCAGGAAATTCGTGAAGAATCCGATCGCCGCATCGAGCGGCCCCGGCGGGCGCCGGCGGTGGCCGTCTCCTCGGGAAATGGCCAAAAGCCAGATCGCCAGATAGCTAACGGTAAAGACGCCAAGGGCGATGAACAGCGCGTTCTTCATTGGTTTTCAGAAGTATATCGCGTCTGCGCCGGAGGTGGGACAGACGATCGGGTTTTGTCGTCTGCCACCCGCCCTGCTCGCGCCCACTCTCTCTACCAGATCCGCTGTACGCCATATCGCCCGAAGATTGGGTCGCGTGAAATCACACTCAGGCCTTCTCCAATGGCCTGCGCAGCAAGCAATCGGTCGAACGGATCGCGATGATGCCATGGCAGAACGGCGCAGCCGGCAATGTGGCGGAAGCCAATCTCCAGCCGGGAGAAGCCGTTGAGCTGAATCTGCTCGGGTATGTAGCGCTCAAAGCTGGCGGGCAGCTTCAACTTTCCGAGACTCATTTTGACGGCGATTTCCCACAAGCTCGCGAGGCTGACAAAGCACTCCGCTTGTGAGATGGTCCGACGCGCCCTTTTGGAAAGATCCGCAGAGCCCTCGCACCACCACAGGAAGGCATGCGTATCGAGCAAAACCCCCCGCACTACGTATACTCCCGAAAATCGTCCAGCGGTTCGTCAAAATCGGCAGACATCCAGATGCCCTTTCCGGTCCCCGGCTTTCGCCGCACGGGCCTGATCGGCACAATTTTGACAACCGGCTTGTTTTCCTTGGCGACGATGACCTCTTCTCCGAGCATGGCCTTTTGCACCAACTCGGAAAAGCGCGCCTTCGCTTCGGCCAGGTTAAATTGCGCCATAGTCACATTATATGACCATCTGGTTCGAGGAAGCGGGGTGGACCTTGTGCAGCCTTAATGAAAATTACTCTCGCGCCCGATCCGGATCTGGAGGCCGCAGCGCAGCACACCATCTCCCGCCCGGCTCAGCCGTTGAATCGTGTGGAAGTCGCCCAACTTCGCGTCCTCCCGCACCAGTTCCGGCGTGATGTACCGGCCTCCTTCAAACCGCAGTTCCTCGGTCCACTGCAACGGATACCCTCCACCCCAGAGTACGAAGTGAACGTGAGCCGGCACGCGCATCCCCGGATAGCAGCCGGGGCGAATCGTGCGCAGCTCAAATCGTCCGGTGGCGTCCGTCTTCATCCAGCCATAGATGCGCGGCGGATACTCGGCGCGGTTCTCGCCGTAGTATCCCTCGGCGTCGGTATTGTAGGCATACACCGTGACATCACCCGCGGGCGTTCGTCCGTCCGGAGCCAACACCCGGCCGGTCACCATCAGCGGTTCGCCCGGCTCGCCTTTCTTCACGATTTGCGTTTGCCACGCAAGCTGGCTGGGCGCCGGCCGGTGGATCATCACCAGCCCGTTCTGTCTCGCGTTCTTCCAGAGGCTCGCCGGCAGCGAGTCGAAAGGCTCCTCCGCGCGCAGCCGCAGGGCCCCCACCACCGGCCCCAGACACGCGGCGTGCAAGAGAAACCGCCGGCGTGAGTCTTTTCTTACATCCCTCAGGATCATCTTCTGTCCCCTCCGTCCGAAGAGACGGAATAGATCCGCGGACCGTTAACCGGCGCCCACCAACGCCCTCACCACAATCCAGGACTTCTCCCACAGCGGCAGCCGCACCCGGCGCGCGAAGACGTCATAATCGCTCTCCACAATCCGCTCCAGCAACCGCGAGTAAATGCCGATCAGCGCCCAGAGGGATGGGCGGCTGCGCGGGTGAATCAAGTCGAGCAGCGGCAGCGACTCGTTGTACCAGGCGCGCGCCCGCTCGGCTTCGAACTGCATCAGGTTGAGAAACTGCCGGCTGCGTTTGCCCGCGTGAATGTCCCCGGCGGTGAGCCCGAAACGGCGCAGGTCTTCGGCGGGCAGATAAATCCGGCCCCGCGCGGCGTCTTCCCGGATATCGCGCAGGATATTGGTCAACTGGAACGCCTGGCCGCATTTTTCGGCCAGCGGCAGCGCGCTGCGCGTATCGAAGCCGAAAATGTGGATGGTGGTTAGCCCCACCACCGAGGCCACCTGGTAGCAATAGCGGTAGAGCTGATCGAAGGTCTCGAACTCGCGCGGCTCCAGATCCGACAGGACCCCGTCGATCATGGCGCGGAAATATTCGTGCGGGATGCGAAAACGGCGAACCGTGTGATGGAAGGCCGGCCACACCGGGTGGCCGCTGAAACGGCCGGCCAGCGCCTCTTCCATCTCGGCGCGCCAGCGCTCGATGGCCGCGCGGGTGGCGCCGGGCTCGTCGCTCAGATCGTCGCAATAGCGCATGAAGGCGTAAATGGCGCACATGGCGCGGCGCTGCGGGCGGGAGAGCAACACGAAGGAATAGTAGAAATTCTTGGCGCGGCGCCGTGCCACGCGGCGGCAGTATTCGTACGACTGATCGATGGCGTTCCTCATGCCGCCCGCCTGAAGGCCACCCGAACCAGCGATCCCAGCAGCAGGCCCACGCGCTCGGCTTTCGAAATGGCGGGCCGCGCGGCCAGCACGTCATATCCCTGCCGCTCGATCTTCCGCAGCACGCGCATGCCGCCCCGGTTGAACAAGTCGATATCGAGAGCCATCCGCCGGTCCAGACGCCGGACGAGCGGCGCGCCTTCCAGAAACAGGCCGCGGGCCTTCCCGACGATTTCGCGCATCACTTCCCGAAACGCCGGCGTGAAGCGGCGCGCGAGCAATTCCTCCACCGTGTATCCGTGCCGCTCCATGACGTCGAGCGGGATATAGATGCGGTCCTTCAGCAGATCCACCGTCACGTCCTGCCAGAAGTTGGCGAGCTGCAAAGCCGTGCAAGTGGCGTCGGAAAGCCGTTGCCGCTCCTCATCGGAATGGCCGCACAAGTACAGCACCAGGCGGCCCACCGGGTTCGCCGAATACCGGCAATAAGCCAATACTTCGTCCCAATTGCGGTAGCGCGTGACGGTTTGATCCTGCACGAAAGCCTGGATCAGGTCGGCAAAGGGCTGACGGGGAATCTGGTATTCGCGCACGGTGTCGCGCAGCGCGATGAACACCGGATGGGTGGCGCGGCCCTGGTACATGGCATCCAGTTCGGTGCGCCACCAGTGGAGCAGGCGCAGGCTTTCGGCGCGGTCGCCCGTTTCATCACCCAGGTCGTCGGCCCAACGGCAATAAGCATAGACGTTATAGAAATCCTGGTGCAGACGTTTGGGCAGCAGGAAGCTCACCACGTGGAAGTTCTCGTAGTGGTGGGT
This sequence comes from Bryobacteraceae bacterium, assembly GCA_049511275.1. GTDB lineage: Bacteria > Acidobacteriota > Terriglobia > Bryobacterales > Bryobacteraceae > PALSA-129. Next base: position 4,261 of record JBEKYE010000026.1, read on the forward strand.
GGCCAGCCAGCGGGTGTAATCGCGAGCTTCGGCAGGCGTGTAGATGCGCTGCAAGGCCTCCGGCGAGCGGACGAACTCGACTGGCGGAAGCGGCATCGCCCCCGCCGCTACGGCACGATCGCCGTCTTGAGGTGGCCGTTATGGCTCATCAGGTGGCGCATGACTTCCAGAAGATTGGCCAACGGCTCTTCGCGATTAACGAAGAACGAGGCGGTAATGTGGCCGGCGCCGACCAGGTCGAGCGCTTTGCGGACGAACGCCGGAGTATGGTGGAAGCTGGCTTTGCAGGTGATTTCGGAATAGTGCAGCAGGGCGGTATCCAGGTGCACGCGGCTGTCGTTGGGGCAGCCGCCGAAGAAGTTCACGGTACCCCCGCGGCGCACCATGTTGGCCGCCCACTCCCAGGTCTGCGGCTTGCCGACGGCTTCAATGGCGATATCCACGCCGCGCCCGTGGGTCAAATTGCGGATGGTATCGACCGGGTTCGAATGATCGTTGCCCACAATCAGGTCGTCGGCGCCGAGCGCCTGAGCCCGCTCGAGTTGTGGTTTCCGCCGTCCCACGGCAACCACCCGGCAGCCGTAAAGCTTGGCGAGTTTCACGAACATCAGGCCAATCGGGCCCAACCCGATCACGGCCACCGTGTCGCCCGCCCGCGGAGCGGTCTCTTCCAGGCCGCGAAGCACGCAGGCCAGCGGTTCCACCAGCGCGGCGTCGCTATATCCCACGTGCGCCGGAATCAGATAGGTATTGCGCTCCACGATGCGCGCCGGAATGCGGATGTATTCGGCGTACGCGCCATTGTTGAACAGCAGGTCTTCGCAAAGGTTCTGCAAACCGCGCCGGCAGAAGAAACAGCTTTCGCAGGGCGCGGAATTGGCTGCCACCACGCGCTGCCCGATGCTGAACCGCGTCACATCGGAGCCCACGGCGACAACGTCGCCGGCCAGTTCATGCCCGAACACGGCGGGCGGCACGATCATACGCGCGTGATAACCACGGCGGAAAACCTTGACGTCGGTACCGCACGTCAGCGCCACCTTAACCTTTACAAGGATGTCACCACTCTCGATTGCCGGAACGGCCACCGGCTCCACTTGCAAGTGTTCCTTGCCGTACAGCACAGCAGCCATCATGTGATTGTCCACTCTATAACCACCTCTGTGGCTGAACGATTATTTTCAACGATTTGGGCCCGGGGTGCAACGCCAGATCAATCCCCGAGCGGATCTCCGCCAGCGGCAGGCGATGCGAGATCAGTTCCTCTAAGGGCAACTCGCCGCCGAAAACCAAATTTGCGGACTCCCTTTGCAAGTCCACAGAAGCACTATAACACCCGAACAGGGTACGTTCGGATACACAAATGTCGGCGCCGGAGACCTCGACGCGCTCGGCGGCGGAAGTCTGGGCGAACAGCAGGATGCGCGCGCCCGGCCGCGAGCAGGCCATGGCCTGATCGACGATCCCGGGAACGGACGCCGCTACGATCACCAGGTCCGCCCCGCGGCCGCCGGTGAGACGCTTGATTTCCCCGGCCACGTTGGTCCGCCGCGGGTCCCAGGCAAATTCCGCGCCACAGCGCGCCGCCAGGAGCAGCCGCTCGGGGATGGTATCGGTCGAGGCGATGCGCGCGCCCGAGCGCTTCACCAGCATCGTGAACATCAGCCCGATGGGCCCTTGCCCCAAAACGGCCACGAACTCGCCGGGCTGCGGAGCGCACTCCACCACGGCCTTCAGACAAGTGTTGAGCGGTTCCACCAACGCGGCGCGCTCGAAGGGGACACCATCGGGAATCTTTTCGACGCCGCGATTCACAATCCAATCCATCACGCGCACGTACTGCGCAAACCCGCCCCCGGCTGGCTCGAAGCCCGCGGTGATGCCCACTTTCTTATAAACGGCGCACTGCGCATAGCGGTTGCGCCGGCAATAAAAACATTCCAGGCACGGGATATGGTGGAAGGCCACCACGCGGTCGCCCGGCTGGAAACGGGTGACGCCAGAGCCCACGGCGGCCACCGTGCCGGCGGTTTCGTGCCCGTAGATGCGAGGCGGATCGAGCAGGTTGAGCTCGATCTTCTTCAGGTCGGTATGACAGATGCCGCAGGCTTCCACGCGAATGAGAATTTCGCCCGCGCCGATCCGCGGCGTCGGAACTTCCTCCACCTGAACCGCGCTCCGGCCTCGATAGACGGCCGCGTGCATGGTTTCCGGTATGGCGCTCACCTCAGAATCGGCAATCGGCAACAAAATCTCCCAGGACTTCAGTAGCCCGCAGACAACGCCTCCGCAACCGGAACAACTCCGGGAGCCGGACCGAAGGGTGGCGTAATGAAGACCTTAGAATCTCTATTGTAGCGAAGTGACCGTCGGAAAGTGCGGAATTGAAGTCGTTGGCCATGCTTTCGCCGGCCAGATCGGTGACGGCCTTTATGCAGTAGAACGGGCGGCCGAGGGCTTCGGACCGCGCGGCAACTCCCGCGGCTTCCATTTCCACCGCGATCGCGCCGGTAGCGTGCAGGCGGCGCTTCTCTTCGGCGGTGCGGGCCACATGATCGAGGGAGCAGACCGTTCCGGCGCGATGCACGGGAGCCGCGGCCGGCGGTTGGGCGGTGAAGCTACGGTCCGCGGCTGCAATGCCGGTGGCCACTACGATATCGGCCACTCCCAGTTCCGGCGCCAGGGCGCCGCAGAAACCCAGGCTGACGATGGCGTCGGCCGCAAACACGGCCGAGGCCGCATCCACCGCGGCAGCGGCGCGCGGGACGCCCACTCCGTTGGCGGCCAGCAGCACGTCATGGGATCCCAGGCGCGTCAGGCGCGACCAGTCCAGAGGCAAAGCGGCTTGCCGCGCCTGTTCGCAGCGCGCCAGCAGGCCTTGGAATTCCATTCGATGGGAGGCGATCAGGAGTAGCTTCATGCGGCCGGCGTTTGGACAGACCGCCTGCCTGCCCCCTGGAACCACTCGACCGCGCGCTGGAGCGCCTGCCGGGCGGGGCGGGGCCCGTAGCCCAGTTCGCGGCGCGCCTTTTCGTGCGTCACCCACATTTTCTTCCTGGCCATGCGCACGGCTTCCATCGGAATGCGCGGCGGCGTTCCGGTGACCCCGGCCCAGGCTGTGCTGCACGCGCCGGCGCACCAGGCTAGCGCGTACGGCAGCCGCGTGGTGGAAGCCCGGCGACCCGTAATTTGAGCCAGTTGTTGCAGAATTTGCGCCAGGGTCAGGTTCTCCGAACCCAGGATATAGCGCTCGCCCAGGCGGCCGTGTTCACAGGCCAGCCAGTGACCCTCGGCAACGTCCCGCGCATCCACCACGTTGAGCCCGGTGTCGATGAAAGCCGGCATGTCGCCATTCAGGAAGTCCACCACGATCTTGCCGGTGGGCGTGGGCTTGACGTCGTGATCGCCCACCGGCGCCGTGGGATTGACGATCACCACGGGCAGCCCGCCGCGCGCGAATTCGAGCGCCACCTGTTCGGCCAGAAACTTGGAGCGCTTATAATGGCCCGCCATGTCTTCGAGAGACACCGGCAGATCCTCATTGCCGATGCCGCCTGGGGGGACGCCGATGCAACCGACCGTGCTGGTGTAGACCACGCGATCGACGCCGGCATGCCGCGCGGCCGCCAGCAGATTGCGCGTGCCGTCGACGTTGGACCGGTACAGTTCGGCCGGCTCTCTGGCCCACAGGCGGTAGTCGGCGGCCACGTGGAAGACCAGGCCGCAGCCCGAAGCCGCGCGACCGAGCGAGTCGGGGTCGCGCAGATCGCCTGCGACGGGCTGGACATCCAGCGCATCCACGCGGCTGCCCGCGCGCACCAGCGCGCGAACCGGGTAGCCACGCTCCCGCAGCACGCGGGCCACGTGCCATCCGAGAAAACCGGAGGCGCCGGTAACCAGCGCGGGTCTCATGAAGCCGGGAGCGCGACCAGGGGGTCGCGCGCGGACGAGGGCGTCCGCCCTCCTTTGGTCCGGCTCTCCGCGGACCTGTCTAGCGCAGCATCCATGACAACATCTTGAAGTTGTCGGTGAACTTCGCGTTGATCCCGAACGCCGCCGAGGGTTCGAAGCCGCAATGCATCATGCAGTGCTCGCAGCGCGGATCGTTTCCGGGGCCGTAGCTTTCCCAGGGCGTCTGCGTCATCAGATCCTCGAAGGTCTTGTAGTGGCCGTCGGTGATCAGATAGCAGGGGCCCTTCCAGCCCTTGATGTTGTAGGTGGGGTTGCCCCACGCGGTGCACGGCAGTTCGCGCTCGCCTTTCAGGAACTCCATGTAGACGGGCGTTTGCCGCACATTGTATTTCCTGGCGATGCGGTCGAAATCGCGGAATTTTTCGTGCACGTCGTCGCGCGTCATGAAGATCTCGCGGTCGTCCACGGCCGAATATCCGTAGGCCGGCGAAATCTGGTGGCCATCCACATTGAACTGCTTCAGGTAGTCGAAAAGCTCTTCAATCTCCGCCATATCCGTCTCTTTATAGACGGTGGTGTTGGTGCAAACCAGGAACCCGGCTCGCTTGGCGGCCCGGATGCCTTCCATGGCGTCGCGAAATACGCCCGCGCGCTCCACCGCGATGTCGTGGTTCTTTTCCATGCCGTCCAGGTGGACGTTGAAGTAGAAGCGCTTGTCGGGAGTGAACTCGTGCAGACGCTTGCGGATGAACATGCCGTTGGTACAGAGAATGATGTGCTTGTTGCGCTCCAGGATTCCCGCCACCAGTTGCCCGATTTGCGGGTACATCATGGGCTCGCCGCCGCAAATCGACACCATGGGCGCTCCGCACTCGTCCACCGCCGCCAGACATTCTTCCAGCGGAACGCGCTCGCTGATGGTCGATTCGTATTCCCGGATGCGGCCGCAGCCCGTGCAGGTGAGATTGCAGGCGTGCAGCGGCTCCAGCATCATGACGATGGGAAAGCGTCGGCCGATCATGGGGTGCGGCTGGCGCTTCTCGCCGGTCTTGGCCGGCAGGATGCGGAAGGGGTTCGATAAATCCGCTACCGGGGCCACGTTCTTCTGCCACTCCGGCCGGGGCCGCCGCTTGTTCTTGAAGATGTACCCGGCCATGCCGGCCACCATCGCAATCGGAAATTTCATAGTTCAACCATTGGAACGAGCTCTTGTCTTCACGAACGAAGTCAGCGCGAGGAGTGGAAAATAATCTTTGTACAGGTGGTAGTCGAGATAGAAGACTTTCGGGAAACCAGTGCCGGTGGCCAGTTCTTCGTCCCAGCTTCCATCGGCGCGCTGGGTTTCCAGCAGGTACTCGATGCCGTGCTGCACGCTTAAGCTGTTCTCGTCGCCCCCGGCGATCAGTCCCAACAGCGCCCAGGCGGTCTGCGAAGGAGTGCTTTCGGCCGGAACGAACATGCCCTTATCGTAACTGGCGCAGCTTTCGCCCCAGCCGCCATCGGCATTCTGCACGGAACGGAGCCACTCGCCGGCCCGCAGCACGTGGACTTCGCGATCGCTCTCGCCGGATGCCGCCAGGCCGCGCAAGGCAAAACAGGTGCCGTAAATGTATGCCACGCCCCAGCGCCCGTACCAGCTTCCGTCGGGCCGCTGGTTGCGGATCAGCCACTCCACGCCGCGGCGCACCGCGCGGTGGTGGCGGTCGATGCGATGGGCCGCCAGCGCCTCCAGCACCCGCCCGGTAATGTCCGGGCAAGTGGGATCGAGCATGGCGTTGTGATCGGCGAACGGAACCTTGTTCAGGAATTCCCAATTGTTATCGGCATCGAAGGCCGCCCAGCCGCCGTCGCCCGATTGCATCGCCAGCAGCCAATCCAGCGCCCGTTTTTGGCAGGCCTGCTGCGCGACGGGATCGGAAGACTGCGCCCCGCTCAGCGCCAGCGTCACCATGGCGGTGTCGTCGATATCGGGATAGAACTCGTTGCCGTATTCGAATGCCCAGCCCGAAGGCTCGGTGTTGGGACGCTTGACGGCCCAGTCGCCCTTGCGGCGAACCTCTTTGGCCAGCAGCCAATCGGCCGCCCGGCGTAAGGCCGGGTGCCGGGCATCGGTCTGTGCCAGCGCGTAGGCGCCGATCCCGGTATCCCAAACCGGCGAGAAGCACGGCTGGAAGAAGAACCGCTCGCCATCGTCCACCATCAGGTTGTTGAACTGGCGCAGCGCTTCCACGCGCAACGGATCGGTGGGGGCATAGCCCAGAACATCCAAGGCCATCACCGAGTACATCATCGGAGGATAAATGGCGCCCAACCCGTCGGAGTGGCGCAGCCGTTCGATCATCCACTCCCTGGCTTTCTCGATGGCTCTCTGCCGGATGCTCTTCGACCCGCTGCGTTCCCACCACTTCAGAATCCAGTCGGCCGTGAGGAAAATATTGTGCCATGTCAGCCAGCGCCGGTCTTTTTGGAACGACCACGCCGGGCTGGCTCCCGGCAGCCAGATCTCATCCAGGTTCAACCCCTCCGGAACCGGCCGGGACGGGTTGGCGGCGTGCACGATGGAGAGCGTCACCACGATGGCCCGCGTCCAGGACGACATCTGGTACAGAAAGTCGAACGGCAGCAGCACGACTTCGGGCGGAATGCTGGGGCAGAACTGGCGCGGATAGAGGTCGAACAGGCTGAGGTTGACCTTGACGTAGCTGTTCGAGGCCTGGATGCCGCCCAGGTCCAGAATGCGATCGCGCAGCCGTTCCATGCGAGCGTCGTCCGCCGCCATTCCCGCCAGTTTCAGCGCGAAGTAGGCCTTGACGGACGCGCTGACCTCCGACGGGCCCTGGCTATAGATATTGAAGCCGCCATCCGGAAGTTGCCGTTCGAGAATGGCGCGCACGGCCTTGTCGATCAGGGGCCGGGTGGGAGGCTCCCACTGGCCGTCCTGCGGCGGATAGAGCCAAAGCTGGAACAGGATGTAGTCGGATTCCAGGGTGGTGTCGGCGGTCAGTTCCGCGCACCAGTGGCCGTCGCGCTGCTGCAAGCCGCCCAGGTATTGGGCTGCGCGGCGCATGGCGTCCCCGGCCGCAAACTCCAGCGTGTCCCCGACTTGTACCGGCGCACTCATTGAATGGTTATCGTCAGCTCCGAAGGCAGCGAGAAGCGGACATCTTCATCCACCAGCTCGATCTCCTCCAGTTGGTTATAGCCGCCCGCTTTCAGAAACTCGATCAGTTCCAGCACCAGGTGCTCGGGCGCCGAGGCCCCGGCGGTGACCGCCACGTTCCGGATGCCGTCCAGCCATGCCGGGTCGATGTCGGTGCAATCGTTGACCAGGTGGGAACGGACTCCAAAATTGTCGCCCACTTCCACCAGCCGTTTGGAATTCGAGCTGTTCTGCGAGCCCACCACCAGCAGCAGCTCGACGGTCTGCGAAACGGCCTTCACGGCCATCTGCCGGTTCTCGGTGGCATAGCAGATATCCTGCGCCGGCGGCCCCTCGATAAAAGGAAACCGTTCCTTCAGGCGGCAGATGATCTCGCGCGTCTCGTCCAGGCTGAGAGTGGTCTGGGTCAAATAGCGGACGCGCCGCGGATCGGGCAGTACCAGCCGGTCCACGTCTTCCACCGTTTCCACCAGGTAACTTCGGTCCGGCACTTCGCCCAGAGTGCCGATCACTTCGTCATGATCCTTGTGCCCGATCAGCACGATGCTGTATCCGTCGCGCGCAAACCGCACGGCTTCCAGGTGCACTTTGGTAACCAGCGGACAAGTGGCATCGATCACATCCAGTCTGCGTTCCCTGGCCTCGCGCCGCACCGCAGGTGCCACCCCGTGGGCGCTGAAAATGGCGCGCGCGCCCACCGGCACTTCGTCCAGCTCTTCCACGAAAATCGCCCCGGCATTGCGCAACTCGTCCACCACGTGCTTGTTGTGGACGATTTCCTTGCGCACATAAACCGGCGGCCCATACAGATCCAGCGCGATTTTCACTACATCGATGGCTCTCACGACACCGGCGCAAAAACCTCGCGGCTTGAGCAAGAAAATCTTCTTGTCCGCGCCGTGATTCGGTGCGAAAGGCTTTAAAGGCATAAAGGACGAGTAGTGCTGATTATAACAGGAGAGTTACCGGATTCGCATAGTCGCGAGCGGGAATCCCGCGAATTCGGGCGCATAACCACCCACGGTTTGTGGCAAACTACTCCCATGCTCGAGTGGACCGAAGTACTGTTTGTAGACGGTCTGAAGCTCCGCTTGGTTGCAAGCGATTCCGGAATCCGCGCCATCGAATTCACTCCGGCGAAACCGGTGGATGGCCACCGGCAGGATGCCAATCGGCTTCTGCGGGAAGCGGCATCCCAGTTGCACGCTTATTTTGCAAGGGATTTGCGGCGATTCCAGCTCCCGCTGGACTTGCACGGCACCGAATTCCAAAAGCGGGTGTGGCGCGAGTTAGAGAAGATCCCCTACGGAGAAACCCGGAGCTATGCACAGATCGCGGCGGCCATTGGGTCTCCCCAAGCCGTACGGGCGGTGGGGGCGGCTAACGGCTCGAACCCGGCGGCCATTGTGGTGCCTTGCCACCGCGTGATCGGCTCCGGCGGGAGACTGACGGGATACGGCGGAGGGCTGCCGTTGAAGAAGCGCCTCCTGGAACTCGAAGGGGCGTGGACCATGGCGCTGCGGCTGTGAGCAGGACAGGCCTCCCGGCCTGCCGCTATTTCCGTCTCCCCCTACACGCTGGCCGGCGAGCCGGTCTTGGCCAGCGCCAGCAGCTTGTCGTCGAACTCGAAACCGGCGGTGCGCGGCTTGTGGTTGCGGGTGTACCAGCGGTAGGTTTCCTTCAAGCCGGTCTCGAACGGCGTCATCTGCACCTTCAGCATGCGCGCCACCTTGCCGATGTTCTCGGTGATCGGCGGCAGGTCGAAGTACTCGCCGAAATAGAACGGCTCCTCCATGGCATTGCCGCCCGCCTGCTGGATGCTTTCCCGCGGCACGCGCGCCAAAGCCGGCTCCACGTTGGCCGCCCGGGCCAGTTTCTCCACCAGCTCGACTTGCGTGAGGGGCTTTGAATCGCCGATGTTGAAGGCTTCTCCCACCGCGCGTGGCTCCTCCATGGAGCGCACCATCGCCGCCACCAGGTCGTTCACATAAACGAACTGCATCAGGCGATGGCCATCGCCGGGGATCACGATGGTCCGGCCGGCGCGCAGCCGGTCCCAGAAGAACTGTTCGCGATAGAACGGATTTCCCGGCCCATACACAAATGGCGGCCGGAAAGTTACCAGCGGCAGGCCGGTCTGGGCGTGCATGCGGAACAGCAGGCGCTCGGTGGTGGCCTTGTGGCGGATATAGGGGATGGGGTGGTAATCGGGCGCCAGCGGATCGCTTTCCTTGTGATTCAGTCCGTCGCCATAAGCGCTCACGCTGGAAATGAAAATATACCGGCTCAGGCGGTCTCCCAGAGGCCGCACGGTGGCCTCCACCTGCTCGGCCGTAGTGCCGCGCTCCCAGTCGTAAACATTGTCGAAGACCACGTCGAAGCGGCGCGTCGAAAGGGCTTCGTACATGGCGTCGGCATCGTTGCGGTCGGCCATGATGTTGTCCACCCGCCGGCCGAAATCATGCTTCGGCTTGCGGTGCAGCACGGAAATTTCGTGTTCCCCCTTCAGCAGCTCCTCCACCAGCGCCCGCCCGATGAAGAGGGTTCCTCCGATAACCAATACCTTCATATGCTCTTAAGACGATATGACGCGGCGGCGCGGATGTCTAGTACCATGTGAAATTCGCGGGCCAATCAGCCATTTCTTCCGCTCCTTTACGGCCGCGGCTCTGCTTCGTGGTGCTAGTGCCGTAACCGCATGATGTTGCCAATAGTGGAGACCACTCCCTTACGGTCGTGGCTCGCATCGGAACTAGAAACCGCTCCCTTACGGTCGTGGCTCGCATCGGAACTAGAAACCACTCCCTTACGGTCGTGGCTCGCATCGGAACTAGAAAGCGCTCCCTTACGGTCGTGGCTCGCATCGGACCTAGTCGTAGTATTCCAGGCCCAGATGCGTAATCAGGTCTTCGCCCCGCATCCAGCGCAAGGTGTTCTTGAGTTTCATCAGCTGGATAAATACATCGTGCTCCGGATACAACTCGGGAGCGTGCATGGGCGCCTTGAAATAGAACGACAGCCATTCCTGGATGCCGCGCATGCCGGCCCGCTGCGCCAGGTCCATGAACAGAACCAGGTCCAGAACCAGCGGCGCGGCCAAAATGGAATCGCGGCACAGGAAGTTGATCTTGATCTGCATGGGGTAGCCCAGCCATCCGAAAATGTCGATGTTGTCCCAGCCTTCCTTGGCGTCGCCGCGCGGCGGATAATATTCGATGCGCACCTTGTGGTAGAAGTCCCGGTACAAGTCCGGATAGAGTTGGCCCTGCAGGATGTACTCGAGCGCCGAGCTCTTGCTGACTTCCTTGGACCGGAACGAGCCCGGCTCGTCCAGCACTTCGCCGTCGCGGTTGCCCAGGATGTTGGTGGAGAACCAGCCATGCAGTCCCAGCAGGCGCGATTTCAAGCCCGGCGCGATCAGCGTCTTCAGGAACGTCTGCCCGCTCTTGTAATCCTTTCCCGCCACCGGCAGGTTCATATGGCGCGCCAGTTCCAGCAGCGCCGGCATGTCGGTAGTCAGATGCGGCGCGCCGTTGGCATATCCCACGCCCGATTTCAGCGCGGCATAGGCATAGATCTGGCTCGGCGAAATCTCGGGATCGTCCTTTTGCAGGCCGCACTCGAAATCTTTCAGGGTGGCGTGCACGGCGGCCGGCTCGTGATAGACTTCCGTCGATCCGCACCAGATCATGGTCAGGCGCGAAACCCCCGTGCGTTGCTTGAACTGCCGGATGTCGTCCATCACCCGCTCGGCGTACTCCATCTTGGAACCGCCGATCATCACGTTCGGCCCGTTCAGCCGCTTCACGAATTTCTGGTCGAACACCGCCCGCATCGGCTTGATGGCCGACAGCGGCTCTTTGAGTTTCTCGAGCAGCGTCATCTCCAGCACTCCGGCCTTGACCGCCGCTTCATACGCGTTATCGTCGAAAATGTCCCAGCAGCCCACCTCGAGGTCCGCCAGGCCGGCTAAGGGCACAAAATCCTTGATCGCCGGGCTGCGCCCCTCGGTGCGTTTCCCCAGGCGAACGGTTCCCAACTGGGTCAGCGACCCGATGGGCTTACCGAGTCCCCGCTTGATGGCTTCCAGGCCCGCGATGAAAGTCGTCGTCACCGCACCCATGCCGGGTATGAGCACACCCAGCTTGCCCTCGGCGGGCGCAATTTGGACGTTGTGTGGATTGGGCAATATACGGTCTCCTTTAAAATCGAAATGCTATAATACCAACTCCATGCGGGACCGTGCGACGGCCACACTTTCGACCATTGTCGTGGATGACGAACAATTAGCCTGCGACGAGCTCTCTTTCCTGTTGAAAGACTTCCCCGAAATCGAAATTATCGCCACTGGTTCCAATGGCCTGGAGGCCGTTGAAATCATCCAGCAACTGGAGCCGGAGCTGGTGTTTCTGGACGTCAACATGCCCGGCCTGGATGGCCTGGGCGTGGTGCGCCGGCTGCGGGAAAACGGCGCCGTTCTACCGCACTTCATCTTCGTCACGGCCTACGACCAGCACGCCGTGGAAGCCTTCCGGCTGGAAGCCCTGGACTACCTGCTGAAGCCCGTGGATAAGGGCCGGCTGGCCGAAAGCGTGGAGCGCGCCGCGCGCTTCGTCCAGGAAAAGCGAAGCCCCGATGGCACGCCCGGCGCGCCCGCGCCGGCCCCGGCGCCGCGCACCAAGCTGGCCGTGCGATCCAACAACCGGCACTTCATCGTGGACGCCAACGACGTGATCTACGCCACCATCGACAACGGCCTCATCACGCTGGTGACGACGCAGCTCGAAGGCCACTCCAACTACCGCACCATCGAAGATCTGCAGGCCAACCTCGACCGCGATCAATTCTGGCGGGTGCATCGTTCCTACCTGGTAAACATCAACCGGATCAAGGAAGTAGTGCCCTGGTTCAAGTCGAGCTACCAGCTCCGCATGGACGACAAGAAGCACACGGAAATTCCCGTGAGCCGCGTCCAGACCCGCCGCCTGCGCGAGTTGTTCAAGCTGTAAACGGCCGCGCACCAGATGTTCCGTGGCAGGAATTGACAGGCCAGGAGGCCTGTCCTACAAAAAAACTCCCGGATCCACGACGGGAACCGGGAGTTGCGATTCTCCCAACAATAAAAACTGCGATCTAGCTGCAGCCGCTGGTGCCGCCGCAATTGGCGCACTTGTAGCAGCTTCCGTTGCGCGTCATGATGGAGCCGCACTCGGAACATAGGGGCGCATCGGCCACCGCCGGCGTAAAGGGGAGTGTCTGCTGCGGATCGGTCTCGGTAGGCCGCAGCGTGGGCGTCTCACCGGCCTCGGAATTGGCATACTCGGGACTCAGAAACCTGGCGCCGAGCCAGCGGAAAATATAATCCATGATGGATTTGGCGTAAGGAATCTGCTGGTTGCCAGTCCAGCCGCTGGGCTCGAAGCGCACGTGCGCGAACTTATCCACCAGGAACTTCAGCGGCACGCCGTATTGCAGATTAAAACTCACGGCGGTGGCGAAGGCGTCCATCAGGCCGGAAATGGTGGAACCTTCCTTGGCCATGGTGATGAAGATCTCGCCCGGTGCGCCGTCATCGTACATCCCGACGGTGATGTAACCCTCGTGGCCGCCGATGGAGAACTTGTGGGTGACGGCGCGGCGCTCGTCGGGCAGCTTGCGGCGCACCGGACGGTAGACCACCTTTTCCACGGGAGCGGCAGCGGCCTGGGCGGCGGCCTTCTTTTCGGCTTTCGCGCCCGAGCCGGAGCTAAGCGGCTGCACTCTTTTGGAATTGTCGCGGTAGATGGCGACGGCCTTGAGCCCCAGTTTCCAGCTTTCGGTGTAGGCGCTGATGATCTCCTCCACCGTCGATTCCTCGGGCATGTTGATGGTCTTCGAAATAGCGCCGGAAATGAACGGCTGCACGGCGGCCATCATGCGGACGTGGCCCATGTAGTGGATGGAGCGCACGCCGTTCTGCGGCCGGAAGCTGCAATCGAAGACCGCCAGGTGCTCCGGCTTCAGGTTGGGCGCGCCTTCGATGGTGCCGGTGGAATCGATGTGCGCGACAATCTGCTCCACCTGTTCGGGCGAGTAGCCCAGCTTGATGAGAGCGGTCGGCACGGTGTTGTTGACAATTTTGATGACGCCGCCGCCCACCAGTTTCTTGTACTTGATCAAAGCCAGGTCGGGCTCAATGCCGGTGGTATCGCAATCCATCATGAACCCGATGGTCCCGGTGGGAGCGATCACCGTGACCTGGGCGTTGCGGTAGCCGTGGCGGCGTCCGGATTCGTAGGCGTCATCCCAGGACTGCTGGGCGCCCTGGTAGAGCGCCGCGGGGATGTTGTGGCGGTTGATGTGGCTCACCGAATCGCGGTGCATGCGGATGACTTCGAGGAACGGCTGCTCATTGACGGCGTAGCCTTCGAACGGTCCGGTGGATTCGGCGATGCGCGAGCTGGTGAGATAGGCCTGCCCGCACATCACGGCGGTGATGACGGCGGCGCAATCGCGGCCCTGGTCGCTATCGTAGGGCACGCCCATGGACATGAGCAGCGCGCCCAGGTTGGCGAAACCGAGACCGAGCGGACGGAACGCGTGGGAGTTCTCGCCGATGCGCTGGGTAGGATAACTGGCGTTATCGACGATGATCTCCTGCGCCACGATCATGGTGTCGACCGCGTGGCGAAAGGCTTCCACATCGAACTGGCCATCGGGGCCGACAAAACGCATCAGGTTCAGCGACGAAAGGTTGCAGGCCGAATCGTCCAGGAACATGTATTCGGAGCAGGGATTGGACGCATTGATGCGGGCAGTGTTCTTGCAGGGATGCCAGCGGTTGACGGTGGTATCAAACTGCATGCCGGGGTCGCCGCACTGGTGGGTGGCTTCGGCGATCTGGCGCATGAGGTCGCTGGCCTTGTAGCGGTTGACGGGCTGGCCGGTGAAAACGCCCTTGGTCCACCAATCGCCGTCGCGGGCCGCGGCTTCCATGAATTCGTCGGTGGCGCGCACGGAGTTGTTGGCGTTCTGGAAGAAGATGGAGCTGTAAGCGTCGCCATCGAGCGAACTGTCGTAGCCAGCCTCGACCAGGGTGTAGGCCTTCTTCTCTTCCTTGGCCTTGCACCAGATGAACTTCTCGACATCGGGATGGTCCGCATTGAGGATCACCATCTTGGCGGCGCGGCGGGTTTTGCCGCCGGACTTGATGACGCCGGCGAAAGCGTCGAAGCCCTTCATGAAGGAAAGCGGGCCGGACGCGCGGCCGCCGCCGGAGAGCACGGCGTCTTCCTCGCGCAGCGCGGAAAGGTTCGAGCCGGTGCCCGAGCCCCACTTGAAGAGCATGCCTTCGGTCTTGGCCAGATCGAGAATGGATTCGAGCGAATCCTTAACCGACACGATGAAGCAGGCGGAGCACTGCGGGCGCATCACGCCGGATTCGAGCTTGGTCACGCGACCGGACGGCTCGTCATAGATCCAGCCGTAGCCGCGGGTTTCCTTCACGCCGACATTGAACCAGACCGGGGAATTGAAGCAGGCCTTCTGGGTGAGCATCAGGTGGGCCAGCTCGAAGCGGAAGTTCTCGCCATCCTCGGCGGACCTGAAGTAGCCGTCCTTGTGGCCCCAGTCGGTGATGGTATTGACGACGCGTTCGACGAGCTGGGCGACGCTGGTTTCGCGCTCCGGGGAGCCCATCTTGCCATAAAAGTACTTGCTGGCGACGATGTTGGTGGCGGTCTGGGACCAGTCCACGGGGACCTCGACATCGCGCTGTTCGAAGATAGTATTGCCTTTATCGTTGCCGATGGAGGCGGTGCGGGTCTCCCATTGGAGATCGTCGTAGGGGGTCTTGTCGGCCTCCAGGCGCGACGTGAAATAGCGCGGGAATGCGATTCCCGCCCTGGTCTTGTTGTTGGCAGAGTTCTTCAACTCTTCTATTTTCGCACTCATGGCCATTGCCGGATGTCCCATCTGACGCCTCCTTGGAATTCCCCGCGGAAGAAACGCACTCGTAATAGTGCCCCAAGATATAGTGGCAGGTCAAGAACTATATCTATATGAAGGGTGTTAGGGTTACAGTTTGCTGGTTCGAAAACGCACGTTCACACTGTCAAGTGGTGGCGGTTATTTTGTAATAACCAGGTTGAAAGGATGGCTGCGGGAGATGGCCACAGGCGTGCTCGTCCGATTGCGAGGGAATTATGGCAGACGAACAGAAGCCCAAAGAGCGCAAAGAGCGCAAGAAGGTCACCGAGCCGGCAACCGAAGACAGCATTTTGACCACCACCGCAAAGGCGATCGGCGCCGCCGCAGGCAAGATCGCATCCATGGCGGGAGTCGAACCTGCTCCGGCGCCACCACATACGATGTCGACGAAACCGATGAAACTCCAGAAAAAGAACAAGCACCGCTTGCCGCGCTGGCAGAAGAAAGCCCAGCAGAAGGCTGGGGCTGCCCAAGCCGCCGTCTGATCAACCTGGGGAAGAATCGTAACAACGCCGGGTTGACAGACCAAAGCGTCTGGCCCACTTTGGTGCGCAAGGGCTTGCGTCCCTTGTGGGGCAGGCGCTTTCGCCGGGCGATTTCGCCTGCCAACCGCTCTTCACGGCTTCCGAGGATCGGGCGCGATTCGTTGCGCGTTTCGGGGGTGCGGCGCGTCCTAATCTTGTGGATGTTTCGTCAAAATCAGCGTGCGTGGCGCGACTTTTCCGCCGTACTGCCCAACCGGTGACCGAACTCAAGCCCCAACCACCAATCCACCGATCCGCGCGACACCCGTTCCGGGCGTTCCTGGCCGCGGCGGCGATGGCGTGCGCCGTTCTTCCCGCGGCGGGCCAGATTGCCATGGACGTGCGGCAAACCCGCTATCTGGTGCGGGCGGGCGAGGCGGTGCAGATTGTGGCGTCGCGGGAGACGGTGGAATTCCTGGCGAAAGCCAAGAGCCGGCACGTCGAAATCGCGATCGGAGACACGGCGGTCGCGGGTGGCGGCCTGGTGGCCGCGCCGAACCGGGCCGGCGACCAGATCCTGCTGGGCGCGTCACTGCGGGTGAAGCCGGGCGAATATACGGTCAAGCTCTCCGCCACCAGCGCGGCGGGCGAGCAACGGCAAACCATCTTGACGGTCGAGGTGCAGCCGCGCGTCTCCGTGCCGTCCGGCGCGACACGGGCACCGGTGGTGCTCCTGAATGGATGGGAGACCGGCTTCACCAATACGTGCCCCATCGCGGCCAGTTCGTCGGATACATTCGGCAGCCTGGCTCAATACCTGGTGAGCGACGGGGTCCCGGTGGTGTACCTGTTCGATAACTGCCTGGAAGACCCGGGCGAGCCGATTGAGATCTTAGGCAACGATCTGGCCGCTTTCCTGAAGACCATCCAATACGACACCGGGGCGCAGGTGCCGCAGATCGACCTGGTGGGCTTCAGCTTGGGCGGGTTGGTCGCCCGGGCCTACCTGGCCGGATTGCAGCCGGGCGAGACTCTGACGCCGCCCGCGACGCCGCTGGTGGGCAAGCTGGTCCTGATTGCCACGCCGAACTTCGGCTCGTTTGTGGCCGGGAATTATGCGGGCATCATCACGGCCGGGTCGCAAGACGCCGAATTGGAGCCGGGCAGCGCGTTCTTGTGGAACCTGGCAACCTGGAACCAGCGAGGCGACGATCTGCGGGGAGTGGACGCCATCGCGGTGATCGGCAATGCCGGCACCTACACTCCCAACTCATACGGGACGACGCTCGCCAATGCCAGCGACGGGCTGGTTTCGCTGACCAGCGCCTCCTTGGGATTCGTGGCCGATGACGCGACGGTGACGCGCGTCGTGCCTTATTGCCACGTGGACCCGTCGATTTTTATCAACACCACCTTTGGGACTTTGGCCTGCAATGCGGCAGGCATTGCGAACGTCACCAGCACGACCCATTACACGGGCGCGATCGTCCGCTCTTTCCTGGCCGGCACGACGAATTGGAAGTCGATCGGCACGGCAGCTTCCTCCGACCCCTATCTGTCCAGGAACGGGGCAATGTTTTTCGCGCTGGTGAACAGCACGGGCGGTTACGTGACGGATATGACGGGAGTCACGTTTGGAACCGTGTCACTCGCGAATGGCGGAGATACCGGAACCATTTTCTACGTGGACTTCGTCTTAGGGACGGGCGCGTTCAGTGTCACCAGTGCGTCGCTTGGCTCGATCGGTTGCGGCATGTGGGCGGAGCCGGCGGGCTACACCTCGGCGCTGCGCTGCAAGCTGGGCCCGGTGA
>JBEKYE010000027.1:0-21264 GCA_049511275.1 Bryobacteraceae bacterium
CGCGGCCGGTGGTGGTGTAGGGGTCGTACGATCCGACGTAGCCGTGTTGCGGGTCCATCACGTAGATGCCGCGGGTGGCCACCGCGCTGACCTGCTCCGTGCCCATCACGGGGACCTGGGGATTGGCTTTGTGATACGCGTCGGCCGCCGGATCGGCGTAGTTATAGCCCTGCACATCGCACGCGGCGAAACCGAACTTGCCCATGTTATTGCCGCCGTTGGGCGCAATGGAAACCGGCCGCGAACCGTCGTGTTTGGTCGACACGGCTTTCATGGCCGTCAGGATGAGCAGGCCCCTGTCGGTGCCGGCCGTGCCTTCTTCATTGCCCATGGACCACATGAAGACGGAGGGGTGGTTGCGGTCGCGGCGAACCAGGTTCTCGAATTGGGAGAGGCCTTCGGGGTTCGAGGACATCATGCGGGTTTCGTCGAACACCAGCATGCCCAACTCGTCGGCGGCGTTCAACAATTCCGGCGTGGGCGGATTGTGCGAGGTGCGCAGGGAGTTGCAGCCCATTTCCTGGAGCTTTCGAACGCGGAAGTACTGCACCGCGTCGGGCAGCGCCGCGCCGACGCCGGCGTGGTCCTGGTGATTGCAGGTTCCCTTGAGCTTGACGGATTGGCCATTCAGGAAGAAGCCCTTCTCCGCATCGAACGCGCAGGCGCGGATGCCGAAGGGCGTCTCGTAGCGGTCGGTGACGGCGCCGCCGGCTTCGACCTCGGTCACCAGCTTGTACAGATTGCGCTGTTCGAGCGACCACAGGGCGGGCGCCTTCACCTCCACCTGCTGCTCATAGACATGGTCTCCGCCCTCCGCGATGGATGCCGGCGCGGTAGCCGCTTTCCCCACCGCCCGGCCCGCGGGATCGAGAACGGTAGAGGTGACGCGCGTGTTCTGCGCGCCCTTGCCGTGGTTTTCCACCTCCGTGCGAATCTTCACCGTGGCTTCACCGGGGCGCACCTCGGTGCGCGCGAAGGTGCCCCACTGCTTCACGTGCAGCGGGTTGGTCTTCACCAGCCAGACGTGCCGGTAAATGCCTGCGCCCTCGTAAAACCAGCCGTCGCTCTGGGTGGCGTCCACGCGGACCAGGAGCACGTTTCTTGCGCCCGGGGAGGCGAAATCGGTCACGTCGAAGCGGAACGGGTCATAGCCGCCGATGTGCCTGCCGATGTAGAAGCCGTTGCAGATGACGGTGGCCTCGCGGTAGGCGGCGTCGAATTCCAGCGTGATGCGCTTACCCGCGTCGGCAGCCGGGAGTTCGAAGATGCGGCGATACCAGCCGACGCTGGTGGCGGGGTAGGTCCGGCCCAGCGGATAGAAGCCCTTGCTGGAGAGTGCGGGATCGTTTTGGAAAGGCAATTCGATGGCCCAGTCGTGAGGCAGATCGACGGCCTTCCAATCGCTGTCGTCGAAGAGCAGGGTGCTTACCGGGCCAAAATTTCCGGTCTTGGAGAAGTTGCCCCGGAAATTGAAGTCCTGCGCCGCGTCGGCGGCGTGACCGAAGTGGAAGCGCCAGCCGAAATCCAGCAGCAGGCGCTCCCGGCCGGGGCCGGCAGCCGCAGTGGCAGGCGGCGCGGCCTGTGCCCGGGCTTCCTGGCCGATCGCAATCTCCGTCGCCGCCGCAACCACAGCCGGCGCGGCCAGACTGGTCTTGAACAAATCCCTACGCGTCAAGTCGTTCATGTCGATCTCCAATCGTCCGAAGCCCGGTCCGGACGCACGGCGCCGGCTGGAAAGCCGGCGTTGCAGGCCAGGAGGCCTGATCCGCGGTTTGGCAATGGGCCCGCATCAAGTGCAGAAGCTCCAGGCGTCGACAAGAGTGTCGACGCGGCACGCACGAGTGCGTGCGCCACAAGCGAAACACAGAGTGCGATCCAAAACGCAATCCTTCGCATCAGGATCTGCTACTTTCCCGCCAGCAAGCCGCGGTCAAACATCCAATCGCGAAAGCGGTCGATCCATCCAGCGACGGCGGGAGGATTGGTCTCGCGAATGCCGAAGCCGTGCCCGACACCGGCGTAGATATGCAGCTCCGCGGGGACGCCCGCGCTCTTCAGAGCGTTGTACAAATCGGGCAGGCCAGCGGCAATCTGGTCGTCACCGCCGCAGGCGAGAAAAGCCTGTGGAGTATCCTTCGAGTACTTCGCATTGGCGGCGGCGGGCGGGTAGATCAAGGCCTGGAAGGCGGGCCTGGCGCTCTGGCGATCGACGTCATCGACCGGATGCTCCACGGGGTCGTCGTAATGCGTGGCAGCCAGCCCCGCCAGTTCCGCGCCGGCGGAGAAACCCATCACACCGACACGGTTGGGATCGACACCCCATTCCGCCGAGCGGGCCCGCACGGTGCGGATGGCGCGCTGGATATCGGGCAAAGCATGGCCCAGGATGGTGTAAGAGGAGCCCGATTCGCGCGCCAGGCGGTATTTGAGCACGAAGGCGGCAATGCCGCGCTGGCTGAGCCATTCGGCCACGCGGTAACCCTCATGCGTAATCCAGATTTCGCGATGGCCTCCACCCGGGGCTACGACGACGGCAGCGCCGCTGGATTTGCCTTTTGGCGGAAGGTACACCGCGATCGAGGGGCGATGCACGCTGGAAACGACTTGATCGTCCTGTTGCATCCTGACTTTCTCGTCGCCGGTTTTGCCTTCGGAGCCGGGAGCGTCGCCGGACCAAAGCATTACGATGGGGTGCGGAGCGGCAGGGGTTTGTGCCCAAGCCGCCACGACAGCGGCCGGCATCATCAGCAAAAACGCGCGCCAGCGGAACATGGCTCTCTCCTTAAGAAGAGTGGGAGGCTTCCCAAGTATCGGATGATATCATCTTAAAGGCGCCCGGATGGTTCAACCCGGCGCCCGGCTTTACCTGCACCGGGTCCTTTGCAAAGTTACCCCAGGCCGGCGGGCTGGCCCTCCAGTTCCATGGCGTCCGGCGCCACACCCAGAGCGGGCAGCGTGATGGTGAAGCGGGAGCCCTTGCCGGGAGCGCTATCGACTTCGATCCTGCCGTGATGCGCTTTCACGATCCACAGGACGAAGCTCAAGCCCAGCCCCAGGCCCTGTTCGGGGTTGGGGGCGGTACCCGAGCCCGGCACCCGGTAGAAGCGGTCGAAAATGTGCGGCAGGTGTTCGGTGGAAATGCCGCGGCCGGTGTCCTCGACGACTATTTCCACGCGCTCCGGCCCAGAGACCACGCGCAGGCGCACCTGGCCGCCCACGGGGGTGAACTTGAGGGCGTTGGAGAGCAGGTTGGTGATCATGCGCTCGATCTGCACGCGGTCGCCTTCCACAAAACATTCGGCGGGCAGATCGGCCTCCAGGCGGACGCCGGCGGCCTCGGCCGGAATCTGAAACTGGTCGGCCAGGTCCACCGCAACTTCGCGCAGATTCAGGCGCGATTTTTGCAGCGCCAGTTGGCCCGATTCGGCCTGCGAGAGCAGGAGCAATGCGCGCACAATCTGCGAGAGGCGGTCGATATCCTGGAGCGCATTGAACATGGCTTCGCGGTACTGCTCGGTGGCCTTGGCGGTGAACAGGGCCACTTCGAGCTGGCCGCGGATGGCGGTGATGGGCGTGCGCAGCTCGTGGGAAACGTCGGTGGAGAACTGCTTCATCTGCTGGAAGGAAGATTCCAGCCGCTCGATCATGCGGTTGAAGGTGAGGATGAGGTAATCCAGCTCGTCGCCGGCCTCGCGGGTGGGAATGCGCAGGCTCAGGTTGGATCCGGAAATGCGCTGCGCGGCCAGCGCCACATCCTTCACGGGAGTGAGCGCGCGGCCGGCCATGAACCATCCCAGGATGCCGCCCAGCACCAGACCGCTGGGGACCACGCTGACGAAGATCCAGGTGAAGCCGCTCTGGATCTTGGCGTATTGCGCCATGGGCGACGCCAGCGAGACGTAGTAAGGATGGTGGTGCTCGGTATCCCAAACGATACCGGACCGGACCAGATACTGTTCTCCATCGGAATCCCGCCGCGTATCCCAAAACGGTCCGGGATTCGGCGCGGCCGGATTCGGGCTGGCTTTGGCTACCCGCGCCCGGATATTCGCCGGGGAGTCGAAGATTTCCTTGAAGGTTTCGGAGTACGCCGGATTGTCATCGATATCGAGGATCACTTTGCCGTCGGCTGCCGCAACCAGGTAAATCTTCTTGATGTCGAGGACCGCGGTGGTTTCGTCGGGGTCCTCCTTGTCGTAATACCAGATGGCCCGCTCGTCCGGATCGATGCCCTCCTTTTTTTCGATGCGCAGATAGCCCTTCATGGAGTCCCAGTGATCTCTGAGTTCGGCGTGGGCTTCTTCCTGAAGCGTATTATTGAGCCGGATTCCGAACAGAAAGGACGCGCCGATCAGCAGCACGGTGAAGAACAGCGCATAGCTGGCCGTCAGCCGGAAGCGCAGCCCGCGGCTGATGCGGCGAAGGTCGCGGCGCCGGATCACGTTACACCTGCCGCTCGGAAGCCGGTTCCACCGGCCGGTCGGCCTGTTTATCGGGCACGTCGATCATGTAGCCGATGCCACGCACGGTCTGAATGAGCTTCTGCGGGAAGCGGTCGTCGATCTTGCTGCGCAGGTGGCGGATGTAGACGTCCACAATGTTGGTGAGGCCGTCGTAATCCATGTCCCAGACGTGCTCCACGATCATGGTGCGGCTGAGCGGCCGGCCGCGGTTGCGCATCATGTACTCGAGGATGCCGAACTCCTTGGGCGCCAGGTCGATGCCCTCGGCGGCACGCGTCACCTTGCGGCGGATGCAGTCGAGTGTCAGGTCGGCCACTTGCAGCTTTTCCGGAGTGGGCTGGCCGCGCCGCAACAGGGCGCGCACGCGCGCCAGCAACTCCACGAAAGCGAACGGCTTGACCAGGTAATCGTCGGCGCCCAGCTCGAGACCCTTGACGCGATCGTCCAGACCGCTGCGGGCGCTCAGAATCAGCACCGGCGGGCCGGTCTTGCGGCTGCGGATTCTTTCGAGCACCTGCAGGCCGTCCATATCGGGGAGCATCAGGTCCAGCACCACCAGGTCGTAATCCGTGGAGTGGATGTTCGCCAGGGCGTCCGTGCCGGTGGGCGCGGCGTCGACGGCGTAGCCCGCGCCTTCCAGACCGCGGCACAGGAAGTCCGCGATTCGCTTTTCGTCCTCAACCACCAGGATTCTCATGCGGGTTTATTTGAACCTCAGACTGATGCGGTTTTCCTTGCCGCCGTAATACAGTTCCAGTTCCTTCATTTTCTGTTTTTCCATGGGGAAGTAGAGCAGGCCGCTCAGCGGGTTCCTGGTCTTGCCTTCGATCAGAATCTTGTCGTCCAGCACCTTTTGCAGGGGATTATCCTTTACCGTGGCCGCGTTCTGGATTTTAGAAGTAGCTTGCCCGTTGTCGCCGCCGCCGGTGCCCATGCCACCACCCATGCCTCCAATGCTGATGCCGGAGCGGTGCTTGTTGGGGTCTTCGGTGCGCGTGACGACGAGGGCTTCGCGCCCGGCAATCTGGCTGCCCACGAACGGTTTAGTTTTTTCGCCGTCCTTGTCGGTGCGCAGCACGAAGTCGTCGCGGTCGATGGAGATTTCCTTGCCGTACTTGGGTTCCACTTTGACTTCCGCCACGATGTAGTGACCGCCCAGATCGTCGCCCAGCACTTCCTTGACGTCCGCCGGATCGACATAGATAGTGGCCTCGAGGACCAGGTCCTCGTTCTCGCCGCGAGCCTCGCCCACCGACTTCCGCTTGGCGGGAGAACCCATCAGGAGAGCTGCCAGCAGACCGAGGACCAATGAGGCTCGCAAAATGCCTGCGGCGGGCCGGTAACCAGCCCGCCGGTATTTGCAAACGGCCGCCCGGCGCCGGTTGGCAACCGGCGCGCAGGATACCATCCTGCCCCACCAAGCTAGATGAACCGCCATCGAAGAACCTCTGGTGTGATTATACCGTCCGGGACCTCACCGCAGAGACAACAAGCTTGTCGAGACTCAGATTCCTCAGTCTTCTCTGCGTCCCCGCGTCTGCGGTGAGACCCTTCCGCTGCTACAATGAGTTTTCAGCCCACCTTTAGGAGTTTTACCCGACATGGACGAAAAAGAGCGCGCGCGCGCGTTGGAGACCGCCCTCAGCCAGATCGAGAAGCAGTTTGGCAAGGGCTCGATTCTGCGGCTTGGGTCGAAGGACGCCATCGTACCGGTCTCGGTGATTTCGAGCGGTTCGATATCAGTGGATGCGGCTTTGGGCGTGGGCGGCTTTCCCCGCGGCCGCGTGATTGAAATTTTCGGACCGGAGTCTTCCGGCAAAACCACCATCGCGCTGCAGGTGATCGCCGAGGCGCAGAAAAATGGCGGGATCGCCGCATTCATCGACGTGGAGCATGCGCTCGACCCGACGTACGCGCGGAAGTTGGGGGTGGATATCGACAACCTGCTGGTCTCGCAGCCGGACTACGGGGAGCAGGCGCTGGAGATCACCAACACGCTGACGAACTCCGGGCAGATCGACGTGCTGGTGGTGGATTCGGTGGCGGCGCTGGTTCCCAAGGCCGAGTTGGACGGCGAAATGGGCGACAGCCACATGGGCCTGCAAGCGCGCCTGATGTCGCAAGCCCTGCGGAAACTCACCGGGGTGGTGTCCAAGTCGCGCACCTGCCTGATCTTCATCAACCAGATCCGCGAAAAGATCGGCGTGATGTTCGGCAATCCGGAAACCACCACGGGCGGCCGGGCGCTCAAGTTCTACGCTTCGGTGCGGGTGGACATCCGGCGCATCGCGGCCATCAAAGACGGCGACACCGTGGTAGGAAACCGCACCAAGGTCAAAGTGGTGAAGAACAAGGTGGCGTCGCCGTTCCGCGAGGCCGAATTCGACATCATCTACGGCGAGGGCATTTCCAAGGAAGGCGACCTGCTGGACCTGGGAGTGGCGCAAAACCTGGTGGAGAAGAGCGGCTCGTGGTTCAGCTACAAAGGCGACCGCATCGGGCAGGGCCGCGAGAATGCCCGCCAGTTCCTGAAAGACAACCCGGATATCCGGCAGTCCCTCGACACGGAGCTGCGCAAACTTCTGGGGCTGGTGAAAGCGGACGCGGCTGCGGCCGCACCCGAAGCCCCGGCTCCCGCGGCCAAAACCGCTCCTCCCCGCAGGTAGCCTTACGGCGGCGCAGCAGCCATGACGGAGCGGGACCGGCAACGCGTCATTCGGCTCCGGCTGGCCCGCATGGGCGAGCCGCCCGGGGTACCCGTCATCGCCACCGGATTCGCGGCCCTGGATGCGGCTCTGGGCACGGGAGGATTCCCCCGCGGCCGGGTTGTGGAACTGTTCGGCGCCTCATCCACCGGGAAGACCACGCTGGCCCTGCAGGCGATTGCCCAGGCACAGAGCGACGGCCTGACGGCCGCCTGGATCGACGCCGAACATGCCTTCGACCCGGCCTACGCCGCCACGCTGGGAGTGGCGCTCGACCGGCTGCCGGTGGCCAAGCCCGAATCGGCCGAGCAGGCCCTCGAGATGGTGCGCCAACTGGCGGCTTCGCAGGCCGTGGACCTGGTGGTGGTGGATTCGGCGGCGGCGCTCATCCCCCGGCTGGAGTTGGAGACCGCGCTGGGAGAGAGCGGAGCAGGCTTGCAGAGCCGCGTGCTGGCGTCGGGGCTGCGGAGCGTGGCTGGGATTGTGGCCAGAACCGGCACGGTGGTCGTGTTTCTGAATCAACTGCGCTCGCGCCCCGAGGCTTCGCGGGAAGAATCGGAGACCACCGCGGGCGGAGCGGCGCTCAAACTGTACGCCGCCGTCCGCATCTCGCTGGAAAGGCGAGCCGCCGGCCGGGTGCGCTTCCGAGTGCTGAAAAACAAGGCCGCGGCAGCCTTCGGCGGGGGGGATTTACACTACGGGCCGGGCCCGGGCTTCGTGAAAAGCCCGTAAAACGGGCTTTTCAGCCGCCAGCACGCAAAAAAACAGCGGAAAACCGGGCTTTTTTTGGGAAATTCCCTTTACATCCCCATGGCCTTCCCTTATCATGGATATCGATTACGGCGCATGTTCGACGAGAACATTGCGGCACGAAAATGTTTCGATGGAAAGTTGACGGGAGAATCAAAGGAGATTTATGGCAACTACAAGAATGACCCAAACCCAGATTGTGAAGGCACTGGCGGGGCACTGCGAAGTCAGCAACAAGGTGGCGCGCGGGTTCCTGGATGGCCTGGCCGCCCTGGCCATCGCGGAAGTGAAGAAGAACGGCGTGTTCGTGGTTCCCGGTCTCGGGCGCCTCGTCCGCCAGGATCGTAAGGCCCGCATGGGTCGCAACCCGGCCACCGGCGAAGCCATCAAGATTGCCGCCAAGAAGGTGGTGAAGTTCCGCGTGGCCAAAGCCGCCAAGGACGCAATCGTTCCGCCCAAGAAGAAATAGTTTCGCGCGGACGCGGCTGTCCGCCGGAAAAAATTAAAACCCCGCAGACCCTTCGGGGCCTGCGGGGTTTTCCTTTTTAGTTGGATCTCTTGAAGCCGAGCTGGACCCAGCCCCACTTGCGGGCTGTTCTCGAAGCCTAATTCCCTACTTCTTCTCTTCTTCGGCGTGCTTCTCTTCGTCACCCTTCAAGGCAGTCTTGAAGTTGCGGATCCCTTCGCCCAGGCCTTTCCCGAGTTCACCAACCTTCTTGCCGCCAAACAACAGCACGGCGAGCACGCACAGCGCAGCTACCTCGGGTCCGCCCAGGCCGAAAAAACCGGCGGTTTGGATGGGTTCCATACGGCCTCCTTGTCGCTTTCATTGTAGCGAACCGCACACCCGTTTGGCTTCACCGGAACCAGGCGCCTGTGCGCAGGCCGCACTTACCGGAACCAGGCGCGCACATATGCGAGATCCCGCTGCATCCCGGCCGAATACGGGGCCGCCAGAACATTGACGGCGAACCACATGGCGCTGATCGACAACAGCATCCCGGTGACCCGTTTTTTCCCATAGACGAACCGGATGGCGACGGCCAATAGAAACGGCGTCACCGCCGTGAGTATGCGCGCGTAGTGGCTCAAATGGTCGAGAATACTGGCGAGCATGACTGAAGTGTGGAGCGGGCGGCGGCGCCGGTCAAGCTATCGTCGGATAGGCCGCTTTGGTCAGCAGTACCGGTTGGCACAATGCGGGATAATGAACCAGGGGCCATGGACTTCGTCGAGGAACTGAAATCGCGCGTCGATATTGTCGGCGTGATCGGCGAAAAAGTCCGGCTGCGCAAGACCGGCGCCTACCGCTATTCCGGCCTCTGCCCGTTCCACCAGGAGAAGACGCCTTCTTTCTCGGTCCACGCCACCAAGCAGTTCTATTACTGCTTCGGGTGCCAGGCCAAGGGCGACGTGGTGCGGTTCGTGATGGAACTGGAAGGCCTGAGCTTTTACGAAGCGCTGAAGAGCCTGGCCGAGCGCAACGGCATTCCCATGCCCAAGCGCTCGCAGTATGCCGATGAGGATTCCCGGCAGCGCGAAGCCCTCTACCAGATGCACGAACTGGCGCAGGAGAATTTCCGCGGGGGCCTGGCGGGGCCGGAGGGCGAAATCGCGCGGGCCTATCTGACCGGCCGCGGGGTGCGGCCGGAAACCATCGAGCAGTTCGGCCTGGGCTATTCCGATCGCAACGGGCGCGCACTGCTACGGCTGCTGGAACAGCGCGGCTTCAGCGCGGCGCAACTGGAGCCCTCGGGACTGGTGCGGCGGCGCGACGACGGCAGCTTCTACGACTATTTCCGCAACCGTCTGATGTTTCCGATCCACAGCGAATCAGGCAAAATCATCGGCTTTGGCGGTCGCGCGCTGGCCGAGGACGACAATCCCAAGTACCTGAATTCGCCGGAAACGCCGATATATAAAAAGAGCCACGTGTTGTACAACCTTCATCGCGCCCGGGAAGCCATCCGCAAAGAAGAGCGGGCGATTCTGGTGGAAGGCTACATGGACGCCATCGGCGTCACGGCGGCGGGCTTCCGCCCGGTGGTGGCCAGTTGCGGGACGGCGCTCACGCAGGACCAGGTGCGGGCGCTCAAGCGTCATACCGAAAAGATTATCGTCAATTTCGATCCGGACGCGGCCGGCGCCAAAGCCGCGGAACGGTCCATCAGCCTGCTGCTGGATGAGGGCCTGCAGGTCCGCATTCTGCAACTGGACGCGGATCTGGATCCCGACGAGTACTGCAAGCAGCGCGGGGCGGCGGCTTACCAGAAACAGCTTGACGGCGCCAAGGGCTACTTCTACTGGCTGGCGGACCGGGCGCGCGCGCGGTTCGACACGAAGACCAGCGAAGGCGTGGTGGAGGTTCTCAAATTCCTGCTGCCGGCGGTGCAGCGCGTCCCCGACCGGCTGGAGCGCATGGCCATCGCCAACGATGTGGCCGGCTACATCGGGGTGGACCGCGGCCTGGTGCTCGACAGTTTTCGCAGGACCGTGGCCGATCGCAAGGAAAACACCATGGAGCGGCCGAAGGAGACCGTGCGCGTCGACGAAAAAGGGCTGCTGAGCGTGCTGCTCTCGGATGTCGAGGGCCGCGAGTCGCTCCTGGGCGACCTGGAAAAACTCGATATCCTCGACCGCCTGGCCACGCGGCGTATTTACCAGGCGGTGCTGGGGGTACACTCGAGCGGCGCGGCGCTCACCTTCGACGCGGTGAGCAGCCGCCTGGAGCCGGAGGACCAGAGCGCGCTGGCGGAGGCCATTCTTTCCGACGAGGTGGAGGGCCGCGAGATCACGCTGGCATACGGACGCCAGTGCCTGGAGAGCCTGCGCCGCTCCGACGACCAGCGCCGCTCGCGGGATTTGAAGGTTCGCATCAAGGAAGCGGAGCGCGCCGGCGACAGCGCCGAAGTCATGCGCGTGTTACAGGAATTGCAATCCCTGGAACATTCGGGGGGAGGGAAGACTTGACGCCTCCTCAACCGGCATTGCGCCGTGGTGTACAATAATTTCGATTCTTCTCGCTGGGAGTTACGGGGCTTCGGTGGCGCTTGACGACAAAGTTGACGGTCTCCAACGGCTCGTGCAAATGGGCAAGGAGAAGGGCTACGTCCTCTATGACGAGGTGAGCGAAGTTCTGCCCGGAGACCTGTCGGCCGGCGCCGATCTCGAGGATGTGCTGGCCGGCCTGGACATCGCGGGCATCGAAATTCTCGAAGAACCCAAGGATTTCGAACGGAAGCTCGACGAGGCCGAAGAGCTGATCGACCTGGAGCTGCCGGCGGGCGTGGGCGAAAAAGTCAACGATCCCGTCCGCATGTACCTGCGCGAGATGGGGACCGTTCCGCTGCTCACGCGCGAGGGCGAAGTGGAAATCGCGCGGCGCATCGAACATGGCCAGAATACCGCGCTCAAGTCTCTGTCGCGCGCGCCGCTGGTGATCCAGGAAATCATTTCGCTGGGCGACCAGATGGCGCGCGACCTGATCTCGGCGAGGGACGTGGTGCAGATCGCCGACCCCATGCTCACCGACGAGCTGGTGGAGGAGAAGCGGCTGGAGTTCGCGCAATCCATCGAAGACATCTCGCGCCACTATAAAAAGATTCTGCAGTGCCGCCAGAAGCTGCAGGCCGTGCCGCGCGGCATGAAGCCCAAGCAGTACCGGCGGCAGCTCTGGGAGCTCGGCCGGCTGGTGATCCGGACCTCGCGGCTGGTGCGCGGGGTGAAGTTCCAGAGCCCCGTCATCCGCCACCTGATCGAACGGCTGCGCGCCGCGGTGGAAGATCTCAAGCCCCTGGAGCGCGAGGTGACGCGCGTCCAGAAGAAGCTCGAGACGTGGTCCGGGCGCACCGAGGGACTCAAGGAAGTACGCAAAGAGCAGCGGGTTCACGGCCTGAAGCTGCAGCAAATGGAGGAGCAGTTTGGCGGATCGGCGGCGGAATTGCGCCGCACCCTGGAAATCATCACCAAGGCACACCAGGAAGCCGAGGCAGCCAAGAAGGAACTGATCGAGGCCAATCTGCGCCTGGTGGTGAGCATCGCCAAGCGCTACACCAACCGCGGCCTGCAGTTCCTCGACCTCATCCAGGAAGGCAACATCGGCCTGATGAAAGCGGTGGACAAATTCGAATACCGCCGCGGCTACAAGTTTTCCACCTACGCCACCTGGTGGGTGCGGCAGGCCATTACGCGCGCCATCGCCGACCAGGCCCGCACCATCCGCATCCCGGTGCACATGATCGAAACCATCAACAAGCTCATCCGGACCTCGCGGCAGATGGTGCAGGAACTGGGGCGCGAGCCCACCAACGAGGAACTGGCCAAGCGCTTGCAGCTGCCGGTGCCCAAAATCCGCAAGGTGCTGCGGGTGGCCCAGGAGCCGATCTCACTGGAAACGCCGATTGGCGAAGAGGAAGAGTCGCACCTGGGCGATTTCATCGTGGATCACAACGGCATCTCGCCATCGGACGCGGTGATCAATCTCAATCTGCGCGAACAGACCGCGCAGGTGCTCAAGACCCTGACGCCGCGCGAAGAGAAAATCATCAAGATGCGGTTTGGGCTGGAAGACGGGAGCGAGCACACGCTGGAAGAGGTGGGGCAGAACTTCGCCGTGACGCGCGAGCGCATCCGGCAAATCGAAGCCAAGGCGCTACGGAAGCTGCGGCATCCCAGCCGCAGCCACCGTCTGCGCGCCTTTCTGGAAAACGGGACTCGGGGAGGCTAGCTTACCAGCGCGGTTCGCGCCGGCCGCCGCCGCCGCCACCGCCGCCGCCGCCGGGACGCCGGCCGCCGCCGCCGGGACGGCCGCCGCCGCCA
Organism: Bryobacteraceae bacterium; assembly: GCA_049511275.1. Lineage (GTDB taxonomy): Bacteria > Acidobacteriota > Terriglobia > Bryobacterales > Bryobacteraceae > PALSA-129. The sequence goes on from JBEKYE010000027.1 coordinate 12,737, forward strand.
CCGCCGCCGAATCCGCGATCCGGTTTGGGCCGCGCTTCATTCACATTCAGCGCGCGCCCCCCCATGGTAAATCCGTTGAGCGCGGTAATCGCCTGGTCCGCCTCGGTTTCGTTGTCCATTTCGACGAAGGCAAACCCGCGCGAACGGCCGGTATCGCGATCCGTCATAATGTGCGCGCTGCTCACCTGGCCGTATTGCTCGAACAGGCCGCGCACAGCCTCTTCAGTCGCCTGAAAATCGAGGTTGCCCACGAAAATCTTCTTCATTCCTTCCTCCTGCTGATTGACGCCGGGCTCATCGAAGAGGAAACAAAAGCGGGGAAATGCAGCCGTCGCTCAAGAAACTCTCTACCGGATTCGCGGAAGCCATCAAACGCGCTCCAAATATACCACGCCCGGACGGTTCGAGGAAAGCGGGGCGGGAGGCCGGGAAAAAAAGCCGGGAGCGCCGGGTTGACGGACGAAAGAGCCCGACCCACCTCGATGCACCCGGGGCTTGGGTTCCGGCGGGGCGGGCGCTTTCGCCGGCCAACCGATTCCCCGACAGCTTCCGGGATTAAGGTGGCGCGCCGGGCCGCTCCCAGCGCACCGTGCGCGTGGGGAAGGGAATCTCGATGCCTTCTTCGCGGAAGCGGCGCGCCAGGCGCTTGCGCAATTCATTGCGCACGCCGAACTGGTCGGCGAATTCCGCCACCTGGAAATTCACCGTGAACAGCAGGGCCGATTCGCCGAAGCCCGGGTCGAACGCCACCGTTGGCGCCGGATCGGCCAGCATGCCGGCGATTTCGCCGGCGGCCTGCCGCGCGGTTTCGAGCAGCACCCGCTCGATATGCTCGGGATCGCTGGCGTAACTTACGCCCACCTGCAGCGACGCCGACATCTGGAGGGCGGGCAGATGGTAATTGGTCACGATGGCCTGCCCGAGCTTGCTGTTGGGCACCAGGATCATGTTGTTGGCCAGCGAGCGGATGGTGGTAGCGCGCCATCCGATATCGGTGACGTAACCCTCTTCGCCCGTGTTCAACTTGATGTAATCGCCCAACCGGATCTGCCCCGCCATGGCCACGTAGACGCCCGCAAACAGGTTCGAAAGCGTGTCCTGCAGGGCCAATGCGACCGCCAGTCCGCCGACGCCCAAAGCTGTCAGCAGGGGGGTCACCGAGATATTGAATGCGTCCTTGAGCAGCAGCACCAGCCCAAGCAGCAGCACCGTCACCTTCGCCAGGCTTTCGGTCAGCGTGGTCACCGGGAGCGCGCCCGGCACGCGGTCCCCGTAGTCGTGCACCAGGTCTCCCGCCACCCGCATAAACATGAGGGTCAGCGAGAGAATCCAGAGCGCCAGCAGCGTGTGGGCAGCCCAACCCGTATACCTCGCCGGCAGGCCGGAAGATTGCAGCGCGATGTGCACTCCCAGAATGACGCACCAGATCAGCATGGGACCGCGCAGCGCGGCTTCGATATTCTTGCCGTGGCGGCTCTTGCTGCGCGCGGCCCAGGCATGCAGCGCCCGCAGCACGGCCTCGCGGACGAGCCACCCGACGGCAAACGTGACGGCGAAGATCACTACCGGCCACACCACTTCCATCGGATTCTTTTCCAGCAGACGCCGCAGGTTTTGCATGCCGCTTCCTTACTCAGATTCGCACAGATCAAATCGTCTGCACGCGCCAATTGTCCTTTTCGTCAATAAATTGTGCGGCTAAGTGTGTCCCTGGTCGGGCTGTTGATGGCCGGCTGCCTTCTGGCGGACGACCCCGCGGCCTGGGATTTGTACGAGCAGGGCCGCGCCGCCGAAAAGGCCGGCCACATGAGTCAGGCCTACCTGCTGTATTCCCAGGCCGCCGCCCTGGACCCCAAGAATAAAACCTATTGGCTGCGCAGCCAGGCAGTGCGTTCGCGCGCGGCCATGGAGGCCAAACCCCAGCCTAATATTCCTCAACCCGCCGACCTGGACAAGGAAATGGCGGAGTTGACCGAAGCGCCACACTTCGATGAGCCCCCGCCACAGGTTCTGGCCGAAGCCAACCGCCCCTTGCCGCCCACCGAACTGGCAGCCACCGCCGGCCGCCAGAGCTTCGACCTGCTCGGCAACCGCCAGGAGCTGTTTGAAAAAATGGCGAAAGCGTGGGGCCTGGATTGCGTCTTCGATTCGGATTTCGACAAGAAAAGCCCCATCCGCTTCCGCATGGACGACGTCGATTACCGCGACGCGTTGCACGGCCTGGAGGCCGCTACCGGCTCTTTCATCGTTCCCTTGAGCGGCAAGCTCTTCCTGGTGGTGCAGGACACGGTCCAGAAGCGCACCGCGGTAGAGCCTACCGTCACGGTGATGGTCAGGGCTTCCGAAGCCGTGGTGCAGCAGGATTTTCAGGACGTCCTCCGTGCGGTCCAGCAGTCCATGGGCATCGAGAAGGTTTACTGGCAGATGTCCACCAACACCGTGGTGATGCGCGACCGCATTTCGAAAGTGCTGCCGGCGCAGGCGCTGTTCGAGGAGCTGGCGCGGCCCCGCGCGCAAGTCGCCATCGAGATGCAGTTCCTGGAAGTGAGCCGCAACGACATGGTCACTTACGGCATCAACTTCCCGCAGGTCTTTTCGCTCAACGCCCTGACCACGGCCTTCAACAACCTGGCGTCGCTACCCACCAACATCTCCGGACTGCTGACTTTCGGCGCGGGCAAGACGCTGATCGGCATCGGCATCAGCAACGCCTCGCTGGTGGCCCAGATGTCGAAATCCTCCGGCAGTCTGCTGCTGGACAGCGTGATCCGCAGTGGGAGCGGCCAGAAGGCCACCTTTCACGTCGGCGAGCGGTATCCCATCGTCACCGCCGGGTATCAGACCAACACCACGGTTGCCGGCTCCTACACGCCGCCGCCCTCCTTCACCTTCGAGGATCTCGGATTGAACCTGACCCTGACGCCGCTGGTGCATGACAGCGAGGAAGTCTCGCTCGATATCGACGCGACGTTCAAGGTGCTGACCGGGCAATCGGTCAACGGCCTTCCGGTGATCTCAAACCGCGCCATCAAGGAGGACGTCCGGCTGAAATTCGGGGAGTGGGCGGTGGTGGCCGGCCTGCTGGACAATCAGGCGGGTCAGACCATTGCGGGACTGGCCGGCCTGGCCCGCATACCGGGCTTGGGGCCGCTCACCAGCACGCATGAGCACGACAGTTCCGGCGACCAGGTGCTGGTGTTGCTGAAGCCCGTGCTGCTGACGCTGCCTCCGGGCGATGCGGGCTCGCGCACGTTTCGCACCGGACCGGATCAACGCCCGCTCACGGTGTTCTAGGCACTTGACGCGGGCGGCGCCGGAACCAAAGAGGAGACTGTGTATTTACCGCGGAGACGCGGAGAAAAAACAGAAGTAAAGTCAAAACCTGAGAGCGCGGAGGAAGCGGAGATCCTGTCGCCGGACCGACGCCGAGACGCCTCGCAAATCGGGAGTTCGAGTTATTTTCAGAGTGAGCGCGAATGCGGGCTTCTCCCGGCCCATGTTTTTACCGTTGCTTTTCTCCGCGCCTCCGCGTCTCCGCGGTGAATTCTTCATCCCAGCCTACGCGCGGCCTGCTATCGTGAACCATAATGTCCCGCATGATCGACGAAATCCGCCAGCAACCGGAAGCCCTGGAGCGGACACTGGCGGGGGCGATCCGGCGCGCCGAAGGTTTTCGCAAACTGCTCGCCAGGCGAAGACCCAGGCTGGTGGTGCTGGTAGCGCGCGGCACCTCCGATAACGCCGCGCTTTTTGGCCGCTACCTGATCGAGATTTCGACCGGCATCCCGGTCTCGCTGGCCGCGCCTTCCATCTCCACGCTGTACGAAGCGCGGCTGGATTACCGCGACAGCCTGGTGGTGGGGCTTTCGCAATCCGGCGAATCCACCGATACCAACCTGGTGCTGGAGCGCGCCCGCGCGCAGGGAGCGCTCACCTTGGGAATCACCAACGAACGCTCCAGCACGCTGGCCAAGCTTGCCGAGCACGTCTTCCTGGTGCGCGCCGGCAAAGAAAAGAGCGTGGCCGCCACCAAGACCTATACCGGCCAGTTGCTGCTTCTCTACCTGCTGGCATACGCCCTGGGCGGAGGCGTCCGCCTCCGCGACCTGCAACGCATTCCCCAGGCCGTGGACGCCGCGCTCGCGCTCGCGCCGGAGATCGACGCGCTCTCGGAACGCTACCGCTTCATGCGTCACGCCGTGGTGGTGGGCCGCGGTCTGAATTACGCCAACGCTTTCGAGTTCGCGCTGAAACTCATGGAGACCTGCTACGTGGTGGCCGAGCGCTTTTCCTCCGCCGATTTCCTGCACGGCCCCATCGCGCTGGTAGAGCCCAGCTTCCCGGTCTTCGTCTTCGCGCCGCCCGACCGCACCTGGCCCTCGATGTGCGAGACCCTCGAAAAGCTACAGCACTTGCGCGCCGAGATTGTGGCCATCACCGATTCCGGAAACCGCCAGGCGTCCGATCACGCCACCCGCGTGATCCGGCTGCCGCGCCGCCTGAAGGAGGCGCTCACTCCCATCCCGTACATTGTGCCGGCGCAGCTATTCGCGGCGTCGCTGGCCGCGCAAAAGGGCCTCGACCCCGACAGCCCGCGCACGCTTCACAAAGTAACACTCACACTCTGAGCGGAAACCCCTGGCACCAAATCACCCGGTCATTTCCTTACCCGCCCTTGCGGCTCGAAAACTTGTTCAGCTCCTCCAGCAACTTCCCGGCCGCCGCCGGAGGCTTGGCGCCGCTGCCGAGAATCTGCTTCAAGGTCCAACGCTGGCCGTACATGGCCTGGTTCTCGTCGAGATCGTTGCGCAGCGTGGCGCCATCCAGCGATACCCCCGCAAAGATCCCCCGCGAGCGCGACCAGGAAAGGATCTCGGCCGTCATCAGCGCGTCGGTCTGCGCCGTGACGTTGCGGCCCACCGGTCCCGCGGCCGCCGTCGCCTGCACGCCGATGGTGAACTTGCTGGTCTCCAGACGTTTCATTCCCCGCTCGTTCATCACCAGCAGGATGACGTCGGTGGCCGCCACTCCGATCTGCAGGCCAAAGCTTCCGCCTTCGATCCGCACCGCCGCCGGCGGTCCCCATCCTTGTCCGCCCGCGGCGCGGCACGTGGCAAAGCCGCGGCCATATTTCGCCCCCACCACGAAGGCCGCCTGTTTCAAGCCGGGCACCAGGATAATGCACTGCGATTTGTTCAACAGGTCCTGCGGGATGGCCTTGTCGGGAGTCGCCATCACTTCAGCGAACAGGCCGGCGGCATCGTCCAGCCTTTCATCGGTCTTGCTCTTTTCCTGGTTAGCCATGACGGGCGCCGATGCCAGCGCCATGGTAAGCGTGATCGTGAGCCAGCGCATATCCTTATCGTATCCCGCGCGCCAGCGCCGGCGAAGCGTGGCCGCCATGGATTGGTCTTCTAAAGCACGTTCCGGCTATTCCGCGCGCAGAGCAACCGCGGGATTGAGCCGGCTGGCGCGCCGCATCGGCAGACAGGCCGCCACCAGCGTAACCACAAAGAAGAACGCCACCACCAGCACGTACATCCAGGGCGAGCCCTGGACCGCGGTGCTGGAAAGCGAACGCACCGTGTTCCGGGTGGCGAGCCCCATGCCCAGACCGCACGCCAGGCCCGCCACCACCCAGGCCGCGGTAGTTCCCAGAATGGTCCGCACGATGGCGCCCCGGCCGGCCCCCAGCGCGATGCGGATGGCGATCTCGCCGGTCCGCTGCGAGACCAGGCAGGCGATCACGCTGTACATTCCGGCGGCCGCCATGGCCACCGCCAGCAGCGCGAAAGCGCCGATCAGGAAGGCATCGAATCGCGGCCCGGCCAGCGAATCCGCAATCGCCTGGTCCATGGTCTCGACCCCGAACACGGCCTGCTCGGAGTTGGCGGAGCCAATCGCCGCCTTCACCTGTTTGAGCAACTGGCCCGGCGGGAGCGGCGAACGCACCACCAGGTAGGCGTTCGCCCAGGAAAGCTGCAGCGACGATAAATAGACTTCCGGAAATGGCGCCGTCTGCAAGCCGCGCGTCCGCACGTTGCCGCACATTCCGACGATGGTGATGGGCTGCTCGCCCGGCCCCTCGTCGATCTGCCTGCCAACCACGTCCGCTCCGAGCCCGAAGCTGTGCGCGTATTCCCGGTTCACGATCGCCACCGTGACGTGCCGCCCCGCATCGTCGCGGCGAAACGCGCGTCCGGCCAGAATCGGAATCGCCAGCGCGCGGAAATAATCCATGCTCACCAGGTGGCTGTCTCCAATCACGCTCTTGAGCTTGCCGGTTTCGTCCGTCACGCCCACGATTTCGCTGGGGCCTCCGCGCGCCGGGCGTAGCGGCGGCCCTGTCACAGTGGCGGCTGCATCCACTCCCGGAATGGCGGCGATCCGGTCGAGATAATCCTGAAATACCACGCCCGCCTGCCGATCGCCCGCATTCTGGCGCCGCCCCGGCAATTTCAACTGCATCGCCAGCACGTGGTCGGGGTCGAAGCCCATGGGCGTCGAAATCAGCGTCCACAGATTCTGCGCCACCAGCCCCGCGCCACAAAGCAGGAACGTGGAGAGCGCCGCTTCGATCGCAATCATGACGTGACGCCAGCGGTTTCCCTCGCCCGCCGTGGTGCGAACGTTGAGACTGGGCCCCGGCGTCCAGCGGCTGCCCTTCACCGCCGGGACGATGGCGAACAGGAGCGCCGAGATCAGCGAGATCGCCAGCGTGAAGCCGATGGCACGCGCGTCCAAGTGCGCGGAAGCCAGAAGCGGACTGCGCACCGGCAGCCACCGGACGAGAATGCGCGCAATCCAGTTGGCCGCCAGCAGCCCGGCCGCGCCGCCGCTGCACGCCAGCACCAGTCCTTCGAGAAGAAACTGCCGGATCAGGCGCAGGCGGCCAGCGCCCAGCGCCGAACGGATGGCCACTTCCCGGCCGCGCCGCATGGCGCGCGCCAGCAGCAGTTGGGCCGAATTGGCGCAAGCAATCAACAGTAAGACCCCGACGCCTCCCAGCAGCAGCCAAAGCAGCGAGCGGTGGGTCCCCACGATGGCGTCGCGCAGCGGGAGGGTTGCGAAAACCAGGCTGCCCGGCCCGCCATCGCGCGTGCGATAGGCCCTGGGGTGGTCGCGCACAATGGCGTTTCCGACGCTCTGCAGGTCGGCTTTGGCTTGCGCCAGGGCGACGCCCGGACGCAACCGGCCGATCACGCGAACCGGCACGCCGTGGCCGCTTCCACTCGAAGCCAGAGCGAGGGCGGGCTCCAGCGGGTAGGCCACGTAGATGTCCACCGGCTCGGCGATGCGCAGCGTCGGATAATCGAAATGGAAGGCGGGCGGCAGCACGCCCACCACTTCCGCGGGTTGGCCATCCAGGCGCAGCGTGCGCCCGACAATCCCCGGGTCCGCACCCATTCTCGACCGCCAGAATGCGTCCGTGAGGATCACCGAGGGCGTTCGCCCCGGCTGATTCTCTTCCTCACGAAACGTACGGCCCCGCGACGGATACACGCCCAGCAGCGGGAGGAAAGAAGCCGTGACGCGCGCCGCGAAAACCCGCGCGGGCTCGCCCGACCCAGTGAGCTGCATGTCGAGGTGCTCGGCGAACGCGATCTGCTCCAGCGTGCGGGTTCGCGCACGGATTTCGACAAACTCGGCGACGCTGGGAATCCAGCCGGAGCCCTCCATGATGGTGACCAGGCGCCCCGCTTCGCGATACGGCAGCGGGTCCAGGAACGCGGCCTTCAACAGCGTGAAGATGGCCGCATTGCCGCCGATCCCCAGCGCCAGTACCAGCACGATCAACCCGGAGATGCCGGCGTCCCGCCACAGCAGGGTCACGCCATGGCGCAAATCCCGCAAACAGGACGCCAGCAATTCAGGCTTCATTTGCGCCATACGTAGCTACTCCACACGCACCAAGGCCAAGGTCTGCCCGTCTTCGGCCAATCGCTTCAGTTCCGCCTTCTTGTCGCCGGTGATGGTCATCGCGAACCGCACACCCGGCGCGCCGGGTTCGAAATCGGGAGCGCCGACGGCGAACCGCAGGGTCTTACCGTCCCAGTGCGTCTCCAACATTTTCCGCTCGTCCTGGCCCACGATCCGCTTGCTTTGACCGTCGTCATTGCGCATGACATAGAAGATCACGCTGCCCTCCATTTGCCCCTTGTTTTCGTGGACCGTGATGGCGACTGCCTTCAGTCCATTGCTCTCGCCTTCCCAGTTGCCCTCGATCGCCGGTTTCTCGATCGCGGCGAACAAAGCGCCCACCATCAGACACACGAATAGCATCTTCTTCATAAGTTGCTCCTCCCTGTTTGTGTTGCGGGACGGGCCTCGCGAAAGAGCCGGACCAGGGGGTCCGGCGCGGGCGAGGGCGCCCGCCTGGGATCTCTACTGCGGCTTTATGCCGCCCAGCGAGGCCGTTCCCAGCATGCCGCCCAGGCCCATGGTCTCCACCGCCGAGGAAGGCACAATCACCATCGCACCCTTCTCCTTGATGGCCTCGTACAGCATGTTCATGGCGCGCAGGTGCA
>JBEKYE010000028.1:0-21173 GCA_049511275.1 Bryobacteraceae bacterium
CATCGTCATCCAGGACTTCATCCTGGAGGCGGACAAGACGGCTCCCCGCTTCGCCGCGCTGTTCGCGCTCAACATGCTGGTGGGCACCAGCGGCGGCAGCAGCTACAGCGAGCCGGAGTATGCCGCCTGGCTCGGCGAGGCGGGTTTCCGGGAGATCCGCCGCGCGCGCCTGCCGGGAATCACCGGGCTCATGATCGGGTCGCGGCTGTAATGGCGGCAGCCAAGGCTACACCGCCGCGCCGATCTGGACCAGGCAAGCCCGGCCGCAATTCGACCGCTGCGGCCACTGAGAGCAAGCCTTCACGGCCAGCTCCTGGTTGCCGAGGGCATGCATTCTCACGGCGTACCACGGGTCCAGAGTCACCGTTTCGATGTGCGCGGCGGCGGGGCAGTACACGCGCCTGCTCCTACGGGCTCGCAGCCAGATGGGCACGAGCGCCCAACCGGCCGGGATCAGCAAAGCCAAAGCCAGATAGCTCACGAAGCAATAAACCACCCACATAGTTGCACCTCAAATCGTCGCTACCGGACAGGGCGACTCGCGCAAAATGGCATACGCATTCGCGCGAAGCCGCCCCAGCAGCCCGGACTCGCTGCCGCGTCCAATCACCAGGAGATCGGCCTTGCGGCGGGACGCCACGTCGCTCACCACCACCGGCGCGTCTCCGATCTCGATCAATACCTCACCTGCCGTACGGATTTCTTCCTGAATCCGCGCGATCTGGTCTCGCGCGGCGGCGGCCGCCTGGCCCCGCCATTCCGGATCGAAGTACACTCCGCCCCACTGCACCAGCGACTCCGGAAGTACGTGAACGATGGCAAGCTCCGCGCCATATTCCCGCGCGAACCGCCCGGCCCACGCGAGGATCTCGCGGCTGCCTTTAGCAAGATCGATCGCGCAGACGATGCTGCGGAAGCCGATGGTCTCGTAACCGGGAGCCTCTTCCAGGTGCGGACCGGTCCACACCGGGCAGGCGGCGTCGTGCAGCACCTTGGCTGTCACGGAGCCCAGAAGAAACCGCCGGAATGGCCCGTATCCATGGGTGGCCATGACGATCAGGTCGATGTGGTGGCTCCGCGCATAGTCGACGATCTCTCGGGCCGGATCGCCTTCCACCACCTCTCGGATTAGCGGGACATCGGGACACTGGCCGCCCAGGTAGGAGTCCAGTTCGATTTTCCTCTGCTCCAGTCTCTCCGTGGTCAGGTCGGCGGCTGTGGAGTAGGCCATTGCCTCGGGTGCTGCGTAGAGGGCCACGGGCGGCGCCACTACGTGGAGCAGAATCAGTTCGGCGTGGAAATGACACGCCAGCGTTTCGGCATACTGAGTGGCGCCACGGCAGCGCGCGGAGAAAGCCACCGGCGCCAGGATCCTGGACAGCCAAGCCATACCATCACCTCCTGGCCTGCGTCACAAGCGGACGGGGCGAATTGCCGCTTTCATTCTACCCCCATAACAGGCAAAACGTTCTCTAAATCCGAATTGCAGGCATGCGTATTGAGTCCCGTATGATACGGTGACGGCTTCTTTCACCCAAGAATCGCTCCCTGACGGTCGCGGCTCGGAATGAGGCTTGGCCGCCCCGCATTCCTGGTGATTGCTATACTCTAGATCTCGAAGAAACCATGCGACAGATCGTATTGGAAGGGCCACGTCAATTCGTGGGACACGTTGTGCCGCCCGTGGCCAGGCAGCCCGGCGAGGCGCTGGTGAGACTTCACCGTGTCGCCATATGCGGCAGCGACTGGCACGCTTTTGAGGGGCATCAGGCCAATTACACCTATCCGCGCATCATCGGTCATGAGTTGAGCTGCGAGGTGCTGGAAGCGCCCGACAACAGTCGCGGCATCCGGCCGGGAGACCGCTGCGCCATCGAGCCTCACCTGACCTGCGGCGTATGTGTGCCTTGCCGTCTGAATCGCCCCAACTGCTGCGAGAACATGAAGGTGTTGGGCGTGCACGTGGACGGCGGGATGCGCGGCCTGATGACTGTGCCAGTGGAGCGCCTGTACAAGTCGGACCGGCTCTCGTACGACCAACTCTCATTGGTGGAATTCCTCACCATTGGCGCCCATGCGGTGGCGCGGAGCGGGCTGGTCGCCGGCGAAAACGTTCTGATTGTGGGCGCGGGACCGATCGGCCTGTCGGTGCTCCAGTTTGCGCTGACGGCTGGCGCCTCCGCCCGGATTATCGAGAAGGTCGAGTTCCGCCGCCAATTCGCCGGGCGTTTCGGCGTGGAAGTGCTGCCGGAGTACGACGGCCGGCCCGCCCAGGTTGTTTTTGACTGCACCGGCGATGAGGAGGCCATCACGGCCAGCTTCGACCGCGTGGGACCGGCCGGGCGGCTGGTGCTGGTCGGCCAATTCCTGGGCTTCATTCCTTTCGACCATACGCCTTTCATCAGGCGGGAACTCAACATCATGGCGAGCCGCAACAGCCACCACCAGTTTCCGCGCGTGATCGGGATGATCGAGCGCGGCGAAATCAACCTGGGCCCGTGGATCACCTGCCGCATGCCGCTGGCCGAGGTGCCCGAGGTGTTCGCCGGCCTGGCCAGCCACAAAAACTACATCAAGGCCGTCTTCGAGGTGCAGGACTCGGACGTCTGAGGCGAACGCCGGCGGCAGGCTGGCGAATCTTGACCTATACTTGTCGCCATGGTGCTCCGGCTGCTGCTTCTCTCCATTCCGGCGGGTCTCTTATGGGCGCAGAGCCTGACGCTCGATGCGCTGGTGACGCCGTCCACCATTGTGTCTCACGACGAGAAACCGGTCCCGTTCGCCCTGTATGGCCTCGTCGAATTCAAGACCTTACGGGAACTGTTCTCTTATGTTGACGCGCAGGCCGGCCGCTGGCAGTTTCCCAGCCAGCGGGCGCGCAATGAATTTGCCCAGGGCCTGCTCCAGCGGGGCGTCGAGAGCCGCGTGATATCCATGATCGACGAAAAGCCGCTGGAAGTGATTCTGACTCACACCCGCGAGGAACTGGACGCTGCCATCAACCGCCTTCCCGCTCCGTTATTCGAGGGCCGCCACTGGCGGCTCGACGCGCCCGCCTATCGCCAGGCGTTCGACCGCGTGCGGGACCGCTGGAGCAAGGGTTTGAACTGCTGGAGCGCCTCTGGGTCGATCGCCGGCCGGGCATTGTCCAACTGGTACCTGATGGAAGAAGGCATCGAATTCGACGGCGCAACATACGATTCGCTCGAGCACTTATGGCAGGCAATCAAATACCACCCCAGCGTGACGACCGCCGATGTGATGCGCCTGCTCGATCGCCTGAATGCCGTTGACTGGGAATCCTGGTTCGCCGGTCTGGACCGCGATCAGAAGATTTACCTGGAACATGCCTATATCATCGAGTTCCTGCGTGCGAATCTTACCCCGTCCAAGAGAGCGTGGTTCCGCGAGCAACTGGCCGGGCAGCCTTCCCAGGCCAAGCCTCGCGAATTGCAGCAGCGGACGCCGGGCAGCCTGCGATTTACATCCTTGCAGGAGAAAGTCCTCTGGGGCGATCTCGCCGACGTTTTCCACCTTCTCGTTTACCTCACCCCGATCGCCCCGGTAAGCGATGCTTCCGCGATTGCGGCGCTGCACGCGCGGCACTTCGACGGTATCTACCTCAGCGGCCGGAAGCTCGGTTTTATCAGCCCGGAATTCCGGGCGCTGATGCTCGAATTGTGGAAGGTGAAGTATCTCAAGATGGAGCGGTTCAACGAGGTGATACGCTCGATTCCCCGCGAGGTGAAGATCGAACATTACCTGAACGACGGCGATTCGCCGGACATTCCAATTCCCGTGTATATCGGTTACCTGAACCAGATTCGCGACATGGCGTGGGCCGCGGCCGGGCACTAGCGTTCGTCCCGCTCACCACGAACACTCGGGATGGCGGGCGTGGAGTAACATTGGGAAGGAATTCCAATGACCTGGCCGGATGACGAGGAACTGTTCGCGTTGATTCGCGAGAAGCTGTATACGCCGGTTGTGGGGGACATTCTGGACGCGGCCGGATACTGGCACCAGTTTCTCCCGCAGGCGGTGCGGCCCTTGCGCGAAGACATGAAAGTGGTGGGCCGCGCCATGCCGGTGTTGATCGCGGATGCGTGGGGGCCGCAACGCCTTCCGTTCGGGCGGCTGACGGAGGCCCTGGACCAGATCCAGCCTGGCGAGATCTATCTGGCCACGGGCGGCTCGCGCAACTGCGCGGCCTGGGGCGAGATTCTGACGGCGACGGCGCGGGTGCGCGGCGGCGGCGGCGCGGTACTCGACGGCTACCACCGCGATACGCGGCAGGTGCTGGAGCAGAACTGGCCGGTGTTCAGCCGGGGCGCCTGGGCGCAAGACGCGGGGGTCCGGTCGATTGTGATCGACTATCGGTGCCCCGTCGAGATCGATGGCGTGCGCGTCCGCCCCGGAGACCTGGTGTTCGGAGACCTGGATGGCGTTCTGGTGGTTCCGCGCGAGGCGGAGGCGGAGGCCATCGCCCGGGCGCTGGAAAAGGCGCGCGGAGAAAAAACGGTCCGCCGCGAAATCGAAGCCGGTGCTTCCAGCACGGAGGCGTTCCGCAAGCACGGCATTCTCTGAACCCCATGAAGCGCTGTTGGCAGATTCATAGGTCCGACAATGTCGCCACATTGTTGGAGGACGCCGTGGCTGAAGCCGCCGGCATCGTGGGTGGCCGCCGGGGCCGCAGGGTGACGCCCTGAAAGCGCCGGGACGGAACGTGATGCCGGAGGATCACTTTGTAGCGGACCATCTCGCGGTATCGGTGTACGCGACACGCCGTCGCTCGGCCTGGCAAGTGCTCGAGCGGCGTCCGCCATCATCCGCGCGGCCATCGACAAAGACGGAAGCGCGGCCGTGGTCTTTGCCGCGGCGCCTTCCCAGAATGAGTTCCTGGCGCAGTTGCGCGCCGATTCCTCCATCCGCTGGCCGCGCGTCGCGGCTTTCCACCTGGACGAATACGCCGGGCTGCCCGCCTCGCATCCAGCCTCGTTCCGCCGTTTTCTGCGCGAACGGCTGATGGACCATGTGCCGCTGGCCGCGTTCCACCAGTTGGCCGGCGACGCTCCGGATCTCGAGGCGGAAGCCGACCGCTACCAGGGACTCCTGGCGGAACAACCGCCCGTGCTGGTCGCGCTGGGCATCGGGGAGAACGGCCACCTGGCATTTATCGACCCCGGCGAATGCGATTTCGAGGACGCTCGCGACGTTCGCGTCGTAGCCCTGGACGACGTCTGCCGCCGGCAGCAGGTTCACGACGGCGCATTCTAACACGTGGAAGACGTCCCGCGGCGCGCACTGTCGCTCACCGTTCCGTTTTTCCTGCGCACCCCGCATGCCGTGGTGACCGTGCCCGGAGCGGCCAAGCGCCAGGCCGTGCGCGATGCGCTGGAAGGCCCGGTTGACCCGCGCTGCCCCGCGTCGGCGTTGCGGAAGCACCCTGGCGCGGCCCTTTTCCTGGACCGGGATTCGGCGGCCCTCTTAGCGCGCTATAACGTTTGAACGCCAATATCGGGAGCGAACCGCATTCGGGCTAGCGGCAGCCTGGCCGCGCCGGCTACATCGCCAGCTTCCCGTGATACATCAGTTCCTTGATCCGGAACTCCACCTCGCGGTCGGGGAACTCCACACCTGGCAGATACAACCGGAAGACCACGGTCTTGTCGGAAGCCTCCACTTCCCGCGGAAACACCAGCCGCAAGACCGGATCCGTGTTGGTTGGAGGGAAATGGCCCACCATCCTGTACTTCTCCTGCCCCACCAACATGACGCTTTCGTCCTCCATGCGGCGCACTTCCTCGGGCTTGGCTAATGCGCCCTTCTTCGCATAAGGAACGGCAACCACCAGTCGCGTATCCCGATTCTCCCTGAGGTAATCCAAATAGTCCGGATCGGGCTCTTCCAGCGGATCCTTGGCCCGCAGCCGCGCCTCGGCTTCCGCTTCTTCGATAGGGGTTGCGGTCGCCAGGTAAATCACAATCTTGGGGACCGGTCCCACGCTCTGCGCCCAAGGGCTGTCCTGCCGCATCTCTTCGATTTCCCTGGCGGTCCACCGTTCCGGCGGCTTGGCTTCCCAAAACGGCTGCGCCAGAAAGAAGAAGAGCGCCGCGATGGCTACGCGCATAATAACTAATATGCCAATAATCCGGCCCGGCCGTCCGGGTGATCTCGCGGAAGTCGCCGCCATCCAGGCCGCCAGTCCCGAAGCCGCCCACTGGGACGCCGCCGATTATCTGCAATACGATTTCCGCGTATGCGTTCACGACGGCCGCGTCGCCGGATTCCTGGTCGCGCGCCGCGTGGCCGCCGACGAATCGGAGCTGCTCAACCTGGTAGTGGCACCCGAATTCCGCAGAAAAGGTCTGGCGCGGGCCCTCCTCCAGGAACTCCTGACCGCTTCCGTTCCCAGTCTCTACCTGGAAGTCCGCGCGTCCAACCGGGCCGCCCGCAATCTCTATAAATCTATGGGTTTTCAGGAGGTTAACATTCGCCGAGAGTACTACCAGTGCCCCCTCGAAGCGGCTATTGTCATGAAGTTTCATTCATGTTAAGGTGCCAATAGACGGTAATCCGTCTGCACGAAGATGACGAATCGAGATTACCCACCGAGCCTTGTTTCCGTACCGACCGGCTTGGCGTGGCAACCTCACTGGGAGGAATTGCCTATGATGGAACGGAACGCACAAGAGGAATTGAAGGCGCATCTGATGACGACAAACGAGGAGTTTCGCCGGCTCGCCGGCCAGCACTCAGAGTTTGCACACAAACTGGAGGCTTTGGAATCGCTTCCCCATCTGACTCACGAAGAGCAACTGGAGGAAACGCGGTTGAAGAAGCTGAAACTCCGTTTAAAGGATCAGATGGAAGCGATCCTGAGCCAGAATCGGTCTCAGCAGGTCGCTTGACGTCAGGTGCGCTGCTTTTGCGGTAATCGTTTTAGGGCCCGGTTGGCTTCGGCTGGCCGGGCTTTTTGATTTCAGGAAGGCGCCTTGGAACCCGATTCCGAACCGATTCGCATTCCCATCACCGACGTCTTCGACCTTCACTCGGTGCCGCCGCGCGACGTGAAGCCGGTGGTGGAAGAGTACCTTCGCGAGGCCCACCGGCTGGGCTTCAAAGCCCTCCGCATTATTCACGGGCGGGGCATCGGCGTGCAGCGCGAAATCGTCCGCTCCGCGCTCGCCCGCCTGGAGTTCGTCTCCGATTACCGCGACGCTCCAGCCGAGGCCGGGGGTTGGGGCTCGACCATCGTCACCTTGCGCTGAGCGCCGTAAGATATAGCACTTCCGCACCCTCGTGTTCCGCTGTCCAGCCGCCCGGTCCCGCAATCAGTGTTTGCATTCTGACTGGTCCGGGCCAAATAATATGGAGACGCGCGAATTCGGAGGAGGCATGAGCATGAGCCCGAAGTGCTGGAAGCTGTTCCCCATACTGCTGGCCGCCGGCGCGACGCTGCTGCACGCGCAGATCACTATCACCACCACCGCGCTTCCCAACGGGTTCCTGGGCATTCCCTACAGTTTCGTCCTGACGGCCCACGCAGCTTCGCCCTATGCCTGGAGCGCCACCGGCCTGCCCCCCGGGCTGATTCTCAACAGCAGCACCGGCGCGATTACGGGAGCCCCCACCGCTCTGGGCACCTTTTTCGTCGGCTTGACGGTGGAAGCCGCAACAGCCGCGGCGTCTGTAGTGCTGCCCCTCACCGTCGCCGTCTACGTTCCGCCGCTTCAGATTACCACCTACCCGGCGCTGCCCCAGGGGACGGCCGGCGTACCCTACGCCGGGAGCATCGTGGCCACCGGCGGCGCCCCCCCCTACACTTTTACAATCATCCACGGCGTGCTGCCTGCCGGGTTGGCGTTCTCTCCCGGCGGATCTTTGGCCGGCACTCCCACGGCCTTCGGCAATTCCGGCTTTACCGTGCAGGTGACCGATTCCGCCGGCGGCACCAACGCCCGCGATTTCACGCTGGTGATCGCTCCGCCCACACTGACCCTCACCACCGCGCCGCTCGGCAACGCGATCCTCGGCACGCCGCTCAGCATCCAGTTCACAGCCACCGGCGGCGTTCCACCCTACACCTTCGTCGAGTACGGCACGCTGCCTTCCGGAATGCAGTTCTTCGCGAACGGCGCCCTCACCGGCACTCCCGCCACGCTCGGCACTTACCAGTTCCTGGTTTTCGTCGACGACAGCACCGCCGCCTCCGCCAGCCGGACCTTCTCGATCACCATCGTGGAACCGGGGCTGGTCATCACCACGGCAACCCCGCTGCCTTCCGGAGTGATCGGCTCTTCTTACTCCACGACGTTCGCGGCCGCCGGCGGCAGGCCACCCTACTTCTGGTCTGCCACGGGCCTTCCCACCGGACTGGTGCTGGCCAACAACACCGGCCTGCTGACGGGCATCCCCACTCAAGATGGCGTGTTCACGGCCGCCGTCACGGTGACCGATTCCAGCCTCGCCGCGGTCGTTTCCACTACCCAGAATTTCAGCCTCACCATTAAGCCCATCGCGCTCGCCATCACCAATGCCTCGCTACCGAACGGGACGGTCGGCGCGGCTTATACCGCGATTCTGAGCGCCTCGGGCGGCGACGCCCCCATCGGCTTTACGGCCACCGGATTGCCGCCCGGGATCACCCTGTCGGCCGCCGGATCTCTGACCGGAACCCCCACCACGACCGGCAGCTACACCGTCGTCATCAAAGCCACGGACGTCAATGGGCTGGCCGCCAGCACGTCGTACACCGTCACCATCGCCCCACAGTTGGTCATCACCACCACATCCGCCGGCAACGCCGTGCTGGGGTCCGGCTTCAGCACCAAGCTCGCCGCGACCGGTGGAACGCCGCCCTATATCTGGCTGGGATCGAACCTCCCGGCCGGCCTCAGCCTGGCACAGGACGGCACACTCTCCGGAACACCTACCCTGGCGGGGACCGCTTCCTTCAGCGTTACCGTCATCGATAGCAACAGCGTCTCCACTACGAAGACGCTGTCGGTGACTGTCGGCCTTCCCACTGGACCCGGTGTAACTTTCAGCGGCATCGGCTCGACCGCCGCAGCCGCCACCCAGCCCAGCCTGACAGTCTCCCTGGGGAGCATCTACCCCGCCCAAGTCACCGTCAAGCTGACCATGACGGTGGTGACCGATTCCGGCCTCACCGATCCCGCCTTCCAGTTCGCGAGCGGCGGACTCACCGCCCAGACGGTGGTCCCGGCCGGCTCCACGGGCAGCCTCACCGCCGTCCCCGTGCAGTTGGGCACCGACGCCGCCACCGTCACCATCACCGCGCAATTGTTGGTTGGCGCGCAGGATGTCACCGCAAGCCCCGCATCCAAACTTACCTTCCGGCTGAACCCCGCGGCGCCCGTGATCACATCCATGACGGCCACGCGCACCAGCACCGGATTCACCGTCACCATGGTCGGCTACGCCACTTCACGCGACGTCACCACCGCCAACTTCACCTTCTCGGCGACTTCCGGAGCGAATCTGCAGACCAGCCAGCTTGCGGTTGCGGTGAGTTCGATCTTCGCGCCGTGGTATTCGAGCGCGCCGTCGGCACCCTACGGCAGCCAGTTCACGTTCACCCAGCCGTTCACGGTGACGGGCAGCAATACCGCCATCCTGTCGGTGAGCGCGACTCTGACCAACAGCGTGGGGATGTCGCAGGCGGCGTCGGCAAATTTGCAGTAGGACGCTAACCGCGGCCGCTCGACAGACGGCATACCCCGATCGTCTGACTTACCGCCGCGCCAGCATGGCGGCTTCCCACTTGGGAGACGCTTTCTTGATTCGCGCGATCGCCTCCATGAGGTTCTCCATGGAATTTGCGTAGCTGAACCGCACGTAGCCCTTGCCATACTCGCCGAAGCACCGCCCATCCAGGCAGGAAACACCGACTTCGTACAACAGGAAATCGGCCAGTTCTTTGGAATCCATTCCGGTACCAGTGATGTTGGCAAACGCGTAGAACGCGCCACCCGGCACCGCGCAGCGGAAGCCCGGAATTTCATTCAGGCCCTTGCAAATGGCATCGCGGCGGCGGCGGAACTCCGCCACCATGGCCTTCACGCAATCCTGCGGCCCGGTGATGGCCGCCAGTCCCGCGCGCTGGGTGAAGCTGGCCGTGCAGGAATTCGAATTCACCATCAGCTTGGTGACCGCTTCCACCAGCCACTTCGGCATCACGCCATACCCCATCCGCCAGCCGGTCATGGCATAGGTCTTCGAAAAACCATCCAGGATGATGGTCTTTTCGAGCATCCCCGGGAAACTCGAGATCGATACCGGCGGCGTGTCCGAGTAAACGGTCTGCGAATAGATTTCGTCGCTCAGCACCATCACGTCGCGGTCAAGCAGCATCCCGGCGATCTGTTTCAGATCGCCAGCCGTTATCATCCCGCCGGTGGGATTTTGCGGCGAGTTCAACACCACCATCTTGGTTTTATCGGTCAGGCGCTCGCGGAACAGGTTCAGGTCGAAAGAGAAGCCGCGCTCCTCTTCGAGCGGCATCGGCACGGCTTTCGCTCCCAGGAAGTTGATCATCGATTCGTAAATCGGAAAGCCCGGGTTGGGGTAGATCACTTCATCGCCCGGTTCGAGCAGCGCCATCATCGGAAAGAAGATGATCGGCTTGCCGCCCGGGACCACCGACACGTGTTCGGCTCCCACCTGGATGCCGCGCGTGCGCGACACCTGGGCCGCGATGGCTTCCCGCAGGTCCGGGTAGCCCTGCGTCGGTCCATAATGCGTCCAGCCCTCATCCAGCGCCTTCTTGGCCGCTTCGACGATGTGTGCCGGCGTCGGAAAATCGGGTTCGCCGATTTCCAGGTGAATCACGCTCTTGCCCTGCGCTTCCAGGGCGCGGGCTTTGACCAGGACATCGAAGGCTGTCTCCACTCCGATGCGATTCATTCGTTCTGCCAGTTTCATCTCGTATCACGCTTTCAGCCGGCCGCCCGATGGCACCACCTGGGCGTTGTGCAGCTCAGCTCTCATCTTCCTAGAGCTTAGCAGCCTTATGGGTCCATAAAAACAACCCGCCCATTTCAACGTTATCGTCCACCGGTCTTTCCCTGGTTCCGACCTCCAAACCGCACTGATCCGCCCTAGAGGCAAACCAGGGAGCTATCCAATTCCAAAAGCGGAAACTGGCAGCAATCCCCGTTTTGCGGCGAGGCCGCGATAGAATATCCTTAGCGGCCCGGTCCGCGAATCGATTCCACGTTTTCCAGGTTTTAGCGTCATCAGTTCAGAGACCTGTGAAAACTGTAGTAGTTTGCGAGATGAGCGACGACATCGAGCCCGGCCTGGAGCTCCTGGAGCGGCAGAACCGCTTTGTTTCCGAGCACTTCCGGCGGATCTTCGTCCAGATTTACCACCTCGTGCAGAACGTCGCCGACGCCCAGGACCTCACCCAGGAGGCCTTCATTAAGGCCCTCCAGCACCAGGAACAGCTCAAAGACGGCCAAAAAGCCGCCCAGTGGCTGTCGCGCATCGCCACCAATACGGCGATCGATTTTTTGCGGCGCAGCAGCCGCGCCACGTTTAGCGAACTGGAAGATGGCCTCGAGAGCGGCTGGGAAACTCCCGAGCAGATTCTGCTCCGCTCGGAGCATCGCGAATATCTGGAAGATGGCTTGCGCCTTCTGAGCCCGCGCGAACGGGCCGCGCTGATCATGCGCGACGTGGAAGGCCTGCCGGCTGAAGAAGTGGCCCAACGGCTCAATTGCTCGAAAGCCACGGTGCGTTCCCACATCGCCAACGGACGCACGAAATTCCGCCGGTACATGGAAAAAAGGAAGCGGTAGAAGCATGAGACATCCCAATCAGGAAATCTTGGCGCTGCACGCCGGCGGCGACCTCGGGCCCTTCGCCCGGTGGCGCACCTCCCGCCACCTCGCCAGGTGCGAGAGTTGCCGCGAAGAGGTGGCTGCCTTCGATGAAGTGCGGCGGAGCCTGCCCGGCCTCGCCGAAGTGCCCGACCTCCAATGGAACCGGCTGGCGGCGGAAATCAAAGCCAACATCCGGCTGGGCCTGGCCGCCGGCGAGTGCGTTCGCTCGGCCGACCCGCCCTTGCGCCAATCCGGTCTCATCCACGGTGGACGCGCCGTGGTGGCATTCGCCTGCGCCATGGTCCTGGTGGTCACCGGCATGGTTCTCGAACGCCCCTTACCGCGCGCCGCGCGCGAGGAAGGTCCGATGGTCCAAAACACGCAATACGGAATTGAAGTGACGGCCGGCGGAGAGACTCTCGGCCTGACCAATAACGGCGTCCAGCGCGTCACCTACTCGCTGGATGCGCAAGGTTCTATGGGGGCTCGCTACGTGGATCCGGAAACGGGCTACGTAACGATCAATACCGTCTATGTGCAATAACGTGCAGAATCGCCTGTGGCTGTTGGGACTCCTGGGCGCCGCCGGCCTGCTGGCGCAAGATGCCGCGCTACCCAACTGCTCCGTCACCGTGGATGTTCCCAATGACGCTCCCGTAGCGTTGCTCGGCATCTCCAACGCGCCCTGCAACGCAACCGCCCGCGGCGCCGCGCTGATGCTCGACCTGCACCTCTCGCTCACGCTCAAGAACACCGGCTCCAACCGGATTCACGGCGTCACGCTGCGGGTGGTTTCCCAGGAAGTGGCCCTGGGCGGCGTTGGCTCGGTCTATCAACCCAGCCTCAACGTGGGACCCGGTGAAGCCTTCCCCGTGCACATCGATACGCAACTCATGCGGCCCGCGCAACTCGCCGGCGGCCCGGCGGTTCAGGTCCACCTGGATGGCGTGCTGTTTCAGGATCTCACCTTCTACGGCCCCGACCGTCTGCATTCGCGGCGCATCATGACCGCGAGTGAAATGGAAGCGCAGCGCGACCGCGATTATCTGAAGCGCCTGCTGGCCGAGCAAGGCCTCCCGGCGCTGCGGCAAGCCATGTTGCGCATTCAGGCCCGCCAGGATTCGGTCCCGCGGCTGCAAGGGCGCGTGGTGCGCGGCCACACCGTCACCACCGCCGGCATCGCCGCCGGGGCCCCCGAACGCCAGGCCCAGTTCGCGTTTCTGCAATTCCCGGATTCTCCGGTCGAGCCCGTTCAGGGTTCCCTGCTGATTGCCGGCAATGAAGCCCGCACGCCGGTGATCGACGTTCGCAACCGCTCCGACAAAGCCGTCAAGTACGTGGAGTTCGGTTGGGTGCTCACCGATCCCGCCGGTCACGATTACCTGGCCGGTTCCATGCCATCCACCGATTCCAGTTTCGCGCTCGCGCCCGGCGCTACCGCCCGGGTCCGTCAGGATTCCACCCTCGGTTTCTCCACCGGCGGCCAGCCCGTGAGCATTCAGAAGATGACCGGTTTCGTCACCCAGGTGGAATTCGCCGATGGCAAAGTCTGGGTGCCCAACCGCCAGAACCTGGAGAACCCGTTCCTGGCCAAAGTCCTGGCCCCCTCCATCGAAGAGGAGCGCCTGGCCTCGCTCTACGTCCGCAAAGGCATCGACGCGGTGGCGGAAGAACTGAAGAAGTTCTAGAAGCCAACTCTACTTGCGTTGACCGCGGCTACACAATCGGCGACACTCAATTGTTGGGTTTCCAAAACGGAAATCTCAGATGAGGCCTCTGATGCGCTTTCTCTTCCCCGCCATGGTTATCTGCACCGCCGCGGTATTGCCGGCCTTCGCTGCCAACCGCGTTAAGACCGCGAACGGCATTCTCGAATCCACCGCCGCGCCCAAAGACGGCGTGCGCGCCTTCAAGGGCATCCCGTTCGCCCAGCCGCCCGTCGGCGACCTGCGTTGGCGGGAGCCGCAGCCCGTCAAGAACTGGACCGGCACCCGCAACGCCGACAAGTTCGGCCCCCGGTGCATGCAGCGCACCTCACCCGGCGCCGACTACTGGTTCCGCAGCGACGGCATGAGCGAGGACTGCCTCTACCTCAACGTCTGGACCCCCGCCAAATCGGGTCATGAAGGACTTCCAGTTCTGGTTTACATCTTCGGCGGCGGCTTCCAGAACGGCGATGGCTCGGAGCCGCGCTACGATGGCGAGAACATGGCCCGCCAGGGCATGGTCGCGGTCTCCATCAACTACCGCACCAACATCTTCGGCTTCTTCGTCCATCCCGACCTGACGAGGGAGTCCCCGCGCCACGCTGCCGGCAACTACGGTCTATTGGACCAGGTGGCCGCCCTCCAGTGGGTGCAGAGGAACATTGCTGCCTTCGGCGGCGACCCCAAGCGCGTCACCATCGCCGGCGAATCGGCCGGCTCGATCTCCGTCAGCGCGCTCATGGCTTCTTCGCTTTCCAGGAACCTGATCGCCGGCGCCATCGGCGAGAGCGGCGCCGCATTTGCCAGCCTGCCGCCGCAGCCTCTCGCCGAGGCCGAACTGAACGGCGTCAAATTCGCTGCCGCCGCCGGCGTGAACACGCTTGCCGCGCTTCGCGCGATGACCGCGGAGCAGATTCAGGACGCCACCGCCAAAGCCCAGGGCGTCCGCTTCAGCACAGCCATGGACGGCTATTTCCTTTCGAAGTCCTTGACGGCGACCTTCGAAGCGGGCGAGCAGGCCAAGGTCCCTCTGCTGGCGGGGTCGAACACCGAGGAGCAGTCGGCGCGCTCCGTTCTGGTCGCCGGCGACCCTACGCCGGAAACCCTTGCCAACGCCATCAGGAGCTTCTACGGTGAAAAGGCCGGCTCGGTGCTGAAGGCCTACGCCGCTAACACCACCGATGAGGTTTACGAAGCCGCCGCGCACTTGGCCAGCGCCCGCTTCATCTCGTACGGCACATGGAAGTGGACGGAACTCCAGATGAAGACCGGCGGCAAACCAGTATACCGCTACCTGTACGCCCGTCCTCGTCCGGCTTATCTCGGCATGCCTGGCCAACCCGCGCCCGCTGCACCCGCGGCCGGCAGGGGCGACAATGCGGGCACCGGGGCACCCTCTGGGCCCGGCCACCAGCAACCCCCGCCCCCCCGCGGCGCGGCGCATTCCGCCGAGATCCAATATGCCATGGGCAACCTGGATCTTGACAAGCGCTACACCTGGGAGCCCGCCGACTACGAAGTATCCAAAACGATGCAGGCCTACTTCGTGAATTTCGTCAAGACTGGCAACCCGAACGGCCCCGGACTGCCGAACTGGCCGGCCTACCGCGCCGACAACAATTACCAGCGTATGCGCATGGACGTGAAGTTCCAAGCCGAACCTGAAGGGGACCGCAACCGGTATCTCGCGCTGGAGGCGGCGATGGCGACGCGGTAACCGGCTTTAAAACGAAAGCGGGAAAGGCGCAGGCGATCAAACCGACAGGCTCTGCGCCGCCGGCGGTACCGTTACCCTATTGCGGGTGCGGTGAGAGCAAGCCTACTGCTCCTTGCGGTAGGATACATCATGTCTCGCATTCTGCAAGTGTTTCTGCTCCTACTCTGCGGGGGGCTGCTTTTTGCCCAGGCCGACCCGAGCGAAGCCTGCGCGGCCGACGTGCAGAAGCTCTGCCCGAACGTACCGCAGGGCAGTGGGCGAATTCTCGCCTGCCTCAAACAGCACCAGGATCAAGTCTCCGCGACTTGCAAGCAGGCCGTCCTCAAAGCCCTGCAGCCATCCGGTTCCACCCCTGCTCCGGCCATCCCTGCGCCCACCCCGTCTCCCGCGGCCCAGCCGAAGAATCCCAGCCCGGCGCCCGCCGCCTCAGCAGCTCCCTCGGACCGCTATTTCCTCATGAAGCAAGTCAAAATCATCGACCAAGGTATGGGCCAGGGACGCCCCGCCTACGACCTCTTGATTCCATCCACCTGGAATTTCAAAGGCTGGGTCAACGCCGGCGTGGCCGAGGGCGGTTGTTTCGCCGATTGGTTTTCGGTCTTCGGGGATGCCACCAGCCCCGACAACTCAATCGAGCTCCAGTTGCTGCCGCAGTCCACCTGGCAGTACATGGACGACCCCGTTGCGCAGCGCCAGATGCAGCAGCAGAATCAGCGCGACGCGCAAGCGGGCATGAAACCCTGTCCGGTGCACGCCCCCTTCCGTGCGGAGGAGTTCATACGCCAGAACCTGATTCCCAAGGGCCCCAAGAACAGTATTGTCGTCTCGATCGATTCCTTCCCGGAACTCGATCAGATCGTGCGGCACCAACTTGGTCTGCCGCCAGCCTCCACTGGCGGAAACAGCGGCGGCATTCGCACCGAAGCCGCTCGCGCGCGGATGGCCTATAACGACGACAACGGCAAACCGACCGAAGCGTGGCTCACCGCGGCCATGGTGGTGCGCTCCGTTCCGGCTGGCGGCCGCGGCGCGTCCTACGACTCTCACGCCATGATGGTCCTGTTTTTCCGCGCTCCCAAAGGCCAGCTCGACTCGAACGACCGGCTCTTTAAGCTGATGGCCGCCACCGTTCACCCCGAACCGGAGTGGCGCAATTGGAGCAACGGCGTCATTTCCACGCTGTATCGCAAGAAACAGGCGGAGCTGGCGAAGCAGGGAGCCATGATCGCCGAGTTCCAACGCCACGTCGCCGACACCATCAACGGCGTCACGGCGAATTCCATGGCCGGCGCGAACCGCGCCGCCTTCGGCCAGGACCAGATCATCCGCGGGGTCCAAACGTTCCGCGATCCATCCACCGGCGCAACGTTCGAGCTCAGCAACCAATACGATCACGCCTGGCTGAACGGGACCAACGAATACGTGATGACCGGCGACCCCAACTTCAACCCCAACGGCAACCTCGACGGCAACTGGAGCAAGCTCGAGCTGGTCCGGCAGCAGCCTTGACCATCTGGCCGAGCGGTCGCCTCCGATAGACTGATGCATTTCGGTTTGCCACCTGGATAGAACCTTGCGGAACATGCCCAGACTCCTTTGTTGGCAGCCTGCGCCGGCTGTAGCTCCGCGTCACTTCCCGGTGCCGAAGTCGATGGTGGAATCGGCGGAGAACTTGCGGTAGTTGCGGAACTCCATCTTATTGCGGGTCCACGTCTCGGTACTGTGCATTTCGGTTTCCGAACGGCCGGGCAATAGGTAATTCCTGCCCGCCACGCCGGCGAGGGCGTACTCCACGGTGCTGGAGAAGAACTGCACGTCCACATATTGCGGAATGTCGTAAGCGATCGCGACGAGGCGCCATACTTCGCCGGTTTCGCTGTCGATCTCGACCGTGCCATGGAGGCCCACGATGCCCGCAGCATTTTGATGCCTCACGTAGTAGGGCGAACGTGCCGCGCCGACCGCGTATTGATAGACGGCGAAGCGGCGGTTGCGCGCCCTTTTCGAACTGTCCCAGTCGAACGCCGCCTGCGAGGCGGGATCGAAAACGGTGCGCAGGATCCCTCCGAACTCACCCGAACTGGTTTCGCCTCCCAGATCTTCGAATTTGCGGTCGGTGGGCTTACCGTCGATCAGTTCCAGCTTGTGCCCTTCGGTTCTCTGGAAGTAACTCAGTTTGACGGTTAACGTATCGGTATATACCCACGGGCCGAGTTTGGCGCCCCAGGCGGACGCCGCGTAGCGCTGAATGATCTCGGCGCACACAAAATCGGGCAGCGACTGGGCGTAGTCGAGGGCCTTCTGCCGGCTTTTTTCGAGGAGCGCGGCGGAATCGGCGTCCGAGGGCCGCTGGCCCCACGCCAGCGCGGCGCACCACGCCAGCGCAGCGCAAGACATCAATCCGACAGAGCGGATCATGAGGTCAGTATGACACTCGTGAGGGCGGTGGGATCGGCTCGAAAGGGCTACCCACAAACGCTCCCAATTGGGCAATGGCGGCCGCGGCGCGCCCGCCGGACTGCCGTGAGCGTGGCGAGGGCGTGGGCGGCGCCGCTGGCGCCCTTCGCCGCTGCTCGCGCTCGCGCAGGCCCGGCGGCAGGGCGGCTGCGCCACTATCCTCTCAGCCGAGCCCTTCGTTGATTTTCCGAAGATGCTCCCGACGATGGAGGGAGCGCTTCAGGTATCTTTCAAAACCGGCCGAAATGATCTGGCCGCACAATTCGTCGCCGATCCCCTCCAGCAGCGAATCCACCGCAGCCGCGCTATCCAAGGCTAACTTGGCCGCCGCAGAACTGGGCACGGCCTGGGAGATTGCCTTCACCGCTTCGTTGATGGAGTCGATGGATTGAGAGCTAAGCCGAAATGTCTCAACTTTGCCTCTTTCCCATTCCCTTAACAAGAAGAGCACTCGCTGATCCCAGAACGCCAGGTGACAAAGTAAGGCTGATACATTCCAGCCGGACCCGACCGCGAACTGGAACGAGCGCTCGTCGAGGCGCGCGATCACTTCGGCCAATTCCTGACGCGCCGCTTCGTTTTCTCTGATAAAAACTCTATCTCTCATCCTTCCTCCTTGTGAGCGACTCTGATGACTGCTTTTGAATCTATCAGGCTCTCCGCGACGCGTGGTCCGAGGGACCGTCGGCCAGATTGCAGTGCACCTGCCGGAACACCGGGCACAGCTGCTACCCGGCGATCAGATTCCCGTCAGCGTTCAAGTGAGCCCGAGTTGCCGCTGCTCGTTGTCTTCGCCGCCCCGTGCTCGCGCCGCCATCTCCCGCTCGCTGCCGCCGCGCTGACTACGAGCCGAACACGCAGTCCGGGCCATGCGCGCGAGCTGCCGGGCGAAGGCGGCGCGTCCGCCAGACTCCCGTGCGCGTGCGAGGCGGGCTCGCGCGGCCGCCGCTCGTGCTCTCTCTTCCGCGCGCACAGACAAGCCCGTCGCCGAAGGCAGCGTCGACGATGAAGCGGCGGATCCGGATTGCGCCGCCCGCGCCGAACCTTCTTCTCCGCGCCTGATGTCCGCCTGCCGCGCGGCTTCGCTGGCCGCGATTCCAGGTTCGAGGGTCATCGTAAGAGGGAAGCCCCCTCCAAAACCGCGGGTCGCCGCGCGGAGGGCGCAAATTGATCGCAGTGAGGCCCTCGAAGCTGAATCCACGGAAGCCGGACAGGCATCCACAAGAGGGGCGAAGTTTACCGCAGTGCACCGGCGAGGAGGTAGCCATGTACGTCATTACAGGGGCGACAGGGAACACTGGAAGCGTGGTAGCAGAGAGGTTGCTGGCAAAGGGAGAGAAGGTGCGTGTGGTGGGGCGCGACCCGAAGCGGCTGGAACGATTCGCGCAGAAGGGTGCGGAATCATTCATCGCTGATGCGACCGATGCGGGTGCTCTCACGAACGCGTTTGCCGGCGCAAAGGCCGTCTACGCGATGATCCCTCCTAACATCGCTTCCCCGGACGTTCGCGCCTATGAAGAGGGCGTGAGCGATGCCTTGCGCTGCGCGATCGAGAAAAACGGCATAAGGTATGCCGTCGTTCTGAGCAGCGTCGGCGCGGACAAGCAGCAGGGAACGGGTCCCGTCACCGGGCTGCGCAGTCTGGAAAAGAAACTCGAAGGAACTCCCGGGTTAAATGCCCTCTTTCTGCGAGCCGGCTACTTCATGGAGAACCTTCTACCGCAGGCCGGCGTGATTCAGTCGATCGGAGCTATGGCCGGCCCCGTCAAAGAGGACTTGCCCTTGCCAATGATCGCAGCGCGCGATATCGGCGCCTTTGCAGCAGAAGCACTCTTGAAATTGAATTTCATCCGAAAAAGCGCGCACGAACTACAAGGGCCTCGCGACATCACTTTTGCGGAAGTTGCGAAGATCGTGGGCGCGGCGATTGGCAAGGCTGACCTTGTATATCAACTCGTACCTGCGGCGCAGTTGAAACCGGTACTGATGCAGATGGGGATGTCGTCCAACATGGCAGACCTGTTGCTGGAGATGTCTGATGCGCTCAATTCGAGACACATGAAGATGCTGGAACCGCGCTCTGCAGCGAACACGACTCCGACCACTCTAGAAACTTTCGTAGCCGATATCTTTTTGCCGGCGTATCGGGGAAAGGCATCCCGCGCGTAGCCCGCAGGCGCTTTCACCTGTCTCCTGCGCACGATTTGCTCGACCAGTCAACGCGCCTTAAGCGTCTTCTGCAACCAGGCAATCATCTCCGGTTTCCAGTGCTGCATATCGGCTGCCCGCCAGCCCCCCATCCCGTGACCCCCGCCTTCGATGGTAATCAGTTCGCAGGCAGCGTCAACCTTGTGCATGGCCTCACACATGGCGATCGATTGGTCGTAAGAAACCTGATCGTCCTTCGTGCCGTGAATGCAGAGGAACGGAGGCATACCCTTGTGAACACCCCCGATGGGAGAGACGGCGCGCAGCTTCGCTAAACCGGGTCCATCCAGTTCATCCGCTCCGAAGAAATGAATGCCGCCGCCATTGGCCGCGTGCCGGTTGATGGTCGTCATATTGAGATTCTCGGGATGGTCCCGGCGTTGCATGGCAAGTTTGCCGTAATCCACCGGGCCATAGAAGTCAACCACGGCCGCCACTCTCGTGTCGGGCGTTTGGTGCGCGCCCGCGTAGTTCACAAGATATCCGCCGGCGGATTCGCCGATCAGCACAATCCTCGCAAGATCCAGGCGGTATTCGGCGCTGTGCGCTTTGACCCAGCCAATGGCGGAGTTTACATCGGCTGTAGCTTCAGGGAAGTGGGCGTCGGGTGCGAGGCGATAGTCGATGCTGAACCACGCAAATCCGGCGTCGGCCAATGGCTCAAAGAGCGGCCGTACGTTAGTGCTGCGGCTGCCTTCGTCGAAACCTCCACCGTGGATGAGGATAGCGGCTGGGAACGGCCCGCCGCCATCGGGAATGTGGAGATCGAGCAGAAGCGGTTTGCCGTCGGGACGCGCAAATTCAACATCCTTCTGATCTACGGAAGCGGCTGCAAACAGGGCAATGCCGGCCGCAAGAAGACGCAAAGCCGATATGCGCATGGAAGGTGATTGTATCGCCCGGCGCCGCCGCGTGCGTGCGAGTCCGAGCGAGCGCCGGCGAGCCGGGCGGGCCGGGCGCGCGTCCCGAGGGCCACGGCGCGCCCGCCAGACTCGCGAGCGCGAGCCGGACCTCCGGCATGACAGTTCTCACTTTGCCCGCTTGGCCACGAACTCTTCGGTCGCTACGTCGCCCACCTGGCGCGTAAACTTGATCTCATCGCCGGTAACCTTGCCCGTATATGTGATGCGCAACGGTTCGCCCTGGAAGTCCAGGTTCTCCACAAAGGAGAGTTGGTCACCCTTCACCGTCCCTTCGGTGATCGCGGTATCGCCGAATTGCGACTTCGCCCGGCCG
>JBEKYE010000029.1:0-21047 GCA_049511275.1 Bryobacteraceae bacterium
AGCACATCGAGCCGGCCGGCCGGCGGCGACGCGGTGCTGCCCAGAATGCCGATCAGTGGAGAACGGAAGTCGCGCAGCAGCGGCACCAACGCCAGCAGCTCGCGGGAACTGCCATTCTTCGAGATCAGCACGGTGGGGTCGCCCGGCGTGTAGATCCCCAGATCTCCGTGTACCGCCTCGGCCGGGTGCAGAAACACCGCCGGAGTACCCGTGCTGCAAAACGTGGCCACGATCTTGCGCGCAATGTGACCCGATTTCCCGATGCCCGTCACCACCACCTTGCCGGGATGCGCCAGGATCAAGTCCACCGCGCGGATCAGCTCGCCATCGAGGCGCGCGGCCGTCCGCTCGAGCGCCGCGGCTTCGATCTCAATGGCGGCGCGCGCCACCGCCAGCCACTCCTGTTTCGAGCCAGACATGAGGAACCGACTATCATCGCATGCGGCATGCCGCGCTAAAATGGCGCTCTATGTCCCTCCGGCGTTTTCTTGCGGCGGCACTGGTGGCCTGCGCGCCGCTGGCCGCGGAGATCCGGTCGCTGACCATTCTCCACACCAACGACGTGCATGCCCATCTCATGCCCCTCGACAACCGTCTGGGCGGCTTCGCTTATCTGGCCTCCGTCATCCGCCAGGAGCGCGCCAACTGCGCCGACTGCATCCTGCTCAATGCGGGCGACCTGGTGCAAGGCACTCCCGTCTCCACCATCTTCCACGGCCTGCCGGTTTTCGAAATCGCCAACCTGTTTGGCTACGATGCCGCCACGCTGGGCAATCACGAATTCGATTACGGCTGGATGCAGGCCCGCAAATTCATCCAGACCGCCAGGTACCCCATCGTCACCGCCAACCTGGTCGATGCCAAAGGCGCACTGTTCACGCCCAAGCCCTACGTGATCCTCCAAGTGAACCAGCTTCGCGTGGGCGTGATCGGCGGCATGACCGAAGATCTCCACACTCTCATCGCCAATCCCGATTCCATGGGCGGCTGGCACACCACGCCGCTGGTGGAGGCCGTGCGGAAATGCGCCGCCGAGTTGCGCGGCCAGGCCGAACTGATTATCCTGCTGGCCCACATCAACGCGGACGAAGAGCAGGCCATCCTGGAGTCGGTTCCCGAGGTCCAGGTTTCCGTCACGGGCCACCTCCACGACGGCCTTACGGAGGCGCGCTCGCACGATGGACGCGTGCTGGTGCGCGTGAAGAGCTACGGCGTCGAGCTCGGCCGCCTCGATCTCAAAGTTGACACCGCGACGCACAAACTGGCCGGCTGGAAATGGAAACGCATCCCCGTGGATTCCACCAAGACCGCGCCCGCCGCCGATGTCGCGGCCCTGGTGAAAACCTGGGAGACGAAGCTGAGTGCCCTGGTGGACCGGCCGCTGGCGATTTCCAAACGTGAGTTCACCCCGCCCGAAATCAAGACCCTGATGGAGAAGGCGCTGCGCGAGGAGACCGGCGCAGATTTCGTATTCATCAACGCCGGCGGCGTGCGCGACATCCTGCCCAAGGGCCAGTTGCTGGAGCGCAACGTCTGGAACATCATGCCCTTCGACAACATGTTGGTGATGGGCGCCTTCAAAGGCAAAGATCTCCCGGCGGTGGTGCTGGACGGCCGAAAAGTGGATCCGGACCACGAGTACACGCTGGCCGTGAGCGATTTTACCGCCGCCAATCAATCCACCGCCGAGAACCTGCGCACCACCGGCCTGCAGTTCCCGCGCCAGATCGGGATGGTCCGCGACCTTCTGATCGATTGGTTCCGCAAGAAGAAGGTGATTGAATAGGTGATGCCTGGCGCCACCCCATGCTGATCGTCTTCGCCGGACCGCCCTGCTCGGGAAAGAGCACGCTGGCGGCGGAGGTCGCGCGGCTGCGCGGCCTGCCGCATCTTTCCATGGACGCGACGCGCGAGCGGCTCATGCCCGGCGCCACTCACACGCGCGCCGAGCGGCAGGTGGCTTATCGCGGGATGCACTTTGCCGCGGAACTGCTTCTGGCGGCAGGCGCCGGAGCCGTCCTGGACGCGGCTTACGACCAGCCCGAAGACCGTGCGGAACTCGCCCGCATTGCCGGAAACGAGTGCAAGCTCATCGAGTGCCACGTGACGCCCGGCATCGCCGCGGCCCGTCTGCGCGAGCGCGGCCTCGACGACCCGGCGCGGCCCGATCTCAACGAAGAGCGGGTCCGCCGCATGGCTCGCGACTATCCCTACTCCGGCGCGGGCCTCCAGCTCGACACCACGGTGCTCGCGCCCGAAGCCTGCATGGCGCGCATCGCCGCCTATCTTGGTGAGCGATAATAGCGGTGATCCTATGCTGATTCTTCATGTGCATGTCCACGTCAAGCCGGAACACATCGAGGCTTTCCACCGGGCCACCGTCCAGAACGCCGCCGCCAGCGTTCAGGAGCCCGGCGTCGCGCGCTTCGACGTGATGCAACAGGCCGACGATCCCACACGCTTCGTCCTCGTCGAGGTCTACCGCAATCTCGATGCCACCGTGAAGCACAAGCAGACCAGCCACTACCACACCTGGGCGGCCACCGTCACCGACCTGCTGGCCGAGCCGCGCACCCGAGTCAGCTACCACAACGTCTTCCCCAACGACCAGGGCTGGTAACGCCATGCCGTTCGACTTCGCGACCGCCTCGCGCATCCGGTTCGGCGAAGGAACCGCGCGGGAAGTGGCCGGCGCCGCAGCAACCCTGGGCCGCCGCGCCCTGGTGGTCACCGGCCAGTCAGCCCGACGTTTCGCCGGCCTGCTCGACGGACCGCGTTTTGCCGTGCCCGCCGAACCCACCATCGAGCTGGTCCGCCAGGGCGTCGAATTCGCGCGGGAACAAGGCTGCGATGTGGTGGTCTCGATCGGCGGCGGCAGCTCGCTTGACGCCGGCAAGGCCGTGGCCGTGCTCCTGGCCAATTCCGGCGATCCTCTCGATTACCTGGAAGTGATTGGCCGCGGCCTGCCCCTGGAGAGTCCGCCGGCCCCTTTCCTCGCCGTCCCCACCACTGCCGGCACTGGTTCGGAAGTCACCCGCAACGCCGTGCTGGCGTCGCCCCAACACCGCGTCAAAGCCAGCCTGCGCAGCGCTTCCATGCTGCCGCGGCTAGCCGTCATCGATCCCGAACTGGCTTACGATCTTCCCCCGGCAATCACCGCATCCACCGGGCTCGACGCGCTGACTCAATTGATCGAACCCTACGTCTCCTGGCGTGCCAACCCCATGACGGATCTTTACTGCGTCGAGGGAATCCGCGCGGCGGCGGCCGCGCTGCCCCGTGCCTTTGATCACGGACGCGACGCGGCGGCCCGCCGCGCCATGGCCTGGGCCAGCCTGCTGGGCGGCCTGGCCCTGGCCAACGCGGGCCTCGGCGCCGTGCATGGTTTTGCCGCGCCCATCGGCGGCATGTTCCCGGCCCCGCATGGCGCGGTCTGCGCCGCCATCCTGCCGCACGCCATGGCCGTCAACCTTCGCGCCCTGCGCTCGCGCGCTCCTCAAAGCCCGGCCCTCGGCCGCTACGATGAGATCGCCCGGCTCCTCACCGGCCGGCCTCACTCGACGGCTGCCGACGCCGTGACATTTGCCGCCGATCTCTGCCGCCGCTTCGAAATCCCGCCACTCGCCGCCTATGCCATCGGCGCGTCCGATATTGCCGCGCTGGCCGAAAAAGCCGCGCACTCCAGCAGCATGCAGGCCAACCCGATCGTCCTTTCGACCGGAGAGCTTCGCGAGATCCTCAGCCTGGCGCTTCCGGCGACAGCAAATTGAAACCCCGGCACGCCGGGCAGCGGTAGCGTTCCCAAAACCACAACACCGGCCGCACGCTCGTCTTCCGGCGCAGGTATGCCTCCGAATGCCCCGCGCCGCAGCGCACGCACACATTCACCCAGGCCTCTTGGGGAGCCGCGGCGCCTGAGCCGCCGAACTCGAACGCCCAACCGTAGCGGCTGAGGCGCGTCCCCAGACGCCGGTCCAGCCAGCGCAGCAGCCAGTTCAGAAAGGCCAGGAAGCGTTCGTTGCCAAACGCGAACAGCGCAATCCGCCGCGGCGGCCGCGCCACGAAATTGTGCGAGTTCAAGAACGAAAGCGAGCTGTACAGCGTTTTCGTGCGGCGGTGCTTCACCCCGGCCATCCGTTCCACCAGCCCGATGACTTCCTGCGGGGAGCGGAACGCGTTCACGTGCCCGCCGCCGCGTCCCAGCCACCGGTAGATGCGGTCCGTCAGAGTGGTCGCGTCCGGCACCGCGACATACAGCGCGCCGCCCGGCTTCAGCACGCGCCCGGCCTCGCGCAACGCGGCTTCCAGTTGCTGGAAGTGCTCCAGGCTGTGGTTGCTGCAAATCAAGTCGAAGGAATGCGTCGCGAAGGGCATCCGCGCCGCGTCGCCCCAGACGTACCATCCGGCAGCCATGGTGTGCGGCTTCTTGAGGTCCAGGCGGACCACCGTCACATCGTCGCGGTTCGCGACGAAGCTCCCCGCGCTCGCGCCCATATCCAGCACGCGGGAGTGGGGCATCAGGTCTTGGATCAAGTGCGTCACCAGCGTCTGTTATCTCATAATCCCGAGGTGTAAATTTCTCCAAATATTCCCAGCCGTACCGGGACCAGACGCCTGAATCCGTTTTGGGCCGCCATGCGTCCAACAATTCAATGGGTTTCGGACCCGAATCCGGCCCGCTCCTCCGGCCCGGTACGTAAACCGATTAAAGTCGACGAACTATAGGCTTGCTTGTGGGTCCGGAACATTTTAAGATAACGAAGTAACCTTACTCCGAATTCGTTGGGGGCTTAGGATGATTTATTCCCGTTCGGCCGAATACGCGATCCGCGCTTTTGTGCACCTGGCTCAGGTGCCGGAAGGCAAGTACGCGATGGTGAAAAACATCGCGGAGCAGGAGGATATCCCGGCGCACTTCCTGGCCAAGATTCTCCAGCAGCTCGCCCGCAAAGGACTGCTGCGTTCCAGCAAGGGACCGACCGGCGGCTTCGCGCTGCGCGTCGATCCGGGCGAAATCCGCCTGCTGGATATCGTCGAGGCGCTGGACGGCCTGGCTCCTTACCAACAGTGCGCCAGCGGCCTGTCCGAGTGCAACGACGACATGCCGTGCTCCATGCACGATAGCTGGGTGAACCTGCGATCGCGTATCATGGATTATCTGGGGCGGAATACCATCCTGGACCTGGCCAAGGCGCTGGATCAGAAGAAGAAGTCGATTGCCCTGACCAAACAGCGCAAGTCCAGGCGCTCGGTTGCCGCCAAGCGGGCTTAGGCTCGATATTCTGGATAGTCCGGAGGGACGATGGGATCAGTATTAGTCCCCATGGTGGTCGAACAGACCTCGCGGGGTGAACGCGCCTACGACATTTATTCACGGCTCCTCAAGGAGAACATCATTTTTCTGGGCACTCCGATTGACGACCAGGTCGCCAATCTGATCATCGCCCAACTGCTGTTTCTGGAAGCTGAAGACCCGGAGAAAGACATCTCCATCTACATCAATTCGCCGGGCGGTTCCATCACCGCGGGCCTGGCGATCCTCGATACCATGGCTTTCATCCGCCCCGATATCGTCACCATCTGCGTCGGCCAGGCTGCGTCCATGGCAGCGGTCCTGCTGGCTAAGGGGACCAAGGGCAAGCGCTTCAGCCTGCCCAACTCGCGCATCATGATCCACCAGCCCTCCATGCAGGGTCTGGCGGGCCAGGCCGCCGATATCGATATCTACGCGCGGGAGATCCTGCGCATGCGCGAGATCCTGAACGGAATGCTGGCCGACGCCACCGGGCAGCCCGTGGAACGGGTCGCCAAAGACGTGGACCGCGATTACATCATGGAGCCCGACGCCGCCGTGCAATACGGCATGATCGACCGTGTCATCACCAGCCGCGATCTGGCGCCGCTGCCGATCAAGGGCTAACCGCCGCCCCGGCCGGCCCAAGGACAGAAGCGGTTCCGCTACCGGCACAGGGCACGCACTGGGGCGCTACGCTCCTACTTCGCGCGCCGCATGGCCACCAGGATCCGCGCCCAGTGCGGGTCCGTGAGATCGTCGATGCGCACCATGGGGGTTTCGAACGTGGTGGCATCGATGAACTTGCCGTCACCCAGGTAGACTCCGGTGTGGGTGATGCGCTTGTCGGAGCTTCCGAAGTACAGCAGGTCGCCGGGTTGCAGATCTTCCCGCTTGACGGGCGCCAGGCCGGTCCAATCGGCCTGCGGCTGCGCGTCGCGCGGCATCAAAACGCCGCGGCGGCGCTCCAGCATTTGGGCAAAGCCGGAACAGTCGTAGCCGAAGCTCGATGTGCCGCCCCAGGTATAAGGCGCGCCCATAAACCGCTTGGCCAGCGCCAGCATTTCCGGGATGGAGAGCGGCTTCCCATGGAAAGCCACGTCTCCGGTCTGGATCCACCCGGCGCGGTCGTCGGGCAGGCGCACCTGCAGCCAGCGGTCCTCGGTCGAAGGCTTGGAAACGGCTTCCAGCCTGGTTTCAAACGGCACGGTGAGAAGCGGCGCGTGCCTGGTGACATTGGCCTCGCGATAGATATGCGCGAACAGGCTGACTACCTCCGCGGCGCCATCGCCGGCGGCGTAGGCCGGCCCCGGCCGCAACATCGAAAGCGGCGTCCAGCCCGTGTAATCGTCGGCCGTGCGAATGTGCGCCCAGCCTTCGCGTTCTTCCATCAGCGTGACGTTCGAGCCGTAGATGGCCTGCGACACCACGTCGGCGTCCTCCGTGGGTTTGGAGTACATGTTGGCCACCGGCCGCAGCACTACGGCATTCGGCAACTCCGCGGCGAAAAGAGCGAGCACCACCAGTCCTGTCATGTCACCTTCAGGGTACCGCAGGCCCTTTCGGAAAGCCGGGGTGAGTATCCACCGGATTGTGGACCGCCGGCAGCGTTCGCAGGTACGCATAGATGGCGCTCAATTCCTCCGGCTCCTTCTGAGAAAAGCCAAGCCACGGCATCAGCGTAAAGGACTGCGGCCCGGGCAATGGCGGCGGACCGTTGGTGGCGTATTCCCTGTATTCGTAAAACTTCTTCTGGAAAAACTCCTCGCTCCATTTGCCGATGCCGGTATCGGTGTCGGGCGTGATGTTGGCGGTCACCACCTTGCCAAACGGCGTGTCGAAGACCGTCCCCCCGGCCAGAAGCCTGCCGGGCAGTGGATTGTTCTTATCGTCCACCGGCGTGTGGCACTCGGCGCAGCCGCCCACCGCGACCAGGTACTCGCCGAACTTCTCGCGGTCCGAATGGTCCACCGGCGCCACGTTGCCGGCCGGTTGCGGGGCGCTCTTGATCAGCACCGAAACCGGGAAGATCAGCCTGGTCCGCGGCAGCCGATTGTGCACCCCAGGAAGCGAATCGAGAAACGCCACCAGAGCCTGCACGTCGTCATCGCTGAAGCGGCGGTAGGACTGGTAAGGCATCATCGGAAACAGCGCCCGGCCGTCTTTATCGACCCCTTCGCGGATCGCGCGGATCTTCTCGCCGTCGGTCCAGGTTCCGATTCCGGTTTCGGGATCGGGCGTGATATTCGGAGCCACCACCTGCCCCGGCAACCCTTTCATGAAATCGGAGAGTACGTTGCCGCGGCCGCGCCCCGATTCGACATCCGGACCTCCCACGCGCGAAAAATCCCGTTGCGAGTGGCAACCGCCGCAATCCGCGACGCCAATAAACAGGTACTTCCCCCGCGCGACCCGTTCCGGCGTCATGGATACTTTGATGGACGCGGCCGGCGCCATGGCCGGTTTGCGCAGAAACAGCCAGGCGATGGCCGTCCCGCTGAGAACGATCACCGCCAGCAACAGGCTTCCGAGAACGAGCAGAACCCTCTTCCACATAGGCACCCCGTATTCTGCCATACTTCTCCCGCAAAACGGGGACTGTTACCAATTCCCGCCTTTGGAATTGGATAGCTGTCCCCGCTTTGCCCCAACTAGACAGCTTGCGTCGCAGCGCCTATCATGAATGTGCTTATCCTTGGGACCGGGAGGGTCTAAATGAATTTTTATCTTGCACGGGTTTGGCGAGTGGCTGCTGGTGTCATCGTTTTTATCGCGGCCGGCGCCGGTGTGGCGCAGCAGGGATTTCCAGAGCGGCCGGGCGATTGGGAGGTCACGATGAAGTACGATGCAGCACCCGAACCGATGGTACAGCACTTCTGCTTAACCAGCGAGACCTGGGCCAAGGGGTTGACGCAAGTCCCCAGTTCCTGCAAAATCCAAGACCTCTCCGTGACATCCAAGAGTATCCACTACGTCTTGGATTGCGATCTGAAGACTGCTCAGATGAAGGGCTCGACCGATATCACCTTTGATGGAATGGAGCACATGACCGGCAAGTCCACAATGGCCACGACGGCTGGCGGGAAGACCACCAACTCGGTGGTCACGCAAGACTATCGCTGGAAGGGCGCGGCCTGCACCGATGCGGACGTCAATACAAAAAAGAAGGGCGGAGGCTAGCGGCTGATCGGGGCGGGTTCGCCTTATGACCCCCATGATCCAAAGGATGCCAGACAAGATCCGCAATCCGATTCTGCGGGGGTTCCACCCGGACCCGTCGGTTGTGCGCGTGGCAGACGATTACTACATCGCGACGTCGACATTCGAATGGTACCCGGGAGTGGAGATTCATCACTCGCGCGATTTGGCGCATTGGCGGCTGGTGAGGCGGCCGCTGGAGCGGGCGACGCAGTTGAACCTGCTCGGCGATCCGGATTCCTGCGGGGTCTGGGCGCCATGTCTGAGCTACGCGGACGGGCTGTTCTATCTGGTCTACACCGATGTGAAGCGCTACGGACGGTCGACGGCTGGGCCCAATACGGGCGTGATGTTCCGCGACATGCACAATTACCTGGTGACCGGCGCCGGCGTGGAAGGGGAATGGTCGGAGCCGGTCTACCTCAACTCGAGCGGGTTCGACCCGTCGCTGTTCCACCATGAGGACGGGCGGAAATATCTAGTGAACATGGTCTGGGACCACCGGCCTGGACCCAACCGGTTCGCGGGGATCGCGCTCCAGGAGTATTCGCCTGCGGAACGGAGGCTGGTGGGGACGGCGCGGGTGATCTTCGAAGGAACGGCCCTGGGGTTCACCGAAGGGCCGCAGTTATACCAGCGCGGGGGCTGGTATTATCTGCTCACGGCGGAGGGCGGAACGGGATACGGACACGCCGTGACACTCGCGCGGTCGCGGGATCTGCCGGGGCCGTATGAGGTGCATCCGGATGGGCCGATTCTGACGTCTCGCGACCGGCCGGAGCTGGAACTGCAGCGCGCGGGACACGCGGACCTGGTGGAAACACAGCACGCCGAGACCTACCTAGTGCACTTGTGCGGACGGCCGCTCACCACGCGCGGGCGATGCACCTTGGGCCGGGAGACGGCGATCCAGAAGATGGCTTGGGACGCGGATGGATGGCTGCGGACGGCAGACGGGCGCGGGCTTCCCTGCTCCGAAGTGGAAGCGCCTCGCTTGCCGGCCTGTGTCTTCCCGGCGGCTGTGGCGAGGGAGGAGTTCGACGGCGGGAAACTCGCGGCGGACTTTCAGTGGCTGCGGTCGCCCTGGCCGGAGGAGTTGTTCAGCTTGACGGAGCGGCCGGGACACTTGCGGCTGTACGGGCGGGAATCACTGGGCAGTTTGTTCCGGCAGGCGCTGGTGGCGCGGCGGCAGCAATCGCACCGCTACGCCGCCGAGACGGTGATGGAGTTCGAGCCGGACAGCTTCCAGCAGATGGCGGGGCTGGTGTGCTATTACAGCGGCGTCAAGTTCCATTACCTGTACGTGTCGCACGACGAGGAGTTGGGAAAATATGTGGGAGTGATGAGTTGCCATCCCGACGCCGGGCTGCCGGATCTGGCGATTGCGCCGCGGGCGATTCGAGGGGGAACGGCGGTGGGGTTGCGAGTGGAGGTGAATCGCGAGCGGCTGCGGTTTGGGTACCGGGTGGGCGAGGAAGCCTGGCAGTGGATTGCGGAGGAATTCGATGCCAGCATCCTGTCGGACGAGGCCGGGCCGCCGGGCCCGAATTTCACGGGGGCTTTCGTGGGGATGTGCTGCCAGGACCTGGCGGGAACCGGAAAGCCGGCGGACTTCGATTTCTTCGAATACCGGGAGGCGCCGGAATAATGCCGTCG
The DNA here is from genome assembly GCA_049511275.1 of Bryobacteraceae bacterium. Lineage (GTDB taxonomy): Bacteria > Acidobacteriota > Terriglobia > Bryobacterales > Bryobacteraceae > PALSA-129. The sequence goes on from JBEKYE010000029.1 coordinate 10,148, forward strand.
TATAACCGGATTGCGGGGAACAGCGTGGAGCGGCTGGCGGCGCTCAGCGACGGCATCTTCGCTGTGGCCATGACGCTGCTGGTGCTGGAGCTGCATGGTCCGGTGCGGGAAATGGTGCATAGCGAGCTGGAACTGTGGCAGGGGCTGGGAGCGATGGCGCCGCAACTGGCGACTTACCTGATGAGCTTTCTGACCCTGGGGATTTTTTGGAACGGCCAACAGGCGCAGCTCAACCACATGGAGCGGAGCGACCGGCACCTGACGTGGATTCACCTGGCATTCCTGTTCGCGGTGTCGGTGATGCCGTTTTCAACGAAGCTGCTGGCGGAGTTCATTCGCTTCCGAACGGCGCTGCTGTGTTACTGGTTCAACATTTTCCTGCTGGGCGCGACTTTATACATGGCCTGGCGGTGCGCGGTGGGGGAGGGCCACTTGAAACCGGATACGCCAACGGAAGTGAACCAAGCGATTGTGCGGCGGATCTTCTGGGGGCAAGGGTTGTACGCGGCGGGTGCGCTGCTGTGCCTGGTGGACCCGTACGTGAGCATTGGGTTCATTGTGCTGGTGCAGGTAAACTTCGCAGTCGGCCTGATGTCGAAATTCTGAGGACGCCTATCTACTCGGCCGGCGGATGATCGTCACTCCATCACGCCGGCTTGCCGGAGTTGCCCAGAGACCAACTCCAATCGCGAATCTCCGGCATATCTTCGCCGTGTATGTGGATGTAGTTCGTGTGGTCCAGCAGCTTATCGCGAAGATACTGTTTGAAGTAGGCCACTCGCGAGCCTAAGCCCGCCACACGGTCGACGACGTCGCCGGCCAGATGGAAGCGGTCGAGATCGTTCAACACTACCATGTCAAAGGGAGTGGTAGTAGTTCCTTCTTCTTTGTAGCCGCGAACGTGCATCTGCTGGTGATTGGTGCGGCGATAGGTCAGGCGGTGAATCAGCAAAGGATAGCCGTGAAAGGCGAAAATGATGGGTTTATCCCTGGTGAAGAGAATATCGAAGTCCTTGTCGCTCAGCCCGTGGGGATGCTCACTCTGAGGCTGGAGGGTCATCAGGTCCACCACGTTGATGACGCGGATCTTCAGATCGGGGAAGTGCTGCCGCAGGATCTCGACGGCGGCCAGGGTTTCCAGCGTGGGTACGTCGCCGCAGCACGCCATCACCACATCCGGGTCGCAACCCTGGTCGTTGCTGGCCCATTCCCAGATGCCCAGCCCGGTAGTGCAGTGCTTAATCGCGGAATCCATGTCCAGCCATTGCAGTTCCGGCTGTTTGCCGGCGACGATCACATTTACGTAGTTGCGGCTTCGCAGACAGTGGTCGGTCACCGAGAGTAAGGTGTTGGTATCGGGCGGCAAGTAGACGCGGATGATGCTCGCCTTCTTATTCACCACGTGATCCAGGAAGCCCGGGTCCTGATGGCTGAAGCCGTTGTTGTCCTGCCGCCATACATGCGAGGTGAGTAAGTAGTTCAGCGAGGCGATGGGCCGCCGCCAGGGGATGTTACGAGTCACCTTCAGCCACTTAGCGTGTTGGTTGAACATCGAGTCCACAATGTGGATGAACGCTTCGTAACAGGAGAACAGGCCGTGCCGGCCGGTGAGCAGATAGCCTTCCAGCCAGCCCTCGCACAAATGCTCGCTCAGCACCTCCATTACGCGGCCGTCGGGCGACACATGGTCGTCAATTTTCAGAATCTCCGCGGTGGACTCGCGATCGGTGATGTCGAACAAGTGCGTCAGACGGTTGGAGGCCGTCTCATCCGGGCCGAAGACACGGAAATTGCGGCGTTCCCAATTCAGTTTCATTACGTCGCGAAGGAACGCCCCCATCACCCGTGTGGCTTCCGCTACGACCACCCCCGGCTGGGGCACGGCAACGGCATAATCGCGAAAGCCCGGCATCTTCAAATCGCAAAGGAAAACTCCGCCATTGGCGTGTGGATTGGCCCCCATGCGGCGTTCCCCTTTCGGCGGCAGATCCGCCAGTTCCGGAATCAGTTTGCCGCTCCCGTCGAAAAGCTCTTCGGGCTTGTAACTTTTCATCCACTGTTCGAGCATCTCCAGGTGCTTGGGGTTAGTCGCCAATTCCGCAAGCGGCACCTGGTGGGCGCGAAATGTGCCTTCGATGGGCAAGCCATCCACGACTTTGGGCCCCGTCCATCCCTTGGGAGTGCGGAAAACGATCATCGGCCAGGCGGGCCGCGCCTGGAATCTTTTGCTGCGCGCCTCACTTTGAATGCTTCTGATTTCGGCGACGATGGTGTCGAGGGTTCCCGCCATGGCCTGGTGAACTTTGTCGGGATCGTCGCCTTCCACGAAGTACGGGTGGTATCCGTAGCCGCGGAAAAGTTGTTCCAATTCAGGCTGAGGAATACGCGCCAACACGGTGGGACCGGCTATCTTATAGCCGTTGAGATGGAGGATGGGCAGCACGGCGCCGTCGTGAACGGGATTCAGGAATTTGTTCGAGTGCCAACTGGCTGCCAGCGGCCCGGTCTCCGATTCGCCATCACCGACGACGCAGGCGACCAGCAAGTCCGGATTATCGAACGCGGCGCCGTAGGCGTGCGCCAGGGAATAGCCGAGTTCGCCGCCTTCGTTGATGGAACCCGGCGTTTCCGGGGCGACGTGACTGGGAATGCCGCCGGGAAAGGAAAATTGGGTAAACAGCGCTTTCATGCCCGCTTCGTCCTGGGAGATGTTCGGATACACCTCGCTGTATGTGCCCTCCAGATACGTGTTGGCCACCAGGCCCGGTCCGCCGTGACCGGGGCCGGTGACGTAGATCATATTCAAGCCGTACTTGTCGATGATGCGGTTGAGGTGCACATAGATGAAGTTCAAGCCCGGCGTGGTGCCCCAATGGCCCAGCAGCCGCGGCTTGATGTGCTCCAGCTTCAACGGCATCTTCAATAGTGGATTGTCGTAAAGATAAATCTGGCCGACAGACAGGTAGTTAGCGGCTCGCCAGTACGCATTCATCTTACGCAAGAGTTCCGGCGACAGGGGTTGCTCCATGACAAGGCCCCTCGGCTTCAACGGCATGCGATTTGGTCTCCTCTTTCCCATTTTTGGCGTACGGCTAAATTCGCAAGGGCCGGCCAACCGTGCCCCTGTCGTCACAGCCCGCCACCGGCGAACCGTGGCCGGCTATGTTCCATAGCATACTGCGCCCCATCGGGCCCAGGCCGATCGTGCCGATTTCATGGCGCTGGGTTTCCATGCCAGTCCTCCATCCGAAGTCGCATCAGCGCTGCCACAGGATGCGAGCGGATTCCAGCGGCACGGCTACGCCGGTATAGCGCGGGATCAATCGCGCCGTATAGTCGGTAGCCGGACGTGTCGCGGGCGCCAGGGCGCGATATGCGTAACTTCCGGACGTGCCCGTCAATCGGCTGACGCGCTCCATCTCCTGCCGGACTGGATCGCCGCCATTGACGCCGTCGGCATAGAGCTCTACTCGCGCCCCATTCGGGTCGGCATCCCCGAGATAGACCTCGACCTCAAACGCGTGCCGCTCTCCTTTGGTTTCGACCTTCATCTCACCGAAGCGCATCGCGGGCCACTCCTTTTCCATGGACTCCCGCCACTCGACGATCTGCCTGCCCACCGCACCCTTGCCGGCAGCCCGCTCACGATAGGTTGCCGCTTGCGGGAGGTAGTGCTGCTCGGTGTATTCGCGCACCGCGCGGTCCGCCGAAAAGCGCGGCGTCAAGCTCGCCATGCTCTTCCGCATCCGCGCCACCCAGGCCGTAGGGACTCCCTGCCCATCGCGAGCGTAAAACTCGGGAATCACTTCCCGCTCCAGCAGGTCGTAGAGCGCCCCGGCTTCGGCGGCATCCCAGGCCGGATCGTCGTGATGTTCCCGGCCGTCCCCCAATGCCCACCCCACTTCAGGCGTGTAGGCCTCCGCCCACCAGCCGTCCAGCTCGGACAGGTTGAGGCCACCATTGACCAGCACCTTCATGCCGCTCGTCCCGCAAGCTTCCCAGGGGCGCCGTGGCGTGTTGATCCAGACGTCCACGCCTTGCACCAGGTGCTCGGTCAAGAGCATGTCGTAATCACTGAGAAAGATCGCATGGGGACGCGCCTCAGGCCGGCGGATGAATTGCATCCATTCCCGAATCAGGGCCTGCCCCGCCTGGTCCTCCGGATGCGCCTTACCGGCGATGATGAGTTGCACCGGGCGCTGCGAATTGGTCAGGAGACGAAGCAGTCGCGGCGGGTCGTGGAGTAACAGGTTCGGCCTCTTGTAGGTCGCGAAGCGGCGCGCAAAACCCAGCGTGAGGGCGTTGGGATCAAAAAGATGCTTCGCTTCTTCGACCGCTTCAGACGGCGCGCCTGAGGCGGCCAGGTCCAGCGTCAATCGTTCGCGAGCGTACTTCACAAGAGACTTGCTGGCGTCGGTTCGAAATCGCCAGAGCCTGGCGTCGGAGACCCGGCGGACATCCTGCTCCAGGGTCTGTATGGTCCCCAGCCAGCGGTCCTGTCCACAGGTCTCGGTCCAAAGATCGTCGGCGGGGGCCGAGTCCCAGGTGGGCATGTGGACTCCGTTGGTCACGTGCCCGATCGGGACTTCTTCCTCCGGCCAGCGCGGGAACAGAGGCAGAAAGAGGCGCCGGCTCACCTTCCCATGCAAGCGGCTCACGCCATTTGCCGCGCCGCACCCGCGGATGGCCAGGTACGCCATGTTGAAAGGCTCCGACGAGTCGTCCGGGTTCTGGCGGCCAAGGGCCATCAAGTCGTGAAGCGAAATGCCGAGCTTCTGTTCGGCATATTTCCCAAGGTACTGTTCGACGAGGGCGGGAACAAAACGGTCAAAACCGGCGGCCACCGCCGTGTGGGTGGTGAAGAGATTGCCCGCCCGCGTGACTGCCAGCGCGACTTCGAAGGGCTGCCCGGTCTCTTCCATGAAGTTGCGGGCACGTTCCAGGACGGCCAACGCCGCGTGCCCTTCATTCAGATGACAGACCTCCGGCTGGAGGCCGAGCGCGCGGAGCAGCCGCCATCCGCCGATCCCGAGAAGCAGTTCCTGCTTGAAGCGCAACTCCGGCCCGCCCCCATAGAGCTCGCTGGTAATCCCCCGGTGCGCGGGGAAGTTCGCCGCATCATTGCTGTCCAGCAGGTAAAGCTTCACCCGGCCCACCTGCGCCTGCCAGGCGCGCAGCCAGACCGGGTATCCGGGCAGCGCGATCTCCCACCGCAACCACTCCCCGTTTGGTTGGCGCAGCGGCGTGATGGGCAACTGTCCGGGATCGTTATACGGGTAGAGGGCCTGTTGCTCTCCGTTTTGGTCGATCACCTGGCGAAAATACCCCTGCTGGTAGAGCAATCCCACGCCGACCACCGGCACGCCCAGATCGCTGGCGGCTTTGAGTTGATCGCCGGCCACGTTACCAAGCCCGCCCGAGTAGATGGGCAGAGCTTCGCTCAACATGAATTCCATGCTGAAATATGCCGCGCAGGTGAGTGGAGCCTCCGCATGGTTCCGCTGAAACCACGCGGGCGCTTCCGCCGCCTGCCGGCTGGCCTCGATCAGGCCATCTACGTTCTTCCGGAAAACGGGATCGGCCAACACGCGCTCAATCTGGTCGCGCGAGACCGTCTGCAGGACCACCCAGGGGTTATGCGTGATTCCCCACAGTTCGGGATCAAGCTGCCTCCACACTTCGTCGGTGGCATGATTCCACGACCAATGCATATCCAAGGCGAGCGACGCCAGAGAATCGAATCCCTCGATCTCCGTGGGCAGGAGATGGTATATGGGGTGGCTGGCACGGATGTGTTTGCGCATGATCTATTTTGGCAAGTCTTTGCCCGGCACGGTAAGCCAATGTGGCCTGGGCGCGATCGTCTTTCGATCCGGCGAGCGGCGTCCACCAGAGGATCTGCGAACTTCTCAGTCTACACCTTAGCTTCGGGGCCAAAACGGTGCTGTTCGTCACACCAGATCGGTCGCGAATGGTTTGGGCCTACGCTTGCTCTACTTCAGCCGCCACATCGAACAACACAACGGGAGAATCATTGAAGATCACCATAAGACGTCTTGTCCAAGGTGCCTCGATAACAGGGATGGCGGTTTCCATGATGGTTGCGGGCACCGGGCAAACGGCCGGTCGGGGCAAGGTCGCTTCCAATCTCGTTTCCGAGTCAGTGACACTTAGTTTGATCGGCGGCGCTCTGTTGGGCCTCGGTATATTGCGCCGCAAGAAAAGAAAGGAAGATACACAATGTTGATACTAATTATCGTTTTGTTATTGCTCTTAGGCGGCGGTGGCGGGTACTATGGCCATAGCCGCTGGGGATATGGTGGCGGCGCCGGAATCGGGTTAGGCACCGTCTTACTGGTTCTCCTGGTAGCGTGGATGTTGGGCGTTTTCCACTAAGCGGAGCGAAGGCTGCGGAATTTGTAGGGCAGGCCGGCCAGTTCTGCGCGAGTCGCCCTGGGCCCGCTGTTCCCTTGAAGGATCAACTGCTGGCCACTCGCGAAAGGCTGGCCGCGGACGAGGGCGTCCGGCCCCCAAAATTCGCGAACTGCAATGGGGCCAGCCTCAGCGCGGTTGCCTGTCGTCGCGCCACTTCGAAGGAATGCATGTAGAGCCCCGCCGTGTTGTTCCACACCATGGCGCGGCCTAGCTTGTAGGCGTTATCGCTCATGGCATTCCGGCGCGTTGCATCGCGCAATAACCCACTTACCTCGCGCGCAATCGCCTTCGGGTCTGCGAATGGCACCAGTACGCCCCGCTGGTCCCTCAACAATTCGGCGGCATGCCAATAGGGCGTCGAGATTACGGCCTTGCCCGCGCCAAACGCATACGCTAATGTTCCCGACGTAATCTGGGCTTCGTCCAGATAAGGAGTAACATAGAGATCCGCCGCTCCAATGAACTCGGTCAGTTCCTTCAGATCCACAAAGCGGTTGTGGAAGATCACGTTGTTCTCGAGTTTGTTTTTCCTGACGATGGCCTCCAGGCCGAGACGGTAGGCTTCGCCTCGCGCGCGCAACTCGTGGGGGTGCGTGGCGCCCAGCAAAATATACACGAGGTCGGGAAATTCCTTCACTACATCCGGGAGAGCATGGAGCACATGTTCAATCCCCTTGTTCGGTGAAAGCAGCCCGAATGTCAGCATCACCTTTTTTCCGCCCACGCCAAACTGCTCCTTGTAATATTCCGGTGCGACGAACGGTACGTCGGGAATACCATGCGGGATCAGATCGATCTTGGCCGGCGGGGCCTGGTACACCTCGCGCAGGAGGGTTCGTCCCCGCTCCGTCATGACTATCAGCCGGGCTGAGCGCGCCACCAGTTTCCGCATCACGCGATGCTGGTCGGGGTTCGGTTTGAGGAGAACGGTGTGAAGCGTGGTGACGACCGGCGCTTTCAATTCGCGCAGCAGGGCCAATAAGTGGCTGCCGGCCGGCCCACCGAAAATCCCGAACTCGTGCTGGACCGAGACAACGTCCACGTTGCTGGAGTTCAGGAAGTCGGCGGCGCGCCGGTAAGAACCCAGATCCTGCTCTTCAATCTCGAAGCGAACCACGTCCGGATACCGATAGCACCCGCTGATGTCATTGACCGGCACCGCGAAGCATCGGCTTTGGGGATGCCGCGCCGCCACGGCTCCAAGCAGGTCGGAGGTGAACGTGGCAATGCCGCATTTGCGCGGCAAATAGTCGCCGAGAAAGGCGATGGTTCGAATGCTGGCGGCTTTCACAACTGGACCTGCCTTCTTCCCGCTCATGGCTCCGGCACAGCGGGCGGTTCATCTAGCCGGCAGAACTGCTACTCAGGCGGCATGTACCAGAGTCTCGCTCGAATCCGCTTCCTCCTGCCCACCCCGATCGGCAGCCTCCTGGCACCCGATACATCGCTTTGCCCACGGCACAGCCGCCAGGCGCTTTGGGCTGACCGCCGACTCGCACTCCATGCAGCTTCCAAAGCTGCCGTCGTGAATCCGGCGCAATGCGGCTTTCACGTCGCGCAGCAGGGCAGACTCGCGGTCCACATTACGAATCGCCAGGTCCCGCTCCGACGCGTACTGAATCTCGTCCATCTGGTCCGCGCTCTTCTCGATGGCGATGCCGTCCCGGTTTCGCAATACGTGAACCAGTTCAGCCTCTTTCCGTTCCAGAATCGCTTGAAACCCGTCCTGCCTGGTATTTGTCAACTTCATTGCCGTCCCTCTTCAATTCGTCTGATGGTGTATCGTCCTTTGCACGAAATGGTCCAGACCAAAACCCGGCTGTTCGGAGTCTGGGGCCGCTGAGACAGCGTGGGTTAGTGGAACTTTTTCCCGGGGCCGGAGTGCAAAAGCTGCATCCGAAATGCGGGATTTTGCCGACAAGTGACCTCTGAAGGCCCATGCCGGGGCTCTTCTGCCGGCATGGGCGGTTTCTTCGTGGGCGGACCAAACGCCTAACGCCAGTGCCCCTCCACCATTACCCACCCGTCCTTTCGGTGAGTCCAGCGATGCGCTACCCACTGGGCACCTGGCCGCGGCGGTTGTTCCCACCGGCCCGGGGTCCAGACGTAAGCATTGCCATCCCAACGCTGATACCCGGCAATCCAGACATGGTCACGGCTCGGCGCTGGCGGCCGCTTTTCGACTACAACCCGGGGTGGCGCAATCTTAACCACAATATCGGCCGCCACGGCGCTGAAGGCCAGCGCGCCTGCAAAAACTAATCCGATCAATCGTTTGAAAACCATAACACGCTCTCCTTTTTTGGGTATTCCAACTGCAAACCAATCCAGCGGCGAATGGCTGTGGCCAATTGCTTCTGAGAAATAGAGCACAAACGCAAAAGAAGACGCGATGTGCCTTTCCTTACTGGATCGATATTTTCATCGCTCTCGGCGCTTTAGCAATGCACGTGCGTGGCCGTAGGCAAACATGTGCCGCGCCATAGAACGGTCGCGCCGGTACCGGCAAGACTTGCACTCCAGTGCAACGGCCGGAGAGTGTTAATCGGCCGGAGGCAGAGTGAAATAGAATACCGATCCCGCCCCAGGTGCCGACTCCATCCACATTCGACCGCCGTACCCCTCGATGGCCTTCCTGCAGTATGCGAGTCCCAGTCCGTTCCCGGGGTGTTCTTTTCCGTGCAGGCGCTTAAACACTCCGAAAACACGGCCTTGGAATGCAGGGTCTATACCAGGACCGTTGTCCTCCACCGAGAACAGCCATTCGAGGTCCTTTCGTCTGCATGAAATATGAACGCGCGGAGCAGGCGTGCCGCAGTATTCGATGGCATTTCCAATCAGATGGCGCAGGACCTTGGTGAGTATTTCGAAGTCACCGCACACCCGCGGCAAAGGGTCATGGGTAACGATTGCGCTCCGTTCCGCGATCTGCTTGTCCGTCAAAAGGAGCGCCTGGCCGAGGACCGCTTCCATGTCCGCGCGGGAGGACTGCCCGTCCGGAGTACCGGTGGCCCAGTAATCCACCGCGTCGGCGAGCAGCGACTGCGCTCTGGCAGCCCCCTGCTGGATGCGATCGAGGAATACGCCGGCCTCGGGATCGAGGCGGGCGGCATAGGTTTCGGCCATCAGTTGACTGAACGAGGCCACGTCGCGGAGAGACTCGCGCAGGTTGTGAGCCGCCATCGAGACAAACTCTTCAAATTCCGCGCTCGCTCGGTCCAACTGCCTTTGGACCTCGAGGCACGCCCGGGTCTCCGTGTCGAGCGCCTGGCGTAAGCGCTGGATCTCGTCTTCCGTGCGGTTTTGGTCGGAGTCGTCCATTTTCAGTCCACGGCGCGTGGCCGGAGTTCCGTGCGGCGCGTGGGAATTGTGAACTTGAAGGTAGCGCCCTTCCCGATTTCCGATTCCACCCAGATCCGCCCGCCCTTGCGCTCGACAACCTTCTTACAAAGCGCAAGACCGATGCCAGTGCCGGGAATTTCGCTTCCATGCAGGCGTTTGAACATGCCGAACACCCGGTCGGCGTCTTGCGGATCGATACCGATTCCGTTGTCCCGCACCGCAAACATCCACCCCTCCGCGTCTCTCTCCGCCGAAACATGGATTCTGGGCGCTTCCTTGCTTCGGTACTTGATCGAATTGGAAATGAGGTTTTGGAAAAGCTGCGTCAGCAAGACTTCTTCGGCCACCACGGTGGGCAGCGGATCGGAGGTTACGACGGCGCCATTTTCGGCTATAGCTACCTGAAGGTTTAACAGCGCTTTGGCGAGCACCGTGCCGCAATCGATCGGGGAGAAGCTGTCCTGCTCCCGGTCGGTGATCTCCCAATAAGCCAGCAGGCCTTTCAGCAGGGCTTCTATCCTCAGGGCCCCCTGCACCGAATAGGAGATGAATGTGTCAGCGTCATTGCCCAGCTTTCCCGCATACTCCCGCCCCAGGAGCTCGGTAAAGTTCACGACCATGCGTAGAGGTTCCTGCAAGTCGTGCGTGAGCGCATAAGCAAAATGCTGCAATTCGGCGTTGGTTGTGCGGAGTGTTTCCTCAGCCTGCTTGCGGTCTGTGGCGTCCTCAATCGCCAGCAGGATGGTCCGCGCCTGCGCGTTCGGATTGAAGATCTCGCTGGCGTTGAGCAACATGACTTTCCGTCCGACACGGTCAAATTCGTGGGTCACCTCAAAATCCCGGAATGTCGAATGCGCAGGGAGAATGCTCTCCAGCAGCTCGCGCAGTTTCGGAATATTCCATTGTCCGTTCCCCAGCTCGTAGATGAGCCGCCCCTCCGTCTCCTGCCGCGCGGCCTGGAAGGTTTGGTAGAACGTCTTGTTGGCTTTCATGACCTGCAGGTTCTGGTTCAGGATGACCAGGGGCTCGCGCACCGTTTCCACAATCGCTTCGGCGAAGTCCAGACCGCGCTTGGCGGCATCGATATCGATCAACATCAGCACGGCGCCGTCGGTTTTGCCAT
>JBEKYE010000030.1:0-20483 GCA_049511275.1 Bryobacteraceae bacterium
TGTCCCGCCAACCCCGATCGCAGCCGCGGCTATCTCTGGGGCGTCTTCGCCGGCTACGACATCTTCCTGGCGACCGACGCGGGCAAAATCCTCAAACGCCTCACCGACACCCCGGGCTATGACGCCGAGGCCACCATCAATTGGAAAACCGGCAACGTGGTGTACACCTCGCTGGCCTCGGGCGACTTGGACCTCTGGACCATGAAGACCGACGGTTCCCACAAGAAGCAGCTCACCAAAACCCCCGGCTACGATGGCGGCGCGGTCTACTCCCGCGACGGCACCAAGCTGGTCTGGCGCGCCAACTATCCCAAGACGGCCGAGTTGATGCAGACTTACAAGTCGCTGCTGGCCGACAACCTCACCGCGCCCATGAAAATGGAGCTCATGGTGGGCGATGCCGACGGCTCTCACGCCCACGCCATCACGGATTTCGGCTGCGCCAGTTTCGCCCCCACTTTCACCCCCGACGGCAAGCAGATCCTGTTCAGCTCCAACAAGCACAATTGCGACAGCCGCTATTTCGAGCTCTATCTGATCAATGTGGATGGCACCGGCCTACAGCAGGTGACCAGTTTCGGCGGCTTCACGTCATTTCCGGAGTTTTCGCCGGATGGCAAGACGCTGGTCTACTGTTCCGACCACGACGCCAAAGAGCGCTACGAGTTCAACATTTTCACCGCGAAGTGGACGCGCCAGCAGCCGTAAAATTCCGCTCAATTCGTTGCAGGAGAAAAGACCATGGTCCAATCGAATCTCGAACACTTGTTTTCGTACACGGTTTCGCTCAAGATGCCGCCCGAGGTCATCGGGTCGGTGGCCGAAGGGATCCGCGTGAACTTCTACCTCGCCGGCGGTGAAATCCGCGGGCCGAGGTGTGTGGGAAAGCTGCTGCCCGTCGGCGCGGACTGGCTGCTGATCCGCAAAGACGGGGTTGGCATCGTGGATGTCCGGGCGACCATGGAGATGCATGACGGGGCACTCGTCTATGCCGCATACACCGGGGTGCTCGATCCCGGCCTGAATGGATACGATGCGTTCCTCAAAGGCACGCTGCCCCCGAAATTCCCGATTCGCATTGCGCCGCGGTTTCAGACCGCGCATCCCGACTACGCGTGGATGAATCGTGTCCAGGCCTACGGCGTCGGCGAAGTAGACCTGGTGAACGCGCAAGTCTCGTACGATGTATTCGCAGCGCTGTGAATCAGCGTGAACCTCGGTTGGGGATAGCTACGTCCGCTGAATCTTCAGCGCCCACGCGTACTCGTTCGGCTTCTTCTCCGGGAGAGTCACCGCCAGGCCCGTAGTTTCGCGCGAAAACTGCAGCGCTCCGCTCGCACCCAGCATCTCCACGCGTCCCACTTCGCGCGGATACTGCGGGCTCGCCGCCGCCAGGGTCCGGATGGTCAGCTTCCCGTCCGCGGGCCAGCCCAGGGCGAAGGCGTAAAGCGTGTCTCCCCGGGTGGTGAAGCGGATGTCCTGCGCGGTGTAGGGCCGGGCGCGGTTCTCGTTGAAGTTGCCGGAGCCTTCGACGTCCGGCGGGCCTTCGCCGAACACACTAAATGGCCGCGTGCCGTAAATCGCTTCCGCGTGCGCCGGAATCCAGCCGGAGAGTCCTTCGAGCACCTTGCGCTCGTCATCGTCGATGGTGCCATCACCGCGCACCGGGATGTTCAGCATCAGGTTCCCGTTCTTGCTCACAATGTCCACCAGCATCTGGATTACGGTCCCGGTGGTCTTGTAGCGGTGATTCTCAAACAGCGAGCGCTGGTAATGCCAGTCCCCGATGCACGTATCGGTCTGCCAGGGCGCCGGCAGAATATGGTCCGCCCGGCCGCGTTCGATATCCAGCACCATCGCGCCAACGTGGCCAGGCGACAGCCCCTTCGAGGTGAGCACGGCTTCCAGGCCGCCGCGCCATTTCATGTTGGAGTTGTAGTAGTGCGCCGCGATATCGAGGCCGGCCTGTCCCAGCGGCAGCTCCGTATCGTCGAAGTACAAGAGGTCCGGCTTGTACTTGTCCACCAGTTCCTGGCAGCGCAGGAACCAGCTCTCGGTGAACTCGGGATGCTCCGGCGGCGGATCCTCGTGCCACTCGCCGTCGTGCCCGGCGTGCCAGTCGCGCGCTTCCTTGATGGTGGTCATGCCCTTGGGCAATACCATGCTGGGTCCGACGTAGAGCTCCTGCGGGTCAAGCCCGTCCCACCATTTCCCTTGGCCCTGCGCGCGAGTGAGGTATCCGTCGTAGGGGACGCCGGCCAGGGGGCCTTCGGGGTCGTATCCGAAAGCGGGCTGGAACCAGTGCCAGGCGTGCGAGGAATGGTTCGACACCGCGAAGCGCAGCCCGTGCCGGCGCGCCGTCTTCGCCCAGATTCCCACAATGTCTTTCTTCGGGCCCACCCGCACCGAGTTCCATTTGTGGTGCGTGGAATCGTAGCAATCGAAATTGTCGTGGTGGTTCGCCAGCGCCATGAAATACTTTGCGCCGGCCTTCACGTAGAGTTGCATGAGCGCTTCCGGGTCCCAGTTCTCGGCCTTCCACAAGTGGTCGATTTCCAGGAAGCCGAACTTCGAGGGATGCCCGTAGTGTTCGACGTGATACTTGTTTTGGGCTGAACCCTGGATGTACATGTTGCGCGCGTACCAGTCGCCTTGTTCCGGCACGCATTGCGCCGTCCAATGCGCCCAGATGCCAAACTTGGCGTCGCGGAACCAATCCGGCGCGCGGTATTGCCGCAGGGATTCCCAGTCGGCCCGGAAAACCCCGGGCGCGATGGCCCTGACGCGGCCGCCCTGCGCCCGCACCCATTGCGCGGCCGGCAAACTGGCCAGCCCTTGGATTACTGCCCGTCTGGTGAGCCTCAAGATTGGTACCTCCGTTAAATGCTTAGTATATCTCCGGCAGATCCCCGCCTCCAATCTGTTTAAACTCAATCAGATGGCTTGGGTTCCCAACACCCCGGGCTTCCCCGGGCGCCCGCCCCTTGGTCAGAGATAGTGTCTTTCCAGACGTCCGGCTTGTAACCAACCAGCTAAAGGCGACGCCTACATCAGCATGACCAAAAAGCTGCTTTTTGTAACGACACTTCTGCTTGTGGTTGCGTTCGTCGCCGTCGCGGCCGACCTGACCGGCAAGTGGGCCTATGAAACGGCGGGCCGCAACGGTGGCCCCGCCCGTACGACAATCATCACATTGAAACAAGATGGCACCAAGCTCACCGGCTCCGTTCCGGCCATGATGGGCGGTCGTCGCGGTGGCGGCGGCGGTGGCGATGCTGCTGCTCCTCCTCCCGACCAGGAAATCTCCAACGGCAGAGTGGACGGTAACAAAGTCTATTTTGAAGTGAAACGGACCACTCAGAACGGCGAGATCGTGACCAAGTACGAAGGTGCACTCGATGGCGATTCGCTGAAGCTGAAGATCACCAGCCCTGGCTACCAGGGTGGCGATCCGAGAGTTACCGACGTCGTGGCGAAGAGATCCGCCACCTAGTCCGACTTGCAACGGTAGTACCCCAGCGGCCTCCTCACAGCAATGTGGGGCAGGCCGCTTTTGTTTTTGCAGTATACTGATTGGGAAATTCAACTCGCGCGAGGTGCTGTTTTGACTGAAACTCTGGAACGCGGCGTCCAATTCGACAGATACTACATGAAGTACAAGGGACCACATATCGCCGGCGATGCCTACATGAAGTTGCAGATCTCACAGACCCCTTGGGCCGATTACAACTTATTGGAGGGGAGCGTCGCATGAAAGACATACCTTTAGAGCGGGGCGTGTACTATTCCCCGACCTTGAAAGAGTATAGTGTGGGGAGGAACTACTTTCCCTGGGCGGAGCTGGCCAACATTTTCGCGTATATGCACGTCCAATTTGACGACACTTTCGCGGAGATGATCGTCGCCAGGGTTAAGAAAAGATTCCAGTTCGCTGGGGTCGCCTGGGATGTTGCCTCGAACAGCGGTAAGTCCGTAGCTGACTTCATCCTATCGGCAGCGCCGCGTATCGGCGGGGACGCCGCGATGAAGTTGATGATCAGCCAGACTCCAAACGATACCGACAACAGGTACCACCCGCAGCGGGATACCTCAGAGTACATAGAGTACCTGATCCTGAGCTGGTGCGCAGCGCCCAAGTACCAGCCCAGATACCACTTTGTGCAGCCGGGCTCGATCAAACGGGGGTATTAGGAATCAGGCTGGTTCGGAGGCCTACCCGCCGGAGAAGAGTCTCGACACGGCACGCACGAGTGCGTGCGCCACGGCATCCGGCCCCGTGTGAGAACTGCGGACTAGACGTATACCTGGATGTCGCGGCCGCGAGGAGGGCGAATTCCGCTCTAGGGGCGCGACTTCACTCTCACCACTTCCACCGGCCCCAGCAACCCCGAAGGCAGCAGCGGCGAATCGGCTTTGTAGAATGGCTGCGTGGTATACGTGTACTTCTTCGACGCATCCGGCTGCTGATCGCCGATCAAGCGGTTCACCCACAGGTTCGTCACCTTCACCTCAATAAGATTGGCGCCTGGCGTGAGTGCCTCCGTTGCGTCCACCCGGAAAGGCGTCTTCCACACCACCCCCAGCGGCTTTCCATTGACCCAAACCTCCGCCAGGTTCTTCACGCTGCCCAGGTCCAGCCACAGCCTCGCGCCCTTCTGGAACCACGCGGCCGGCGCCTGGATTTTTCCGGTATAAGTGGCCGTGCCCGAGAAGTACTTCACCCCTGGGTCGCTGCTCTCGCTCCAGGAACTCAGGCGGTCGATCGCGATCTTCGCGGGCGCTCCACGGTTCGGCTGAAAGCCCACATCCCACCCGCCTTCAGGCCCACCGACACGCGTCTCCACCGGCTCCGGCAGAGTGCGCGAGGGCGTCCGCGCCGTGCCGCGAAACACCACGAATACAGCTTCATAAGGGTTCAGGCGCAGCGGCACGGTGGTGCGCCCGCCGGCGGTCCGGAAAGACGCCGGCTCCGTCTTGCCGGTTTCCGGGCGCCACAGTTCCGGAGCTTTGCCCGCCACGCGGAAAGTGGCGTCCACCTGCTCGGCGCGATCCTTGCGGTTGTCCACCCAATAGACTTCCCCGTCCGGCAGCGCGCGGTGGACAAACAGCAGATTGGTATCCGGCTGCGGCTTCGTGTACTCGAAATCCGGCCTGGGAAGCGCTTCCGCCAGCGTCTGCGCGTGCACTCTGCCCTTGTCCCACAACTCATCGGCTATCTTATGGAACTCCGCCGGGTCATCGCTCAGGCTGGGATCGTCGGTTGGCTTCGCTCCCACCACCACCGCTCCGGCGTTCGCCAGGTCGCGGATCTTGCGCAAGACCTCGAGCGACATATGCGCGGCGCGCGGGTCGAGCGCCAGCACGCGGTAACTCATCCCGCTCGGCGTGACTATCTTCCCGTCTTTAACCGTAAGTAAGTGCACTAAGGCGTCGGCATTCGTGTAGTCGAAGTCATAACCGACCGGTATGTCTGGTGCATGATCGCGGAAAATCGCCGTAAGATTCGAATCTTCGCCATAGTAATAAAGGACGTCGGCGACGAACTTGCCCTGCTGCAGCATGTAGGAACTGCGCGCCAGGTAGGTGATCCAGGGCCGGGCCAATTCCGCCCACGTCTCATGCCGGGTGAACCACTGGCCGTACGGCCCCAGCCCGAGGCCCGGTATCTTGTCCGAGACCGGCTGGTGCACCGAGGAGTGGATCACGAAGCGGTTCAACCCCATCGCCAGCTCTTTGTCGGCGGTGGGCTTGAGCGTCTCGGGCGACCAGACCCAGGCGCCGTTGCTGCCGCTCGCCGTCAGCGATTCGGCGGCCACCAGGTTTTGTCCATAAATGTGGGCCACCGAGGCCGATTCGCGGATGTCCGCGTTGTACCCGTACTGCTCCGCGTCCACGCCCGGCCGCTGCGTCCACATGGCGCTCATGGGGACGGCAGCCGTCCGCTTCACCTCCATGCCGTCGGCGATAAACGCGCGGCCGGATTCGTGCGACTCGCTGTAGCGCGCCATTCCGCGCTCGCCGAGCAGTGTGGTGAGCTGGTCGTAATGGCACTCGGCCGTCAGGTCGGCGATGGTCTTGCGGAAGTCCCACAGG
This sequence comes from Bryobacteraceae bacterium, assembly GCA_049511275.1. Taxonomy (GTDB): domain Bacteria; phylum Acidobacteriota; class Terriglobia; order Bryobacterales; family Bryobacteraceae; genus PALSA-129. The sequence goes on from JBEKYE010000030.1 coordinate 6,094, forward strand.
AAGCGGTCGCTCGCTTCGGCGCTCTCCACCACGCGGCCCGCCAGCACCGGCAGCCATGGCCGCGGATCGTAGCCGCGCCGTTTGCTGAACTGCGCAATCATATCGCCGGTCCAGTTTTCGACGCCGGCTTCCCAACTGTCGGTGACGATGTACTCTAAGCCGCGCTTGCCCATCAGCGGGCCGAGCGTTTCTTTGTACATGTCCAGATAGTGAGTGAAATAAGCTTTCACCGACGCGCTGCTGAGCTTGTCGACTTCCAGACCGGTGGCTTCGGGCGACGCCGGGTTGTTGTGCGAGCCGGTCAGCGAATAGCCCATTCGGAGCACCACCCAACGGCCGGGCGGCGGAGTCCAATCGAGCTTCCCATCGGGCTGCATCCTGGCGGTCAGATCGATGGTGTCCTGCTTGCGGATGGCATCCGCGGCCGCGACGGGCGGCGTGGCGGATGCGTAAAGATCGGGCGTTGCGGCAAAAGCGGCTTTCTCCTCGAAGCGGTTCACGCGCGCATCGGGGTGCAGGGCCAGTTCGGCCACCTGGAAATCGGCGGGCGTCGCCGTGGCATTGGCCGATGTGGAGAACGTCACGCGAAAAAACCGCGCCGTCACTGCCGGGAATGAGATGGTCCGCTCGATCCCCCGGTTCCCGGCAACCGTCGAAATGCTTCGGAACGCTGCCCCGTCATCGCCGGCCTCAAGCTCCGCGCCGCCGGATGCCACCACGGTGAGCGCGCGAACCGTCTGCGGGCGCGTGAATTCGAATTGGATCCAGGCCTTGCCGCCGGCCGGCGCTGCGGGAAGCGCGGTGGTCCTGGCAAGATCGCCATCGGTCAGCGCGGCGAACTCGAAATGGCCGCCGCTCGAAGTGACTTTGGGTTCGAGCTCCCCGAGCGCAATCTCGTTTCCCGGCGCGCGAAATGCCACCACCTGGGAGTCGCCGTAGTATTCCGCCGGGGCTCCGTTATACATGGTCGGTGGACCCGGGCGCGGGATGTTCTGGAACAGTCCGGTGGTGGAGGGTGGCTTGGGCAGCACGCCGGTGAACGGCCGGCCGCCTTCCACGCGGGTCTCGCTCCACACCAATTTCTTCATCGCCTGCGCCGGCGTAACCCACGGGCCGCCGCTCTCGCTCCAACCCGGCGAGCCGGCGATGGCCATTTCGAGGCCCAACTGGTCCGCCAGCGTGGCGGCGTAGCGGAAGGCGTCCTTCCACTCGGGCGTCATATAGACCAGCCGGTGGTCGACAATCTGCGGCGTCGAGAGCGCCGCGTCGAAGTTCTGGAACCCGCCGATGCCGACGCGCTTCATCCACTCCAGGTCGGCCTGAATGCCCTCCTTGGTGATGTTGCCGTTCATCCAGTGCCACCAGACCCGCGGTTTGGCGCTATCCGGCGGATTCTCAAAGCCGCGCCGCAGCGCGTCGCCGCCATTCTGCGCCGTGAGCGCCCAGGCCCCCAGCACGGCGATGGTCAACGCGGTCCAATGGAGTCGCTTGTGGTTTGTGGACATAATGCCCTAGGCAATTGTAGCTCCGCCCAGGCGAATGAAATCAGAACGCCCGCAAATACTGCGCCGGCGGCTTCAGCTCGGCGCCCAGCGCCCGCGCGGCGTGCAGCGGGAAATACGGGTCGCGCAGAAATTCGCGCGCCAGCAGCACCATGTCGGCTTGTCCCGAACTCAGGATTTCCTCGGCTTGCCGCGGCATGGTGATCATGCCGACCGCGCCGGTCGCCACGCCGGCTTCTTTCCGGATGCGCGCGGCGAAGGGCACCTGGTAGCCGGGGCCCAGCACAATCTTCTGGTGCGGCACCGCGCCGCCCGAAGAGCAGTCGATCAGGTCGACGCCCGCCGCGCGCAGGCGCCAAGCGAGTTCCACGGACTCATCGATATCCCAGCCTCCCGGCGCCCAGTCGGTGGCGGAAATGCGTACGAACAACGGCAGGCCGGCCGGCCAGACGGCGCGCACCGCTACGGCCACTTCGACCGCCAGCCGGATGCGGTTCTCGAACGCGCCGCCATACTCGTCGGTGCGCTGGTTGCTCAAAGGCGAAAGGAATTGGTGCACCAGGTATCCGTGCGCGGCGTGGATCTCCGCCACCTGGAAGCCGGCGCGGAGCGCGCGGCGGGCGGCCGCGGCGAACGCTTCCACGATGCCCCGGATCTCCGCCTTCGAAAGTTCCGCCGGCGGGGGATCGCCCGGGGTGAAGGGCACCGGGCTGGGCGCCACGGCCCGCCATCCGCCCTCCGTTTCGGAGATCACTCCAACGCCATCCCACGGCCGCCGCGTGGAAGCCTTGCGTCCGGCGTGCGCCAGTTGGATTCCCGGCACCGCGCCCTGTTGCCGCACAAACGCCGCGATGCGCGCCAGGAACTCGACGTGCTCGTCCTTCCAGATACCCAGGTCCTGGGGTGAGATGCGGCCGCGCGCCTCGATGGCGGCGGCTTCGGTCATCACCAGCGCGGCGCCACCCACGGCGCGGCTGCCCAAGTGGACCAGGTGCCAGTCATTGGCGAATCCGTCCTGGCTGGAATACTGGCACATCGGCGAAACGGCGATGCGGTTGCGAAATACCACTTCGCGCAGCGGAAAAGGCGTCAGAAGAGGGCTCATATCACCAGTATCGCCCGTTCAGGCAGGTCGAGATTTCAGGCAGAAAATGGACCCTGCCGATCATCTTGCCGCCCGTGTGGATCGTTCTCATCTTGTCACAGTTGGCTGAAGAGATTGGTTTCGGCTGGCGCAGTCCGTTCTTGCCTGGGAATTCACGGTGCGCCTGGCGCTTCTACAGATCAACCCCACGGCAGGCGATCTGGAGGGAAACTCAGCGTTGATTCCGCGCGCCGCGCGCGAGAAGGCTGTCCGCGAAATTTGTATTCTGTCGCGGCGGTCTCTTACTTGGATGACCAGACGCCCATCTGCTGCCAGGGCGCCGTTCCGGCCGGACTGATAGCCTCCGTATAGACGTTCTTCGCGCCGGCAAACGCCGTGAAGAAGGTGATCGACAGTTGCAAGGTCAGGGTGTTTCCCGAAATCGACACGCTCGATCCGGCGCCGTTGACCAGGCACTGGCTGTTCTGCTGGCTTCCGCTGCCCGGCGAGATGCTCATGAAGGGCTGGCCACCGGAATCGGTGAGCAGCGACAAAGTGTTTAACGCGCGGTTGTAATCCACTTCGCAGCCGCCAACGCCGCTGAGCGAGAAGCTGACCAGGGCCGAGACGGAAGTCAGGTCCGTCGCCCCGGCGCTATCAGAGAACTGCATACTGAAGGTCTGGGTCGAACCGGTGCCGGAGTTGGGAGTCAAGGAAACGGACTGCACCGTCACCGGGACCGTCCAGGTGCCTTTCTGTTGCCAGCCCGATGTCGCGGCCGGGCTGACTGCTTCCATGTAGACATTCTTCGCTCCGCCAAAGGCCGTCTGGAAGGTGAGCGCCAGGTTCATCGTGAGTAGCGCGCCGGCAGTGGTCACGCTCGACCCGGCGCCGTTCAAGATGCACTGGCTGTTCTGCGCACTGCCGCTGCCGGGCGTGAGGTTGGAGGATGGCTGGCCGCCGGAATCGGTGAGCAGCGACAAGGTGTTTAACGTGCGGTTGTAATCCACTTCGCAGCCGCCAACGCCGCTGAGAGTGGAGTTGACCATCGCCGAGACGGACCTCAGGTCGGTCGCCCCGGCGCTGTCGGTGAACTGAAAGCTGAAGGTCTGGGTGGCGCCGCTGCCGGCCGAGGGCGTCACCGACACGGTCTGCACCGTCACCGAGACCGTCCACGTGCCTAGCTGTTGCCAGCCCGATGTTGCGACCGGGCTGACCGCTTCCATGTAGACATTCTTCGCTCCGCCAAAGGCCGGCTGGAAGGTGAGCGCCAGGTTCATCGTGAGTAGCGTGCCGGAAGTGGTCACGCTCGACCCGGCGCCGTTCAAGATGCACTGGCTATTCTGCGCAGTGCCGCTGCCGGGCGTGAGGTTGGAGGATGGCTGGCCGCCGGAATCGGTGAGCAGCGACAAGGTGTTCAACGCGCGGTTGTAATCCACTTCGCAGCCGCTGACGCCGCTGAGCGTGGAGTTGACCATCGCCGAGACGGACCTCAGGTCGGTCGCCCCGGCGCTGTCGGTGAACTGAAAGCTGAAGGTCTGGGTGGCGCCGCTGCCGGCCGAGGGCGTCACCGATACGGTCTGCACCGTCACCGGGACCGTCCATGTGCCTCTCTGTTGCCAGCCCGATGTTCCCAGCGCACCAACTGCTTCCATGTAGACATTCTTGACGCCGCCATAGGCGGTCTGGAAGGTGAGCGCCAGGTTTAACGTGAGCGTCGTGCCGGAACTGGTCACGCTCGACCCGGCGCCGTTCAAGATGCACTGGCTATTCTGCACGCTGCCGCTGCCGGGCGTGAGGCTGGAAGACGGCTGCCCGCCGGAATCCGTCAGGAGCTTCAGTATATTGGAGGCTCGATAATAGTCCACTTCGCAACTGCCGACGGTGGTGAGCGCGGAGTTGACCAGGGCCGAGACGGAAGTCAGGTCCGTCGCGCCGGCAGTGTCGGTGAACTGAAAACTGAAGGTCTGGGCGGTCCCGCTGCCAGTCGAGGGCGTTACCGATACCGCCTGCACCGAGGCCGGGACGGTCCAGACGCCTTCCTGCTGCCAGGCGGCCGTTCCGGACGGGGCCACCGCCTGCAGGTATACATTTTTGGCGCCGCCGAAGGCCGGCTGGAAGGTGAGGGCCAGGTTCAGCGTGAGCGTCGTGCCGGACGGGGTCACGCTCGATCCGGCGCCGTTCAGCGTGCACTGGCTGTTCTGCTGGCTGCCGGTGCCGGGTGCGATGGTGGAGCCGGGCAGAGCGCCGGAATCCGTCAGCAAGGCCAGTGCATTGGAAGCCCGGGTGTAGACGACCGAGCAGGCGGCGACGGTGGAAAGCGACGAATTCACGAGCACCGAGGCACTCGCGATGTCCGCGGCGCCGGCGCTGTCGGAATACTGCGAGCCGAAGGTCTGGGACAAGCCGCTGCCGGAGTTGGGCGTGACCGACACCACCTGGACTTGCGCCGGGACGGTCCAGGCGCCCTCCTGCTGCCAGGCGGCCGTTCCGAACGGACTGACGGCCTGCATGTAGACGTTCTTGTTGCCACCGAACGCCGGCTGGAACGCCAGGGTCAGATTCAGCGTGAGGACGGTGCCGGTGGTGGACACGCTCGACCCGGCGCCGTTGAGGGTGCACTGGCTGTTGGTTTGGCTGCCGCTGCCGGGTGTGATGGTGGAAGCGGGCTGCGCGCCGGAATCGGTCATCAGCGCGAGGCTGTTTTGCGCCCGGTTGTAGGTGACCGAGCATGCGGCGGCGGTGGAGAGCGAAGAATTGATGAGCGCGGAAACCGCGGTGAGATTGGCCGCGCCCGCTGTGTCGGTGTATAGGAAGGTGAAGGTCTGGGACGAACCGCTTCCCGCACTGGGCGTGACCGAAACGGTCTGCACCTGCGCCCCGACGGTCCAGCTTCCTTCCAATTGCCAGGCAGCCGTGCCGTTCGGGTTGACGGCCTGCATGTAGATGTTTTTCGCGCCCGCGAAGGCCGTCAGGAAGGTGAGCGCCAGGTTTAAGGTGAGGGTGTTGCCGGAAGCCGAAACGCTCGATCCGGCGCCGTTCAGCGTGCACTGGCTGTTCTGCTGGCTGCCGCCGCCGGGCGTGAGGCCCGATACAGGCTGGACACCGGCATCGGTGAGCAGCCACAAAGTATTCAGGGCCCGGTTGAAGTTGACCACGCAGCCATTCACGGTGGAGACGGCGGTGTTGAAGTTCGCCGATACGCTGGTCAGATCGGCGGCGCCGGCGGCATCGGTGTATTGAAAGGTGAATGTCTGCGAGGTGCCGCTCCCGGAGCTGGGCGACACGCCGACGATTCCAGGCAATTGGGCGAAAGTCACCTTGGTAACAAACGCGCCGAAGTTGCCGGCGTTGATGCTCTGGTATGGGTTCTCCAAGGGAAAATTCGTGGAGAGCGTCCAACCCGCGAGATACACGGCGCCGGCGGGGTCGAGCGCGACCGCCGCTCCGTTATCGGAGCCGTTGCCGCCGAGGTAGCTGAGGTACGCCAGGGAATTACCAGCGGGGCTCAGCTTGGCGAGGAAGGCGTCGCAATCGCCGCCGATGGTGGACTGCAGCGGCGCCACAACCGGCAGATCGGTGGAATAGGTGTATCCGGTGACGTAGGCGCTGCCGCTCGAATCGACGGCAATGGCGTTGCCCACATCCACGCCCGATCCGCCCAGGTAGGTGCTGTACAGCAGGGCGCCGGAGGAATTCACTTTGGTCACGAAAGCGTCCAGCCAGCCGTTTAGTGCAGGCTGCTCGGCGTTGCGCAGCGGGAAATCGACCGAGCTGGTCACCCCCACCACGTAGGCGTTGCCCTGGCCATCGAGCGCGATCCCCTGGCCCGTTTCGGGATAGGAGACCGTGCCGTTGCTGCCTCCCAGATAGGTGCTGAACAAGAGCGCAGTGCCGCTCGCATTCAACCGCGCGATGAAGGCATCTTCGCCGCCCGCGATGTGCGGCTGGAAGGGATTCATGGTGGGAAAGTCGACGGAGTACGTGGAACCGGTCACGTATGCGGCGCCACCCGAATCCACCGCGATGGCGGCGCCGTGATCGGTGTTGGAGCCTCCGAGGTAGGTGCTGTACACCAGGTGGCTTCCGTCGGTGCTGACTTTGGCGACGAATGCGTCCTGCACGCCATGAAAGCCTGTTTGAAAACCGGTGGTGGGGAAATTCAGCGACGTGGTGTCTCCCACCACGTAGGCATTCCCGGAGCCATCCACGGCAATGCCATACCCGTAATCCGCACCGCTGCCGCCCAGATAAGTGCTATAGTCCATCATGTTGCCGGCAGGACTCAGCTTCACCACGAAGGCGTTGCGCGAGCCCAGCAGGCGCGATTGCAGGGCGTACCGAACCGGGAAGTTTTGCGAGGTGGTGGAACCCGTTACATAGGCGTTACCGCTTGAATCGACGGCGATTCCGTAAGCCCGGTCGTCGCCCGATCCGCCGATGTAAGTGGAGTAGATGAGGCCGTTGCCCGCGGCGTTGAGCTTGGCTACAAAGGCGTTGTTGCTGCCGGCGTTGTAGTTCTGGGCGGGACTCTGCGTGGGGAAGTCGTAGGAATCGGTAAATCCGGCCACGTAGGCCGAACCCGAGGAATCCACCGCAATGGCAGTGGCGGAATCGAAGCCCGAGCCTCCGAGCAGGGTGCTATACGAGAGGACCGGATCGATCACCAGCGGGAGCGAGCGATCGTACGCGCCCAATCGAAAGCCCAGCGCGCCGCTTGGGGCCAGGAGGAAGCCGCTTTCCACCAACAGGCGCCGGCCGTCGCGCTCCTGGTAGACCAGCGGCGCCTGCTCGCGAAACGGCTCTCCGTTCATGGGGATCCGCAGGGAGCCGTCGTCTTCGATGCGCAGTTTTCCCGCGCCCACGTAGCGCAGCGAGATGCGCGACGGGTCCGCGCCCGGCGCGACCAGGAACTCGCTTTTCAGGTCGCGGCCGCCGCCGCCGAAGACCATATCGATGCCGGGGTACAGATTCCGGTAGGAGACTTTGCCGAACAGCGGCACTCCGAGGCGCCACGCGTCCGCGTTCCCCGTCAGAAAATTAGCCCTTCCCGCCAGCGGCTGCCGGCCTTCGGGAGCGGCGGATGTTTCGGCGCCCTCGAAGGACATGCGCACCGTTCCGCCGGCGGCGCGCAGCACCACGCCATCGTCCAGAAACCAGGCCGTGATCCCGGGACTCTTGGTCATGAAGCGCACCGCCGAGGGCGCTTGTCCCTGGTTGGCTATGAAAAAGACCGGCACAGTATCGCCGCCGGGGGCTGCTGCAAACGCTGCCGCTTGGGCAAACAAGACAATCCAACAGGTCCGCATGATAACCTGTACATCTTTCGACAGACCCCGCGCGCCACTTTAGCCGGAAGCTCTCACCACACGCCAACATGCGTCGGCGTAATCAACTCACATTTCCCTCTTGACAGATCTAGTGATATAGTGTTATATATCATATCGAGTGCAGCTGCTGATCAACCCATCCGACGAGCTTCCGATCTACCGGCAGATCATGCGGCAGATCACCGAGGCGATCGCAGGGGGACGGCTCAAATCGGGTGACAAGCTGACCTCGCATCGGGAACTTAGCGAACAACTGGTCATCGCCCCGCTCACGGTGAAGAAGGCATATGACGAGCTGGAGGCGCTGGGGTTTATTGAGACCCAGCGCGGGCGCGGCACCTTCGTCTGCGCCACGCTGCCACAGCCGGACTACGAGAAGCAGATGGAGCAAATCCAGGCGGCGGCGCGCAAGCTGCTCTCACAGGCTTATCTGGCCGGCCTGCGCTTCGCCGAAGTGGTGAAGGCATTGGAAGAGGCCGAGCGCGAGCTCACCAAGGGCCCGGCAGCATCGCAGGAAAAGGAATCCGTATGACTCCAATTTTGGAATTTCAAAACATCGTTAGGGCCTTCAAGAAAGGCGTGCCGGTGCTGGACGGCGTGACCTTCTCCATGCAAGAGGGAGAAGTGCTCGGGCTGTTGGGGCGCAACGGCTCGGGCAAGACCACGCTGATCCGCATCGCCATGGGGATGCTCTTCCCCCAGGCCGGCACGGTGCGGGTTTTCGGGATCTCGCCCACAGGCGACCCGGTCGCAGTGAAGAAGCGCATCGGCTATGTGGCCGAGGAACAAGTGCTACCCACGGGGTCGAACATCGCCGAGTTGTTTGCCTTCCACCGCTACCTCTTCCCCACTTGGGACAGCAAGCTGGAGCGGCAATTGCTCGACCGCTTCTCGCTCACCGGCAATGCGCAACAGATCAGACAGCTCAGCAAGGGGCAGGCGCGGCAGGTGGCGCTGATGTGCGCGGTCTGCCACCGGCCCGAGCTGCTGATTCTGGACGAGCCGGCGGGCGGGCTGGACCCGGCCGCGCGGCGTGAGTTTCTGGAAACCTCGATTCAGTTGCTGAACCGCGAAGGCACGGCCATTCTCTTCTCTTCGCATCACATGAACGATGTGGAACGGCTGGGCGGCCGCGTGGTGTTGCTGGACGACGGCAAAGTGCGGCTCGACCGGCAGCTCGACCAGATCCACGAGGACCACTGCGTGGCGATGATCCCGCGCAGCGCGGTTCCCGACGCCGCCACGCTGGAGCGGCTGCCGGGCTGTCTGCGCGCGCGGCCGGTGTTCGACGACTGGCACGCGGTGTTTCAAGGCACGCCGGACGCGGTGCGGCGGGAGTTGCAGGAATCGCTGGGCCTGGATGGCATCCGCTGCGTGAGCGTGCCGCTGGAGGAACTGTTCGTCGAAATGGTGGGCAGCAGCCGGCTGGCGGAGGCGTCGTCGTGATTCTGAAACTGGCGCGGCGCGATCCGGGCTCGGTGCTGGGGCTTGCCTTTATCGGGACGTACCTGGTTGTGATGTACCTGGTTGTTTTGCTTATCGAACAGACTAGAATGAACCCCGGCAACTGGCTCTGGAACGAGATGGCGATGTTCGCCGGATTGATGTTCTATCTGAAGCCGCAACGGCGTGCCACTCTGTGGGAAGCGGCCCTGCCGATTCCTGCGCGACAGCTCTTTCTGGCGCGGACGCTCTCGCGCATGGCGATGGTGTGGATACCGATGATGGCGTGCGGCTCGCTCACGATGTTGCTGAAAGGGGCCGAGTGGTCCTCAGTGGGGGCAACCCTGGCGTGCGGGGCCGGCCTCACGCTGGCGATTCTCCTGCCGCAGGCGGTGCGCGTGCAAGAGCTGGTCATACCCTGGTGGCTGGTGGCTATGATTTGGGCAGCGGTGGCAGCCGCCGGCCTCTTGACCTGGTGGCTGTTGCCGGCCGCCGTGACCTTGACGCTATTTGCCCTGGCCAGCGCCGGGGCATTTGTAAGAATCTGGATGACGCTTCCCCTGTCCTTTCAAACGGCTCCTCTTGAGGCGGCAGGCGGCCGGGAAATCACACGAAGCCGAAGTACGACGGCCCTGCCGTGGTGGCCCGTGGTGCGATCCTTGCAATGGGCCAGTCTTGGCTTTCTGCCGATGATCGCGGTCTTGGCCAGCCAAAACGTCGGGCTGTTCGGATGCCTCTTCGGAGTGTTTGGGATGGAGGGCAGCCGTCCAAGAACGCGCTGGCTCGATTCCCTGCCGCTTTCGCATCGCGCGCGGTTGCTCATCAACCTGATTCCCGTGCTCGTTATCGTGGTTGGGGGGACGGCGCTTGGCCTGCACTTCGCCACGGACAACTACCCCGTCATGGCTTGGGACCCGGCGACCCTTGCAGCCGGCCTGCCTGCACCGCCCGCCGTCGCGGTGTCCCTGGAGTATTGGAAGCATGCGCAAGGTGGCATAGCTCCGCTCATACAGTCGCCTTGGGGAGAGACGTTCCGGCCGGCGATCCGCTCTGTGTTCGGATACAAGCTATACGATCCCTATTCGTCCGGCCCCGACAACAGCCATAGATTCTTCGACTGGCAGTACGAAAGAGCGACGGAGGTGGTGTACGGACGTTCTCTCACTGCCCCGCAACTGAATGCCGCCAGGAAAGCCGGGCTGAGACCGATCACGACGCGGGCCCGCATGCAGATCCTCAACCTGGCTGCGGCGACCCTGTTCGTGCTGGTTCTGATCTTCCTCCGCGAGCTGTTTCGATGGCACCGTGCGCGCAGGCTCTCTCGCCTGGCGCGCGGCCTTCTGATGGCAGCAGTGGTGGCTCCGCCGTTTGGCGCCATCCTCGCGCTGGACTTCATTCCGGGGCTGGGCAGCACTGTAGGCACCACCATACATGTCATCCAGGGGCTGCTGCTCCGCATCTCAACTCTGCTGCCGGACAATTTGTTGGCAGTGACGATGGCCGCGTTGGCGCCGGTCGTACTGATGTACTTGCTCCTCGAGAGGCTGTTCGCCCGAACGGAACTCCTCGGGCCGGTGCGGGTGGTCAGCCCGTGGAGCGCGGAAGGCTGAGTTGAGTTATGCTTCGTCTGTCTGGAGACTTCGTCATGAAGATCGCGGGTATCGCAGTATTTGTCTGCGCGGCCTTGGCCCAAACGGCCCAGACGCCTTCCGAACCGAAGCCGGCAGTGGTCGAAGGAAAGGTAGTCAATTCGGTTACCGGCGAGTCGATACGCAAAGCCGATTTGACGCTCACAACCAGCCTGATGCCGGAAGGCTTCGACGCCATGGTCAAGCAGTTCGGCCTGGACGCCGATGTGATGGATGACATGCCGGCGGCCAAGGGTCCGAAGAAGACATTCACCGCTACCACGGACGCCGCCGGCAAGTTCCAGTTCGAAAAAGTCGACCCGGGCGATTACTACCTCACCGCCAAGCATGCCGGCTTCATGGATGAGACTTACAAGCCCACGGGCAAGGACTCTGTGCAAGGCCGCCTGCACCTTTCCCCCGGCCGGGAGCTGAGCGAAGTGGAGTTTCGCCTCATTCCGCAGGGCGCTGTATCCGGAAAGGTGGTGGATGAAGATGGCGATCCGGTGGCGAGCGCCATGGTGACAGCCTCCACGTACAGCTTTGCCGAAGGCCATCGCAAGCTGCAACTGACGGATAACGGGACCACCAACGACCGTGGCGAATTCCGCCTGGGCAAGCTGCCCGCCGGCCGCTACTATCTCAACGCGGAGATTATCAACATCGATGCCATGGGCAGCGTCCCTCCGCCACCCAAGGATGACGCCCCCGAAACAGGTTACGTCGCCACCTATTTCCCCGCGACCACCGACGTCCAGCAGGCGGAAGCGGTGGAAGTGAAACCGGCTGGCGATGTTCCCGGTTTTGTGATCCATCTGCAAAAGTCCAGGGTGGTGCGGGTGAAGGGCGCGCTGGCCGGCGCCGACGGGAAACCGCTCAGATCGGCCCAGATCATTCTGATGTCGGCGGCCCACCCGGGCTCCATGCGCATGACCATGGTGAACAACCCCGAAGGCAAGTTCGAGATGGCCAACGTGCCCCCCGGGGCTTACATGGCCATCACCATGCAGATGAACGGCGCCAGCCCGTCCATGACCATGCAGCCTTTGATCGTGCCCAACGAGAACCTGACGGATATCAAGCTCGGCATGGCGCCTGAAGGCAAGCTGCAAGGCCGGGTAGTTGTTGCCGGTGACGGCAAAGTGGCGCTCAAAGGCCTCAGGGTGATGCTGACAGGGGATGAAGATGCGCCGGTCATGCCGTCCACCGCCGCCGTGGACGAGTCCGGCGCGTTTGCGCTGGCGAAGGTTGCGCCGGTCCCCTACGATCTCCGCTTGCCCCGCGTGCCGGATGGCGCTTATCTGAAGTCGGTGCTGTGGAACGGCCGAGAAATACTGGGCCAGCCGCTCGATTTATCCGCGGGCGCCGGCGGCGACCTGCAAGTGATCCTGGGCACCGACGGAGCAAAGCTCGACGCGGCGGTCTCTGGCGACGACAAGCCGGTAGCCGATGCCACCGTGGTCCTTCTCCCCGAAGATGCCGGCCGGCGCTATCCGGAAACCACGAGTTCCGAGGAGACCGATGACACCGGCCACGCCGCATTCCAAGATGTCCCGCCCGGCAACTACCTGCTGTTCGCCTGGGAAAAAGTGGAACAGGGCGCCTGGTTCGATGCGGCATTCGTCAAGGCGATCGCCAGCCAGGCCGCCAAGGTTACGATCGGGCCGAAGGAAAGCCAGCGCGTCCAGATCAAAGTGATCCCCGCGTCGAAATAGTCTTTCGGGCGGATGGCGCCGGCAATCGCGTTATACTACCCGTATTATTCAGAGCCAGTGAGCCATCTCCCCATGGGCATTACCCCAGCTATCGGTATGGATCGACAGCCGCAGGCCGCGCTGGCCGGGCGATGCCTGTATTACATGTCGATGATGCGGGAAATCGAAGACCGCGTGGAGCGGAAACTGTACCGGCAGGGGAAGATCGTGGGTGGTGTGTACGTGGGGCGCGGGCAGGAAGCCATTCCAGTGGGGACGGCGCTGGTGGCCCAGGCGCAGGACGTGATGCTGCCGGCGCATCGCGACCTGGCGGTTTTTCTGATTCGCGGCGTCCCGGCGGGCCGCATTATCGCGCAATACATGGGGCGGGAAGGCGGCCTCACGCGCGGCCGCGACGGGAACATGCACATGGGCGATCTGAAGCACGGGATCGTCGCCATCATCAGCGCGCTGGCGGCCACCGTGCCGGTGGCCGCGGGTGTAGCCATGGCGCTGCGCTATAAGGCCATCGACGGCGTGGCCTTCAGTTATTTCGGCGATGGCTCTACCAGTCGCGGGGACTGGCACGAGGGCGTGAACTTCGCCGCCGTGCAGAAGCTTGGGGTGGTGTTCATCTGCAACAACAACCAGTACGCGTATTCCACGCCGCTCAGCGCGCAGATGGCTTGCGCCAACGTGGCCGACCGCGGGCCGGCTTACAACATTCCGGCGGAGATCGTGGACGGCAACGATGTGCTGGCGGTTCACGAAGCCACCCAGCGCGCCCGCGCGCACGCCAGATCGGGCAAGGGGCCGTACCTTCTGGAGTGCAAAACCTTCCGCATGACCGGCCATTCGGCGCACGATGCCGCGCACTACGTGCCGCCAGGCCTGTTTGACGAATGGGGCAAGATGGACCCCATCACGCGGTTGGAGGCGCGCCTGCTGGCGGAAGGCTGGGCCGATCCGGAAGCGCTCGAACGCGCGCGCGCCGCCGTGCATCGCGAAGTAGACGAGGCCGTGGCGTGGGCCGAGCAGAGTCCGTTTCCGGACGCAGCGACGCTGACCGAAGACGTGTACGAAAGCCGCTAGCCATGTCCACCACTTATCTCGAAGCCATCCGCCAGGGGCTGTGGGAAGAGATGGAGCGCGACCCCAACGTCTTTCTGCTGGGCGAAGACATCGGCGTGTACGGCGGCGCGTTCAAGGTGACGGCCGGCTTCTTTGAACATTTCGGCGAAAAGCGCGTGGTGGATACACCCATCTCGGAAGCCGCCATCGTAGGCGCGGCCATCGGCGCGGGGCTGATGGGGCTGCGGCCGGTGGCCGAAATGCAGTTCGCCGATTTCATCTCCTGCGGCTTCGACCAGATCGTGAATTTTGCCGCCAAGTGCCGTTACCGCTGGGGCGCGGCGGTACCCATGGTGGTGCGCGCGCCTTCGGGCGGCGGCGTCCATGGAGGGCCGTTCCATTCGCAGAACCCCGAGATGTGGTTTGTGCGGACGCCGGGCTTGAAAGTGGTGGCGCCGGCCACGGCCTACGACGCCAAGGGGCTGATCAAAGCGGCCATACGCGATAACGACCCGGTGATTTTCTTCGAGCACAAGGGGCTTTATCGCCGCATCAAGGAAGATCTGCCGGCCGGGGACTACACGGTGCCGATTGGCGTGGCGAAGGTGGCGCGTGAAGGAAGCGACCTCAGCATCATT
>JBEKYE010000031.1:0-20063 GCA_049511275.1 Bryobacteraceae bacterium
GTTGTAGTTGGAGTTCAGATTGTTGGCCCGATAGTTGAAGCCGGAATACAGAGGATTCGGCCTGGCATTGGCGGTGCTCAGAGTCGCGTTGTACTCCGAGCCGTCATAACGGTTGAGGTTCATCAACTGCGACAAGTGGTGTCCCATGGAGCCCTGGTAATTGACGCGCAACAGGAAGTCCTTGAAGAGCTGCCGCTCAATGCCCAGATAGTAGCTCTGCACCGAAGAGTCTCTCATGTGGACGTCCATGGTGCGGACCGAGACGCGATCGCAGCAGTTCGGTGTGCCAGGTGTGCCGGGGATAGATCCCGGCGTGTACCCGGCGATGGTCGCATGAAGCTGGTAGTTGATGACGTCACCGGCCGTCGCATCGTGATCGAGAAGGGCGTAGTACGGCGGGTTCCACGCGCCGTTCGACCAGATGTTATCGAACAGCCGGTCGTAGGAGATAGCGAAACCGCCGCGGAGCGCCGTGCGGTGGTCGCCGAACGGGTCGTAAGCAAAGCCGAAGCGCGGCCCGAAGTCGTGGTTCGGCGTGGTCCACATGCTGGATACCGGTCCCGTACGGGCCGCCGCAATGGTCGCCGGATCGGTGGCCGTGAGATTGGTGAATTGCGATTCAATGCCATTCGCTTCGGTAGGCGCACCGTAGCGCTCCCACCGCAGACCAAGGTTCAAAGTCAGCTTCGCCGACACCTTCCAGTCATCGTTGACGAACACGTTGACGTCCTTCATGATGTAGTGGCGATAAGCGTTGGCAGCGGTGCCGGTAGACGGATTCAGGGAAACCTCCGAATAGTACGGGAAATCGTGCTGGAAGTTGCTGTCCGGGTAATTCTGGATATAGGTGTTCGGGCCGCCGATGGTGCCATCGGGATTGAGAGAACCTACGGAAGCCGGCGTGGGCCCGGTTGTGTTGGCGAATTCGTAATATCCGGGGCTCCCAAGGTCCCAGTTGCGATACAGGATGCCGTATTGCATCCCGCCGCCGAACTTGAACGTGTGCCTGCCTTTCGTCCAGGTCAGGTTATCCTGGAACTGCCAGCGGTCCTGGACGAAACCCTGAACCAAGGCGCCCTCGGTGGGGCCGTACCCAAAGCCCAACCCGTCGTAGTTCGCGCCATCGATCTCTATCTGCGCCGCAACGTTCTGGCCATTGCCTGCCTGGTAAGTGCTGTAATGGCGGTTATGGGCGACGGTCAGTTCGTTCACCGCGTTGGGACTGAAGACGTGAGTTTCGATCAGCGACAGGTTGTGGTAGTGATTGGCGGACACGCCGGCGATGGGCGTGGCGGTTGTGGCATAACCACCGCCCCATTTGTCGGTAGCGTTGTCCCGCACGACGTTGGCGGTGAAGCTGAGCCGGTCCTTTTCGCTGAAATTGTGGTCGATCCTTCCCACGAACGTGTTCGTGGGTTCAGTGTACGGGTCCTGATAGGTAAGGCAACCGATGTGGCCTATAGCGTCCGGATAGTTGACCGCTTCTGCGGGGCATGGAGTATTCGAGGTCAGGGGCTGATAGACCTTTAGATATTGCTGGGCGATAGGCCCAGCGCCGTTGGTCATGGCGGCGAGCTCGCTGGAGGTGGGGACCTGCGCGAGGTCGGTGCTGCCCGTTCGGTAGTCGATCCGGTCGAACGTGCCCATGAAGAACGTTTTATCTTTGATGATTGGCCCGTCCACCTCGCCACCGAACTGGTTACGGACGTAGTGGGCAATCGGAACGTCGGCGCGGTTGGAGAAGAAGTCCTCCGCGTTGAAGTCGGTGTTTCGATTGAATTCGTACGCCGCTCCGTGGAATTTGTTGGTTCCGGACTTCTGGATGGTGCTCACCAGCGCGCCGGCGGCGTGCCCGTATTGCGCGCTCATGTTGTTGGTGAGCACGGTGAACTCGGCTACGGATTCCATCGCCGGTTGGACGTTGTAAGAGCCTTCGCTGAAGTTGTCGTTATTGTCCGCGCCGTTCAGCATGTTGGTGGTGCCGGACTCGCGGGTACCCCCCGCGGCGGCGTTGAAGTTCATGCCCTGGGAGACCGCCGGCGCGGCAAACGCCAGATCGAAGACGTTGCGTGTCAGCAACGGCATGCTTTGGATCGTGTTCAGGTTGACCGAGGTGGCGAGGTCGGAAGACGCGGTCTGCACGAGAGATGCGGCTGCCTGCACGTCGATCGTGGTGGTAGACGTCGCTACCGCCAGGGTCACGTTCACGGGCACTGTCTCGCTGGCATCCACCTTGATGTCCGTGATCTGCTTCTCGGTAAAACCCGAGGCTTTGACATCCAGCCTGTAGTTTCCTGGCGGCACCAGTGAGAATCGATATCCCCCGTCGGTGCCGCACTTGGCGCGCTGGTTGATACCGGTGCCGACGTTAGTCAACTCCACGTCTGCGCCGGGAACCGCCGAATTGCTGGCATCGAAGATGGTTCCGGTGACCACGCCTTGCACTGTTTGTGCTTTTGTGAAGCTCGCGCTTGCAAGCAACAGAAGCACGCTCATCAAACCCCTGACCACAAATCTCATTTTCCACTGCCCCTTTCCACGTATGCCCCCGAGGAAGGGCTACGTGATGAGATTGTAACCCCAGGAAAGCGGAAATCAAAGGCAAATTTAGCCTTTTTCATCCTTGCGCCTTTCCCGGCGAACCTCGCTGGTGGCAGATCGTCGAGTTTTGGGTCTCCTTCGATTGAAAAGCCATGGGAGCATGACGCGAAGTCACCAGCTCTCGAGGATCGCAGGCGAAACCGCCTGCGCCACCACGGTGGCTCGACAGGTTGCGAGACCCGGCCATCGGGGCTCAATCGGCGCAGCGTAGCTCCTTGAAAACACCACTCTGCTGTGGTGTCTCACCTTATTTTTGGCCGGAGCGTCCAGGCGGGAAATGCGCGGCGGAAAAAGGGACGTTGCCGAAGAACGCTATGATACAGAATAAAATAGGATGGCATTGCCGGAACCGCTCTCATGACAACCTATAGGACAGGATTCGCCGCCGGGGAGGTTGGGTGAAAAGACTGGCTGCCGTGGCGCCGGCGCTCGCCGCGCTGTTGCTTATGCCAGGTTGCGGGCGCAATCCGGCCGGCTCCCACCGCCTGATTGTCCTCGGAGTGGACGGCATGGATCCCGGTTTTCTGGAGCGTCATTGGGACGCCCTTCCGAATCTGGCAGCCTTGCGGCGGCAAGGAGGCTTCAGCCGCCTGGGTACCACAATCCCGCCCCAGAGCCCGGTAGCGTGGTCGACTTTCATCACGGGTCTCGACCCTGGCGGGCACGGTATCTTCGATTTCGTCCGCCGCAACCCGGCCAACATGCAGCCGCTCTCATCCCTGGCCGAAACCGAAGAATCCGCGCACAACATCTCTATCGGCCCCTATCTGCTGCCGCTCACGGCCGGGCGGGTTCGGCTCCTGCGCCAGGGGGCTGCCTTCTGGCAGTTGCTGGAGGACGGTGGCGTGCCTGCGACGGTAATCCGCATCCCCAATAACTTTCCTCCGCTGAAAAGCCAGGCACATACCCTCGCCGGGATGGGCACTCCCGACCTCGCAGGCACGTTCGGCACTTTCTCGTTCTACACGGATGACCCCGTGGAACTCTCGCACGACGTCGCCGGCGGCCGGATTGTGAAGGTGCGCCGCGAAGGCGGCCGGCTGCTGGTGCCCATTGCCGGGCCGCCGAACACGCTACGCAAGGACCGCGCCCAAACCTCCGTCGAGCTGGTGGTAGATATCGATCCACAAGAGTCTGCCGCCCGGTTCCGTGTCGGCGATAGTCAATTCATCTTGAACGAACACGAGTGGTCCGGCTGGATCCGCGCCCGGTTCCCCCTCATTCCGGGCTTTAAGTCGGCGCGGGGCATGTTCCGGATTTACGCCAGACAATTCCACCCTGTTTTCCAGCTTTACGTCTCGCCGGTGAACATCGATCCCGCCGATCCCGAGTTGCCTCTATCCACTCCCGCCAACTACAGCCGCCAACTGGACAGGGCGGTCGGGCCCTTCTATACACAAGGCATCGCCGAGGACACGGCGGTATACCGCGCGGGCTACTTCGACCTTCAGGAGTTCCTGGCGCAGAGCCGGCTGGTAGCCCAGGAGCAGTCTCATATGCTCAGGCAGGCCCTCGCCGATTTTCAATCGGGTTTCCTGTTCGTGTACTTTTCCACTTTGGATCAAAACTCGCACATGCTGTGGGGAAAACACGAAAAGGAGCTTCTGGAAAGCTACCGGACGATCGATCAGGATGTGGGCTGGGTGACCGCTCACGCGGGCTCCGCCACCATCCTGGTCATGTCCGACCATGGATTCACCCGCTTCGATCGCGCCTTCCATGTCAACGCCTGGCTCAGAAGCGAGGGCCTTTTGCATCTGGACGACCCGGCCGTGACCGCCGCGGGCGAGGGGTTCGCACACGTCGACTGGTCCAGCACTCAGGCCTATGCGATCGGTCTCAACGGGCTGTATGTCAACTTGCGGGGCCGGGAAAAAAACGGCATCGTGGCGGACGGAGCCCCGCGCGCGGAGTTGGTGCGCCGCATTTCCGAACGGCTCCTCGCCTTGCGCGATCCAAGCGATAACGCCGTCGTGGTGGATGCGGTTTATGAACCCCGCCGGGTCTTTCGCGGACGCGTGCTCGAATACGCCCCCGACCTGATCATCGGCTATGCCTCCGGGTACCGGGGATCCTGGCAGACCGCTCTGGGCGCCACGCCCCAGACTATCCTGGAGGACAACCGTGACGCCTGGATCGGCGATCACTGCGTCGATCCGCGGGTGGTCCCCGGTGTGCTGCTCGCCAATCGGCCCATTCGCTTGAGCGCCCCCAGCCTGGCCGATCTTACCGTCACGATTCTCCGGGCATTTGGGATCCCGCCGAATCCCGACATGCAGGGGCGCCCGACGATCTGATGAAACCCGGAGGTTATGCCGGGGTTCCGCGGGAGCGCCCGGGATGCAATGATGGAATCGGGGCAAACCATGTCGAGTGGGACCATCAAAGTGAAGAAGGAGTTGATGCAGCGCATCGCGCGTTACGCCACGGCGGCCGGATACAGTTCCGCGCAGGAGTTCGTAGAACACACCATCGAGCGCGAACTCGCGAAGCTGGAGGACGCCCAGAGCGACCAGGAAATTGTCAAGAAGCTCAAAGGCCTGGGCTACATCGACTGACCAATGGCTCTGTTGACGTTGGCTGCCTTCAGCGCCGCGGCCGGGGTGCTGATCCTGGTGGTCTTCAAGGCAATTTCGAATCAGCGCGCGCTCGAAGCGGCCCGGCGCAAACTCCGGGCCCACCTGCTGGCGATACGCCTGTTTGCAGACGATCCGGTGGTAATTCTGCGCTCCCAAGGCCGCCTTCTGGTGTGGACGCTGCGGTACATGGCGCTGCTGGCGCCCGCTTTCCTGGTGATCGCCATACCGCTGTTTCTGGCATGGGATCGCCTGGATGCAGTATGGGGCCACGCTCCCCTGGCGCCCGGCGAGACGGTGATCCTGACGGCGCGGCTCAGCGACAGTGCTGCCCTGCCGCGCCTGGTTGCGCCTGACTGGCTGCCGGTGGAGTCGCCCCCGGTAAGTGCCGATGCCGGGCACGAAGTGAGTTGGCGCTTGCGGGTTAGCCGGGCGGGCGCCGGAGAAGTGGGCGTGATTGCAGGAACCGAGCGCGCCTCCAGGCGGATCGAGGCCCGCCCCGGTCTGCACTATCTGCCTGACCGCGAGACCGCGGCAGGGGGACCGATCCTGTGGCTGGAGATGCGGTATCCGCGCTCCGAGTTGACCGTACTGGGTGTCTCCGCCAGTTGGCCGGTCTGGTTTTTTTTGATCTCGACCTTTACGGCCCTGGCTTTTCGCCATCGCCTGCGCGTCACGCTTTGAGCGCGCAGCCATCCATCCAGCCGGGCCGGGCTACGCCGAACAGATCGAGGACGGTTGGCGCGACATCTTCAATACCTGGGTTGTCCGCCGCGAGAGGCAGGTTCGAAAACAACACTCCCGGCACCAATACCGGATCGACGCAGTGGTCGCCGCTCCAGGCTTTGGGGTTGTCGTCGAGAATCGAGTCGGTGACTTTGCCGATCGCCGATTCCCAGGAGACGCGATATCCGTCGGCGTAGCCCACAATCAGGTCCGGCGCTGCCTTCAAGTACGGACCGCGGTAGAGGGCCGCCGTTGAATAGACATGCGACACCGGCGCCGAGCCATCCGTGTCGCGCAGCGCAAGCAGGCCGTTCGCGATCTCCTGGAGAAGCGCCGCAACTTCCCCGGCCTGCACGATGCCGCATGCCTCCCGCCCGTGGATATTCAGATACAGGCCCGAAAGCCCAAGCGCGTAGGCGCGGGTCCGGGTCCAGTCCACGTTGGCAAAGAACGGCCGGGGAACTTCGCCGTTTCCGGGAAGCCGATCTTCAACAACCAGGTAGCCGTTCTGGTGCAGCCAGGAATTCAGGTGCACGGAACGCCGGAAGGAACGGAAGCCATGATCGGAGAGGACGAACAGCGCGGTCTGCTGGTCCACGAACGGCAGAGTCTCGCCCACCAGGGCGTCCATGCGTCCGTACATCTCTTCGATCACCGCGCCGTGCGGATCGCCCGGTTCGCTCATCTGCCGGTGAAACATGTGCTGCAGGCGGTCGCTGGTATCGAAGACGCAGGCCACCACTCCGCGGCGGGCAGTGGAAAGCGCGGACAGGAACATGGAGCGCCGCTCCTCGAAAATGTCCCAGGCCTGTTTTAAAAACGCATCATCGTCTATGACGCCCTCGTTCAGGGCCCAGGTGTCCTCGGCCATGCCCGCGGTCGCGAAAGGACCGAGCATTCCCGCCAGGTACGGCGCATAGCACGACGGATGGCTGATGGGCAGCGCGGGCCGTTCGGGGTCGAGCTGAATCGGAGTCATGTACAGCGAGACGTGAGGGCCGGTTTCGGTGAGCAGGAAACGCGCCAGTCCGCAAACCTTGGGCCCGAGCGCCGATCGGAATTGCAGCGGCAACCAGGCCGTGTACTCGCCGGGCCGCAAGACGCAGGGCTCGCCGTCGATTTCAAGATCCGCCCGGTCCGGCGTCCGGACGCGAAGCCTCAGTGGGATTGCGATGGGCGCGCCGCGATCCTGGAAGCTATCCACCGGCCCCTCGATTTGCCCTTCCAGCCAGTCGCCGCTGCGGCGCAACGGATACCGGCTGCCGCTCTCGTACAGAACTTGTTCGACGCGGGTGGTGAACTGGGAGAAGCTGCCCTGCGTCCCTCGCAGGTCGGGAACGGACGTGGCCGAGAGCAGCCGGCCGGGGAATGTCTCAGGGGGAAAGGTGACGGGCAGGCGCAGAATCGTGCAGTCTACGCCTCGCTCGCCGAGAATGCTCCAGAACGGACGGCTCTTGCGGCGCAGCTCAACCGGTGTCCGGCTGAGTGGGATGCGGTAATGGCCAAGCTTCAGAACCCGATGCGGCTTGCCGACGCGTGCCGAGGAGAGCCGGGGCATGCACGTGCGCAGATCGCGGTCGAGGAAGTCGAAAATATTGTGTTTGGCCGGGTTGACGCCCGTCGCGAACGTGGACCACGCCACCGGGGAGAGCGCCGGGAAGGTGGTGCGCAGGCGATGGTAGCTGCCGCTGGAACGCAGCTTCGCAAGGTTCGGCAGCTTGCCTTCGCCCATCAGGCGCTCCGTGAGGTTGGGATCCAGACCATCCAGGCCCAGCACGATTACCTTGCGCACTTTGGCGGGCGCGTAAGCTCTGCCGCGGCGCGCCGCGCGCCATAGAATGCGAAAAGGCCACACCAGGACCGACAGCGCGCCCATCAGGAGGCCGCTCAGAAGTGTCAGGAAGGAACCCAGAAAAGCGAAGCCCGCGCCGGGACCTATATAGGCCGGCGGGATGGGGAAATGCATCACCGCAATCTGCCCTCGATAAAAGGGACTTCGAGCACCTTGGGGTGCACGATCGGGCCGTGCCCGAAATAGCCGTCTTCGCCGAACAGCTCGCCATGGTCCGAGGTGACGGTCACATAGGTGTTCTTGGGGAGCAGATCGAACAACTCCTCGAATACGGTATCGAGGTACTTCACGGCGCGGATCTGGCGCTGGCGAAGGATGGAGAGCTGGCGGTCGTCGAAAAACTTGCCTCCCCTCCGCGCCAGCTTGCCGCCGGCGACAGCATCATCCAGATGTTTGAAAACTCCATGAACGCCGTGGAGGCGCGGCCAGTCGTCCTCCGGCTCGTCCGGCAGAGCGTACGGATAATGCGTTTCGCCGACGTTGAGCAGGTAGAACGAGGGTTTCTCCTCCTGGAACTTCATGGCGCGCACCATCGCGCGCATGTCGTTATGCCGCTCCATCAGGCGGAATGTATCGAAACCCTGATTCAGCGGCGTCTTCGGGTTCAGCACCGGAAGCGAGACCATGGCATGCGTGGCGTAACCCAGCTTGTCTTTCAGGAACGGCGGCAGATAGAGCCGGGGAACCAGCGATTTGAACTGGATGTCGGTGCAGCCCAGGCGCTCATTGAACTTCAGGAAATCCCGCTTGTAGTACTCCGATGCGAACACGTGGGTGGGGCTGGTATGCGGCATTAACCCCATCAACAGGTTGTAATGAGACGGGGCGGTCCAGGACGCGTACGACCAGCGGCGCTCCAGGCGGCCGAGCTTCCGCATCACCGTGGGACGGGCCCTCACAAAGGAATCGTACCGGCAGCTATCGAGGACCACCAGGACGTAATTGCGGGGGCGCGACACGAGCCGATTATATCGGAATTGCTCGCGGAGCTACACACCCGGCTGCAATCTCTCGATCCTCCGGGCCGCGGCTGTGCCGGGGCCGCAGTCGGGTTGTCGAACCCGTCCGGCAACCAGCCGGCGCTAAAATAAAATGGTCACTCGGAGAACTCATGAGTCCCACGTCGCATCTGCGCGCGCTGGAGGCGGAGAGCATCTATATCCTGCGCGAGGTGGCGGCGGAGTTCGCCCGGCCGGCGTTGCTGTATTCCATCGGCAAGGACTCTTCCACATTGCTGCGCCTGGCGCAGAAGGCATTCTTCCCGGCCAACCCGCCGTTCCCGCTGCTGCACGTGGATACCACGTTCAAGTTCCGTGAGATGATCGAATTCCGCGACCGCACGGCGCGCGAGACGGGACTCGAGCTGATCGTCCAAACCCACCCTGCCGCGCGGGAGGGCGCGAACCCGTTCATCCTGGGCACGCAAAAATGCTGCCACCTGCTGAAGACGCGCGCGCTGCTGGACGCCATCGCGCAATACGGGATCGATGCGGCCATCGGCGGAGCGCGGCGCGAGGAAGAGAAGTCGCGCGCCAAGGAACGGATCTATTCCTTCCGGGATGCCCATGGCCAGTGGGATCCCAGGAACCAGCGGCCGGAACTGTGGAACCTCTATAACGGACGCATCGACAAGGGAGAAAGCAATCGCGTCTTCCCGCTTTCGAACTGGACCGAGTTGGATATCTGGGAATACATCGACCTGGAACAGATCCCGGTGGTTCCCTTGTACTTCGCCAAACCGCGCAGGATGCTGCTGCGCGGCGAAATGCTCATTCCGCTGGACTACCCTGTTCCGCCCGAGCCGGGCGATCGGATCGAGACCGTGATGTGCCGCATGCGCTCCCTGGGTTGCACCTATTGCACCGGGGCGATCCGCTCCACCGCCGCGACGTTGCCCGAAATCATCGAAGAACTGCGCGGTTTCCGCCGCTCGGAGCGGGAGAACCGGGTGATCGACCACGACCGCGAAGGCTCCATGGAACTGAAGAAGCGAGAGGGCTACTTCTGATGAAGGACCTGCTACGCTTCACCACCGCCGGGAGCGTCGACGACGGCAAGTCCACGCTGATCGGGCGCCTGTTGCACGACACGCGCGGGGTGTACGAGGACCAGCTCGAATCGGTGCGCAAGGCCAGCCGCCCAGGCAACGCCGACGGGCTGGACCTGGCGCTGATCACCGACGGGCTGCGCGCCGAGCGCGAGCAGGGCATCACCATCGACGTGGCATACCGCTATTTTCAGACGCCGCGCCGCAAATTCATCATCGCCGATACGCCGGGGCACGAGCAGTACACGCGCAACATGGCCACCGGGGCCTCGACCGCCGAACTGGCGGTGATTCTGGTGGACGCGCGCAACGGCGTGCTGCCCCAATCGCGCCGGCACGCTTATATCGCCTCGCTGCTCGGCATCCGCAAGGCCGCGGTAGCGGTGAACAAGATGGACCTGCTCGATTTCCGCCAGGATGTGTTCGAGCGAATCCGCGCCGAGCTGGCCGGCGTTCTCGCCCGGCTTGGCTTCGAGCAGCCTGTGTTCCTCCCGGTGAGCGCGCGCGACGGCGATAACGTGGTGACGCGCAGCCCGCGCACGCCGTGGTTCGCAGGCCCCAGCCTGCTCGAATACCTGGAGACAGTGGATGTAACTCCCGGGCGCGGCGAAGGTCCGTTGCGCTTCCCGGTGCAGATGGTGATCCGGCCGAATCAGGATTTCCGCGGCTACGCGGGGCAGGTGGTCTCCGGCCGCCTGCGCACAGGCGACCCGGTCCTGGTGTTGCCGTCCCGTTTGGAGACCCGCGTCACTGCGATTGTGACGCGCCAGGGCGAACTGCCGGAAGCCGCCTACCCGCAGTCGCCGGTGGTCTGCCTGGCCGACCAGCTCGACATCAGCCGCGGCGACATGCTGGCGGATCCGGCCGCGCCGCCCGCCGTCGAGCGCGAGTTCGCCGCCACGCTGATCTGGATGGCCGCCGAACCCCTGAACCTGGACGCCGCGTATCTGCTGAAGCACACCACCCGGCAGGTATGCGCGAATGTGCGCGCGGTGCGGTCGGTGATGGACATGGGAAACCTGGAACCGGTTCCGGCGCCATCCGAATTGCGCCTTAACGACATCGCCGAAGTGGAGATCGAGACGCACCAGCCCATCTGCTTCGACCCCTATTGCCAGAACCGCAGCACCGGCAGCTTCATCTTGATCGACATGATTTCCAACCGCACGGTGGCGGCTGGAATGATCAGCGCGTCTACGGCGCGCGTGGACCGACGCGGGCACAGCGCCGCCGCGCAGCACCGCGGCCTTACGGTCTGGTTCACCGGGTTGAGCGCGTCCGGGAAAACCACGCTCTGCAATGCCGTGTACCAGCGGCTGGCGGCGCGCCACTGGAAGCTGGAACTGCTCGACGGCGACACGGTGCGCAAACACCTCAGCAAGGACTTGGGGTTTTCCCGCGAGGACCGCGACGAAAACATCCGGCGCATCGGCTTCGTGGCCGGTCTGCTCACGCGCAACGGAGTGATCGCGCTGGCCGCGGCCATCTCGCCCTACCGGGCGGTTCGCCGCGAAGTCCGCGCCTCCATCGGCGATTTCGTGGAGGTCTACGTCAACGCGCCGCTGGAGGTCTGCGAAGCGCGCGACCCCAAAGGCCTGTACCGCAAAGCGCGGGCCGGACAGCTTCCAGGCTTTACCGGCATCGACGATCCGTATGAGCCGCCCCTCCGCCCCGAGGTGGAATGCCGCACGGACCGCGAGAGCCTGGAGGAGAGCGTTGCAAAGGTGCTGGCAGCCGTCGACCGCGCCCTATCCGGATAGAGCGGACCATGCTGGCCTGGCCGCGGCACGACCAGGTCGCGACGCGCCGGATCTGCCTCAAGGCAACCAGATTGCTAGTATAAGATTAAGAAGCCCAATTATACTGAACCTCTGAACCCATGAGTACCTCCTTCGAAATCGTGGTCTGCGGAAGCATTGTCCCGGACCCGCTGCAAACCCTGGAACCGGTGACCGGCCCGAACGGGCCCTCCCTGAAGAACGAGATGCTGCTGCCGGCGGTGCTGGACCCGTGGGCGGGGCACGCGCTGTTCGAAGCAGCCCACCTGGCGGCGAAGCGGCCGGGCAGCAAAGTCTGGCTGGTCAGCCTGGGCCCGAAGGCCAAGCTGCAACAGGTGATGATGACGGTGGCGCAAAAGGTGCCGTTCGGGCTGGTGGCGCTGGACGGGCCGGCTTCGGGCTTTTCGGACTCCTTCGAGACGGCCGCGGCGCTGGCCGGAGCCATCGAGGGGATCGCCGGGCTGGACCGCGCCAGACTGTTGTTATTCGGCGGCTGGGAATCGGCGTCGCGCGGAACGGGCTCCACGCTGCAGACGGTGGGCGAGCGGCTGGGAATCGTCGAGCAGTTCCAGGGAGTGGATGAGATTAAGGTTCGCGATGATGGCAGCTTCACCGTGCTGGAGCGGATCGAAGGCGGGCGGCACCAGGTATCGGTGTGCGCGGCGCCGCCGGCGGTGCTGGGCTGGGCGACCGGCAACTTGCCCGAGCCGAAGAACAATCCGCAGGTGGGGATGGCCAACATGCGCACCGTCATGCCGGCCCTGCAACGCGCCAAGGCGGCGCCCATCGCGAACACGGGCCTGCGCTTCGAATCGGTGAGCCTGCCCAAACAGCAGCGCGAGACGCGCATCGTGAAGAATATGCCGGTGGAAGAGATGGCGCGGGAAATCGTGGCCTGGATCGGGGAGGAGTAACCATGGAACCGATACTCCTTCTGGTTCATACCGAAGCCGATGGCACGCTGGCAAAACCGGCTCTGGAGGCGCTCGGGGCGGCGCTCTCGCTCGGTGGCGGGCTGACCGTGGGGTTGGTGGGCGGCGAGGTGCAACCGGCCGCTGACCAGATCGCGGGCGCCGGCGCCAAACGCATTTTGGGTGTGGCGGGCGAAGCATTCACGCAGCCCCGCTACGCGACCGACGCGGCCGCCGCCGAGGCCATTTGCCGCGCGGCCGGAGCCGGCATGGTGCTGGCGCCGTCGACATCGCGCTGGTCGCGGGCGCTTCCGGGCGTGGCCTATCGTCTGGGCGGCCGAGTGGACACGCATTCGACCGGCCTCGAACTGCGGAACGGGGCGCCGGCAGTGACGCGCTGGTTCTACCGGCAGCGGATGGAAGCCGTGCTGGCGCGCGAGCAGCGGCCGTGGGTGGTGCTGCTCGATCCGGGATGCTTTACAGCCTGGAGCGGACCGGCGGGAACGGCCGATGTCGAGAACGTGCCGGTGGAAGCGCCGCAGACGCGCACCACCGTCACCGGCGTGCAGGCTCCCAGGGCGGACGAGCAGACCATCCGCCCCGACGCCAGGCTGCTGTTCGTGGCCGGCGCCGGCTGGACCAAGAAACAGGCCGACGGCGCGGTTCATGGGAGGGAAGCGGAAGCTCTGATTCTGGGTTTTCTGCGCTCGACCAAATCGTCTTTAGGCGGCAGCAAGTCCCTGGTGGATGCGAGCGGCGAAGGGGAGGCGGTGCTGGGCTTCATGACGCACTTGAACCAGATCGGCCAGACCGGCTCGACGCCGCGGCATCGCAAGGGGCTCTCCACCTGCTGTCACGGCGAGGAGCCGCACGTGGTGGGATGGCGCTTCGTGAATGAGAGGCGCGCCGTCAACCTGGACGCGAATTGCGGCTGGGCGCGCGGCAAAGCCGACGTGCTCTATGTGGCCGACGCCTTCGAAGTGATGCGCCACGTGAACCGGTTGCTGGGGGCGTAAGCTACCAGACGGCGCGGCGGTAGTGGCTGCGAATGCGGGCGTCGGCGGTGAGAAGCACCGCGTCGTGGTTGGCGATGGCCTGCGCCACGATGATGCGGTCGAATGGGTCCCGGGACCAATCGAGCGACAGAGCTTCCAGGGCAACCGCCGCAAACGGGAAGCCACACAGCCCTACGCCGAAACTGGAATGCAGAGTAGCGTACAAGAAAACGAAGAAAACGGGTCGAAGAAAACGGGTCAAGAAAACGAAGAAAACGGGTCGAGAAAACGGGTCGAGAAAACGGAGAAAACGGGTCGGAGAAAACGGGTCAGCCTGAACTGCGCGATTTTTCCGTCGCTTAGGTCTGCTCCGCAAACAGCGCCAAGAAAACGAGGGAAAACGGGGAAAACGGGGAAAACGGGGAAAACGGGTCAGCCTGAACTGCGCGATTTTTCCGTCGCTTAGGTCTGCTCCGCAAACAGCGCCAATTGGCTGGTGTTGGTCGCTGCTGACACGGCGGCGGGTTCCTTCTTGGGTCGCCCACGTACCCAGTGCCGGCCAAACTGCTCCGAGATTGCCTTGACGAACTCCTCATCGCCAAACGGACGCCCTGCGTAGGTGCAGCGCCTCAGTAACGCGGACTGGTCACGGTCCGAACCGCCCAGGGTCTGCTCCCAGTCCATCCCATCGTACTCCCTTCGCCACCATTCCATATCCACCATCCGGCTCGTGTCCGGTTTTCCAAGGTGTGCGGCGGCGCTGGACCAAATATAGTCGCCGGGCCGTTCCACAAGCTTCGCCCGGACCGGGTTCATTTCCACATACGCCAGCGCCGCCCACAGGTGGCCCTGACCAAGGGAGCAGGCGAAATAGCGGTTTTGCCAGAGATGGCCGCTTCGCCCATGCCGCGCATTGTAATACTGGGCGTATCGCCCGTGGACCCGTCGCAGCAACACCGAAAGTGAGTCTCCCCGCTCGGGCAGCGCTATTAAATGGATATGGTTGGTCATCAAACACCAGGCGAGCAGGCCGACTCCCGCGTCTTCCAGGTTTTGGCGCATTAAACTCAGGTAGGTTTCCCGATCGGCGGCGGCTGAAAACGTTTCCCGCCGGTCCACTCCGCGTTGCGTCACGTGGCAAGCGACACCAGGCAGGATACAGCGGTCGCGCCGGGGCATACCTTATGGTGCTACCGGCGAGCCGAGGCTCTCAGAATAATCGCTCAGTTCAGGCTGACCCGTTTTTCCCCGTTTTTCCCGTTTTTCCGTTTTTCTTCCGATCTGTTGGCTGCTGGTCTTCACGCGCCCCATTGTATCGTGGAGTTTCGGGGACAGTCGTATCGTTATGAGCGGCCTTCCTACTGCAGCAGCGTCAGCCCGTTCGCGCCCGGAATGGTGCGCACCCAACTGTTCATCTCTTCTTCGTTCTGCAACAAATCGCGCAGCGTGGCCTTGGCCAGAACCTGGTCCACGGCTACCTGCACCGCGCGCCACAGCGATCGCACCGAGCAATCCACCGAGCGCGTACAGATGGACGCCTGGCCGGTGTGGCTGTCGCAGAAATCGGTCTCGAACAAGCGGCCGCCCAACACGCCGATGACTTCGCTGATCGCGATCTCTTCGGCCGGTCTCGCCAGCGCGTAGCCGCCCTCTTTGCCGCGGGCCGCCTTGACGAAGCCGGCCTTGCGCAACACGCGCAGCAACTTGGCGGCGTAGGCCGTGGATACGCCTTCGGCGGCGCTGATTTCCGGGATGGTCAGAGCCTGCCCGGCAAAGCCCGCATAGGCCAGGCGCACCAGGCAGCGCACGCCATATTCTTCGTTGGAGCTCAGTTTCATCTTCTTTGCAGCCTCGCGATGGGAATGATGTCCTCCAGGCCGAGCGCCAGCCTGGCCGCTTCCGACATGCGGTCCTTCGTCCAGGGCGGATCGAACGTCAGTTCCAGTTTCACGCCGGTCACGCCGGCGACCGCGCGCGCCGCGCGTTCCACGTCGGCCGGCAGCGTTCCAGCCACCGGACAATTGGGCGCGGTCAGCGTCATGCGGATAGCCACGCACCCGGCGTCGTCCACCGCGCAATCGTAGATCAGGCCCAGCTCGTAGATGTTGACGGGCATTTCCGGGTCGTAGACCTTTTTCAGCGCGGCGATGACCTGCTCCTTGAGGTTCATTCGGTAGTGACCGTCTCGGCTGTTCCGTTCAGAGCCGTTTTCAGGGTGTGCCAGGCCAGCGTGGCGCATTTCACGCGCGCCGGGTAATCGCGCACGCCGCAAAATACCACCAGCTTGCCCAGGTCCTTGCTGACCGGCGTATCGGTGGTCAGCAAGTCGTGGAATTTGTCGAGTAGTTTGAGGGCTTCCTCGCGGGTCTTGCCCTTCAGGCTCTCGGTCATCAGCGACGCCGAAGCCGTCGAAATGGCGCAGCCCGAGCCCACGAAGCTGGCGTCCTTCACCACGTCGCCCTCGATCTTGATGAACAGTTTCAGCTTGTCGCCGCAGAGAGGGTTGTAGCCCTCGGCGCTGCGGGTGGCATCCGCCATGGCATGACAGTTGCGAGGATGCTTGGTGTGGTCCAGGATGATTTCCTGGTAAAGATCGTCAACCATCAGGAGAAAATCTCCTTCACTTTTTTGAGGCCGGCCGCCAGCGCGTCTATTTCCGCCGCGGTGTTGTAAAACGCCAGCGAGGCGCGGGTGGTGGCCGGCACGTGGAACCAGTCCATCACCGGCTGCGCGCAATGGTGGCCCGTGCGTACCGCGATTCCCTGCCGGTCGAGCACCGTGCCGATATCGTGCGGATGAATCCCTTCGATCACGAAGGAAAGCACGGCCGCCTTTTCCCGCGCCGTGCCGATGAGCCGCAGCCCGGGAATTTGCAGGAGCGCTTCCGTTCCGTACAGCAGCAATTCGTGCTCGTAAGCCGCGATCTGGTCGAGCCCCAGGTGGTTCAGGTAATCGAACGCCGCGCCGAGGCCGATTCCGCCGGCGATGTTGGGCGTACCGGCTTCGAACTTGTAAGGCAGGTCGGCGTAGGTGGTCTTCTCGAAGGTGACCGTTTTGATCATGTCGCCGCCGCCCTGGTAGGGAGGCATGGCGTTCAGCAGCGCCGTCTTGCCGTACAGAATTCCGATGCCCGTCGGCCCCATTATTTTGTGGCCGGAGATGGCATAGAAGTCCGCGTCGAGGGCCTGCACGTCCACCTTCATGTGCGGCGCCGCCTGCGCGCCGTCGATCAGCGCCAGCGCTCCGGCCTGGTGCGCCATCTCGATGATCTGCCGCACGGGGTTGATGGTGCCCAGGGCATTCGACACGTGCGTTACCGCCACCATGCGGGTGCGCGGGTTGAGCAGCTTTTCGTATTCTTCCAGGATCAGCTCGCCGCGGCCGTTCATGGGGATGACCCGCAGCTTCGCGCCCTGTTCTTCGCACAGCATCTGCCAGGGCACGATGTTGGAGTGATGCTCCATGGCGGAGATGACGATCTCGTCGCCGGCTTTGACGTTGTGCCGGCCCCAGGAACTGGCCACCAGGTTGATGCCCTCGGTGGTGCCGCGCACGAAGATCAGCTCGTTCTTGTAGCGCGCGTTCAAGAAGCGCCGCGCCTTCGATCGCGTCTCTTCGTAAGCGGCCGTGGAGCGCTGGCTCAGCTCGTGCACGCCGCGGTGGATGTTGGCGCAGTCCACTTCGTGGAACTTGCGGATGGCGTCGATCACCGCGAACGGCTTCTGTGCCGTGGCCGCGCTATCCAGGTACACCAGCGGCATGCCGTGGATGGTCTGCTTCAGGACGGGGAAATCCTCGCGGACCTTCTGCACATCGAAACCGGCCGCTATCTCATTTCTCACGGTGCTCATGGAATTTCTCGAAGAGGATCCGCTCCAGCGAGTCTCTCAGCGCCGGCACCTTGATGCGGTCCACGATGTCCTGCGCGAAGGCGTAGGTCAGCAGGCTGCGCGCCTGCTGCCGGCCGATGCCGCGCGATTGCAGGTAGAAGAGCGCCTCCGCATCCAGTTGCCCGATGGTGGCGCCGTGGGTGCAGCGCACGTCGTCGGCCCAGATCTGCAGCTCCGGCTTGGTGTCGATCACCGCATCGTCCGACAACACCAGATTCTTGTTGGTCTGCTTGGAGTCGGTCTTCTGGGCGTCCTGCCGGACGATGATCCGCCCGTTGAAAACCGCCCTGGCCTGGTCGTCCAGGATGCCCTTGTACAATTCGTGGCTGGTGCCGTGCGGCTTGACGTGGTCGATGGAGGTGTGATTGTCGATGTGCTGCGTGCCGTTGACGATATAAAGGCCGTTGATGGTGGCCTCGGTGCCTTCGGAAAGCACTACGTTGACGTCATTGCGCACCAGCGCGCCGCCGAGCGAAATCGAATGGGAAACGAAATTCGCGCTGCGCCCCAACTGCGCGGCGAGCGTGGCCACGTGGAACGCCTCCAGCGACTCGCGCTGAATCTTGTAGTGGTCCACCACCGCGCGATCGCCGGCTACGATTTCCGTTACCGCGTTGGTGAAGTAGTTTCCGGCGCCGGTGTAGCTTTCGACGATGGTGCAATGGGCATCCGCGCCCACCACGATGAGAAGCCGCGGATGAGCGGCATGGCCGGCCACGCCGTGGTACGCGACCTGGATGGGCTCTTCGATCACCGCGCCGCGGGGAATCCGGATCATGACGACGTTTTCCAAAAATGCCGTGTTCAGCGCGACAAAAGCATTCTGATCGAATACCGCCAGGCGGCCCAGGTGCTGCCGCGCCTCTTCGAGCGTGCCGGCTTGCGCGCCGCCGGTGAGACCGGTGACCAGGCCCGCGGCCGAGCCCCGCTGGAAACTCGAGCGCGCGATCGGCGCCACATTGGTGAAGCGCCATTCCTCTTCGTGGGTGGTGGGGAAGCCCAGCCTGGCGAAGCGCTCAAAGGCCGATTCGCGCAGTTCCTGCGCCCACGGGGCAACGGCCGGCAACCCGGCGAATTCCGCCAGCCACGCGCCGGTTTGTTCCGCAACGGCTGTCATGCTTTACCGACCGCCTCCTCTTCTTCCAGGATCCCCAGCCCGGCGTAGCCGCTCTCTTCGAGCACTAGCGCCAGTTCCTTGCCGCCCGATTTCACAATCCTGCCTTCCGACAGCACGTGCACAAAGTCCGGAACGATGTGGTTGAGCAGCCGCTGGTAGTGCGTCACCACGATCATGGCCCGCTCCGGGCTGCGCATGGCATTCACGCCGGTGGAGACCAGCTTGAGCGCGTCGATGTCCAGGCCCGAATCGGTTTCGTCCAGCACCGCCAGCCTGGGCTCCAGCACGGCCATTTGGAAAATCTCGTTGCGCTTTTTCTCGCCGCCGGAGAAGCCGGCGTTGACCGGCCGGTTGAGCAGCGCCTGGTCCATGTCCATCAGCTTCATTTTTTCCCGCACCAACTCGAGGAAGTCCATGGCGTCCAGTTCTTCCTCGCCGCGGCTCTTGCGGATGGTGTTCAGCGCCGCCTTCAGAAAATACAGGTTGCTGACGCCGGGAATCTCCACCGGGTATTGAAACGCCAGGAAAATGCCTGCCCGCGCGCGGTCTTCGGGCGACATCGCCAGCAGATCCTGGCCGTCGTAGATCACTTGGCCGCCGGTCACGATATACAGTTCGCGCCCCGCCAGCACCTGCGCCAGCGTGCTCTTGCCGGAACCGTTCGGTCCCATGATGGCGTGCACTTCACCCGCCTCGACCGTGAGGTCGATGCCTTTCAGAATTTCTTTTCCGCCTACTTCGGCGTGGAGATCTTTGATTTCGAGTAGTGCCATCTAAATTGGTTGTCCTGTAATAGAAACTATTTATGGCCGCCGATGAACACGGATCAACGCAGATAAGAAACGAATGCTCGACCTGCGTTTATCTGCGTTCATCGGCGGCCCATTCTCTTATCCAACGCTTCCTTCGAGACTCACTCCGAGCAACTTCTGGGCCTCCACGGCGAACTCCATGGGGAGTTCCCGGAAGACTTCCTTGCAGAATCCGTGCACGATCATGGAGACCGCGTCTTCGCTGGAAATGCCGCGCTGCCGGCAGTAGAAAATCTGGTCTTCGCCGATCTTCGAGGTGGAAGCTTCGTGCTCCACCTGCGCGGAGGTGTTCTTCACTTCCAGGTACGGGAACGTGTGCGCGCCGCACTTGTCGCCCAGCAGCATGGAATCGCACTGCGAGTAGTTGCGCGCCCCGGTGGCCGATTTCAGAATCTTCACGCCGCCGCGATACGTGTTCTGCCCGTGGCCGGCGGAGATGCCTTTCGAGACGATGGTGGAAGTGGTGTTCTTCCCGATGTGAATCATCTTGGTGCCGGTATCGGCCTGCTGGTAATTGTTGGTCAGCGCCACCGAGTAGAACTCGCCCACCGAATTGTCGCCTTGCAGGATGCAACTCGGATACTTCCAGGTGATGGCCGAGCCCGTCTCCACCTGGGTCCAGGAAATCTTGGAATGGACGCCGCGGCAGGCGCCGCGCTTGGTGACGAAGTTGTAGATGCCGCCCTTGCCTTCCTTGTCGCCGGGATACCAGTTCTGCACGGTGGAGTACTTGATCTGCGCGTTGTCCAGCGCCACCA
>JBEKYE010000032.1:0-21050 GCA_049511275.1 Bryobacteraceae bacterium
CAGCAGCACGGCAATGCCGCTCAGCAGCGGTTCGAGGCCCGTGCCGAGGACCTGGAAGAGGTGGGCCCCCAGATTGATGCGGAGGGAATCCACGATGAAGCGCTCCCACAGGTGGGCGATCAGGTAGGCGCCGATGGAGTTCATGCCGACGACGACCAGCGGGAAGGCCCATTTGCGGTAGCCGCGGACATCGAGAATCCAGGAGAAGGCGGCGAGGAAGAGGAAGCAGATGCCACCGCTAAAGAGGGTCCAACTCGGGGTCCAGATGCGCTTTACCACGGGGCAGATGCCGGTGAAGTGGAAGAGCAGGCCGGCGAGAATTCCGATGGCACCGGCGGCCAGCAGGCGGCGCATGGGGATGCGCGGTGCGGCGGCGCGGAGCCACTGGCCGGCGAAGAGGCCGAGGATCATGGTGCCGAGCGTGGGAATGAAGCTGAGCGTGAGGTATCCGCCGCCATTGAATGCGAAGGGCTGAGTGCGCGGGAAGAGATTGAGGAACCACTGGTCAAAGGCGATGCCCAGGTTGGCGTACTTGTTCCAGTGCGCGGCGAAACCGGTGTAGTCGTGCCGCCAGGAGGGCACGACCCCGACCCAATGGCCGGAAGCAGGGCCGGGCGCCGTATAGAGCGCCCATGCCAGCCAGTAGCCCACCAGGATCGCAGCCAGCGCGATGGCCTGCCATTTGGGCGGACGAAACGCGAGCAGGAAGAGGAACGGGTAACCCAGACCGATCTGCGTGAGCGTATCTTCGAAAGTGAAGTTCGTCTGCGGGCTGTACAGGGAGCGCAGGAAGATGCCCAGCGCGACCAGCAGAAGCGACCGCCACAGAGCGTGGCCGAACATACGGCCGAGGGCGCCGCCTTTGGCCAGCCGGCTAGCGATCGAGTAGGGCAGCGCGACGCCCACCAGGAACGAGAAGCCGGGCTGAATGGTGTCGTGCAGTGAGCAGCCGGCCCAATCGACGTGCGTCTGGTGGTAGGCCAGGAAGCTCCAGAAGCGGCTGGCGGGGAAGGCTTGCGCCACGCGTGAGAGCTGGAGAACTTCGGCCATCATGAGGAGCATGACCAAGCCGCGATAAGCGTCAATGGCAATATTGCGCGGCGGAGGTTGCGGGACGGACGCGGACGCCGCGGCGGCGGGCGAAGATTGGAGAGCAGGCTCCAAAATAGGCCTCCTGGGATTGCAGTATAGCCCCTGGAATGTGCGAAGGGGGCGGCAAGCCGGCACCAAATTTGCGGTTAGCCGGGCGCGTGGCGAGGGCGTGGGCGGCGCTGATCGTGCTCTGCGCCGGCGCCCGCGCGTTGATGTCGCTGCCGTTACCGAAGCGGCCTTTTCCAGGAGCCTAGGGCGTTTCTCATTCCTAATCGACGGAATCGTCCGGAATGGCCGCCATGGCAGCGGCTTGGGCGTTTCATAACCAGGTGACCCCTGCTATCAAAATGTCCTAGTGTCCTGAGCGAGAAATACGTTTGCAAAGTCGCTCAACCTTGCCGAAAATCAAATCCGCATCAGCGGTCCATACGAAGGGCTTGGGATTTTCCTTCCGCTGATCCAAATAGTCGAGCATGGCCTTCTCCAACACGCTCACGCCGGTGTGACTGCCTCGACGGACACAGCGCTCGGTGACCTCGGCGAACAATCGTTCCACCAGGTTCAGCCAACTGCCGCTGGTGGGCGTGAAGTGAACGTGATAGCGCGGGTGCCGTGCCAACCATCAGTACACTAGAAGAGGGCACACATATTCCGGACGGACCCCGGCGCTCAAGACCATTCCCAGGACCCCGATTCCCACCGCGGACAATACGGGAACCGTGGTTACGGGCGGTGGGGCGACGGGGATCGCGGCAGCGCTCATGATGCTGAGGTCAAAGGCGGTCGATAGCGGATCGGTCCAGTCCTGAGATCCGGCCCAAGCTCCAGTGGTCGTATTCTGGTTTGTTACCAGCCACTGTTCATAGTCTTGATACCAGTTACAAACCGCCGGGGAGGTCACGTTGCCTCCGCAGGTGGGCGACAGGAGGTTGGTGATGTTGGTGGTAGCGCCCGTGCCAATGGTCGATTCCAGACCCTTGTAGGCCGCCAACATGGCGTAAGGCTGGTCGAAGTTGCCCAACCAGCCGCCGGAAGTACTTCCATTCGTTTGCCAGTTTGTGTTCAGCCAGCTCATTGCCGCCTGTATCGAGGCACTGCTGGGGGCCGTGCCAACCCATTGATTAGCCAGCAGCCAACCACCCGTATCGGAGACCGTTGGGCCAATCGAGCAGCCCAGCGCGACAGGATAGTAACAGACTCCTCCGGTAGCCGCTCCCGATCCGCTTGGCTCCTGGACAGCAGCGAGCCAGACTTGCAGGTTGGTCTTGACGGCCGCGGGCGTCACGGCGCCCAGAGCTTCGTCAAAGATGAAGGAATAAACCGCCCATTGTGTGGTGGAACTGTCGGAGTCCCCGTTCCCAGGGAGGTAATAACGCCATCCACCATTAAGATTGTTGTTTATCGACGAGCTCTGGCTCGTCGCAAACTCATTCGTGACGCCCTGTGCGATCTGGCCCCACGTCATGCCTGCCAGGGCACCGGAACCGGTTGCCACCGCGCCGGCGCCAAGGGTCAAACCGTAGGAGTCGATTGCCCCGGTCACAATTCCCGTGGAATAGGTCGCTTCGCCGTTTCCATCCCAGTAGACACCCGTGCAGGTGCCGCCACCCGGGCACATGTTAACACCGTCGTTTCTGGTGCTCACAGTATTCTTGCTTGCATGCGCCAGGAGATAGGCTATGCCGTTGGCTACCGCAGTGTTGTAGGCGGCCACCTGGGCGGCAGGCCAATCTGCTTTCGAGCTTAGCAAAGCAAAGATCGCCGCACCCGTGGGAGCTTGCGTATAGCCCTCGTAGTTCCAACTTCCGTCCCCGGCCTGGAGACCGACCAAGTGGGCAAGGCCGGCCTGGATCGCGGCCGCAATTTGCGCCGCGCTAGCGGCCTTCGCGGTTGGTGTCCACGCACCAACGGCCAGCAGGATCGCGACAAGCATGAAGGTTAAGGACTTTTTCAAAGAGCACCCCCAAAACGTAGTTTGTTTACACATGAGCAGGGTTCCTCCTGAACCCTAGCAATTAGACCAGAATAGTACCACGCCCCACCGTCCAGTGCAACGGGAAATCAGGTAAATGGGGAAAAATCTATGCAGGGGCAACTGGTTGCAGGTGTACTGCTTGTAAACCTCGCTTGGTGTTGCCACGCACGTCTATTTTCAGGCACTTCCGATCTATTTCGGCTCCCATTCCGCATAAAAGCTCAGCGCATTCTCGCCTTGCCTCACCATCCGCGTGCGCCGCAGCGGCCCTTGCTCGTCCGGCAACGCCAGCCGAACCGAATGCTGCACCACGGTGAGCCTCGGCGGGGCTTGCGCCAGCAATTCCAGCACAGCCGGGTATTCGCGCTCCAGGCCGTAGGGCGGATCCAGAAACACGATTTCCGCCGGATGCCGCGCCAGCGTCAGCAGCACCGGCCCCGGAACCACTATCGCCCGCCGCTCCACCCGGAGCGACGCCAGGTTCTCGCGAATGGTCTCCAGCGCCGCCCAATTCTTCTCCAGGAAAAAGGCGTGCGCCGCGCCGCGGCTGAGGGCTTCGATGCCCACCGCGCCGGTGCCCGCGTAGCCATCCAGAAACGTTGCGCCCTCCATGCGCTCCGCCAGAATGTCGAACAGCGTTTCGCGCAGGCGGTCGGGAGTGGGACGCGTGGCGTCTCCCGGAATGCTCTTCAACCTGCGCGAACGGAACTCTCCGGCAATCACCCGCATCAGACCGTCACCAGTCCATAGCGCCGCTGCCAGTGGTCGCGAATGTAGGCCGCGGCGCGCCGCAGCGCCTCTTCGGAAGGCGGCCGCGCGATGAAGTCCAGCGCCTCCCGCCGCGCCGCTTCCAGAATCTCGGCGTCGCGCAAAATATTGGCCACCCGCAGCGAGGGCAGCCCGGCCTGTTTCGTCCCGAAGAATTCGCCGGGCCCGCGCAGCTTCAGGTCCATTTCCGAAATATAGAATCCGTCGGTCGAATCCACCAGCGTCCGGATGCGCTCCCGCGCCGCATCGTTCATCTTTTCCGTCACCAGGATGCAATAGCTCTGCGCCGCGCCGCGGCCCACCCGTCCGCGAAGCTGGTGCAGTTGCGCCAGGCCAAACCGCTCCGCCTGCTCCACCACCATCACGCTGGCATTGGGCACATCCATCCCAACCTCGATCACCGTGGTGGAAACCAGGATCTGGATGTGGCCTTCCTTGAAGCGCTGCATGGCGGCTTCTTTTTCGTCCGCGCCCAGCCGCCCGTGCATCAGCCCCACCGTGAGCGTCGGAAAGACCTCGCGCGAAAGATGCTGGTACATCTTCTCCGCGGCTTTCATGGCCTGCGTCTCCGATTCCTCGATCACCGGGTACACCACGTAGGCCTGCCGCCCCTGGTCAATCTGGCTCCTCAGGAAGCTGTAGGCCTGCTCCACGCCATCCGCCGTGTAGTGTTTGGTCAGGATGGGTTTTCGCCCCGGCGGCAGCTCGTCGATCACCGATACGTCCAGGTCCCCGTAGAGCGTCATCGCCAGCGTGCGCGGAATCGGCGTAGCGGTCATCACCAGCACGTCCGGATGCAGGCCTTTCCGCACCAGCCCCAGCCGCTGCAGCACTCCGAAGCGATGCTGCTCGTCGATGATCGCCAGGCCCAGCCGGTGAAACTCCACGTCCTTCTCCAGCAGCGCGTGCGTGCCGATCGCCACGTGCGCCAGGCCATCCGCCACCAGCTTCTTGAGCTGCGT
The DNA here is from genome assembly GCA_049511275.1 of Bryobacteraceae bacterium. Classification (GTDB taxonomy): domain Bacteria; phylum Acidobacteriota; class Terriglobia; order Bryobacterales; family Bryobacteraceae; genus PALSA-129. The sequence continues at coordinate 4,798 of JBEKYE010000032.1, forward strand.
CTTCTCGCGGCTGCTGAAAGATCCCGTCAGCAGCACCGTCACGTATCCCAGCTTCGACAGGATTTGCTTGAAATACAGCCAGTGCTGCGTGGCCAGGATCTCCGTCGGCGCCAGCACCGCCACCTGGTAGCCGTTTTCGATGGCGATCACCGCCGCCTCGGCCGCCACGATGGTCTTGCCGCAGCCCACGTCGCCCTGCAACAGGCGGTTCATGGGCCGGGCTTCTTTCATGTCGCCGGCAATCTCCCCCAGCACGCGCTTCTGCGCGCCGGTCGGCTTGAACGGCAGCATGGCCTTCACTTTTTCGCGCACGCGGTCGTTCAGCTCAAAGGCGATTCCGGGCAGCGTGCGCGCCTTGCGGCGCTTCAGGGCCACGCCGCATTCCAGCCAGAAGAACTCTTCGAAGATCAGCCGGAATTGCGCCGCAGAACGGAAGGCGTTGAGCAGGCGCAGGTCGGAATCCGCAGGCGGGAAGTGCGTGTCGCGGATGGCCGTCCAGCGGTCCGGCAGCTTGAGTTGCCGGCGGATGTGCTCCGGCAGGCAGTCTTCCTCCGGCGTCAACTCCGCCAGGGCGCGGTGCGTGAACGTCCGCAGCACCCGCGTGGTCAGCTTGGCGACGGCCTCGTAAATCGGCACCACGCGGCCGACGTGCAGAGAGGATTCCGCGTCGTCATCCTCGCCCGAGAGGATCTCGAACTCCGGGTGCAGCATGGTGAGCTCGCCGGCATAGCTGTCGAATTCCACCTTGCCGTAGAGCGCCACCCGCATGCCTGCGGCGAACACATTGGCCAGGTAGCCGCCGTGAAACCACTTGCCCACCAGGGTCGAGCGCGAGACATCGCTGAACCGCGCTTCGAAGAGTCCCAGGCTCCTGCGCCGGAACCCGGAAACCTTCACCGCCCGCACTTCCGCGATCACCGTGGCCATCTCGCCGGGAGCCAACTGCGCCACGGTCTTCATGTTGCTGCGGTCTTCGTAGCGGAACGGCACGTACCCCAGCAAATCCTCCACCGTGACTAGTCCTTTGGCCTGCAGCATGGCCGCGCGAGCCGGGCCGATTCCTTTGACGTACGTAAGCGGGGTAGTGAGGTCCATGGCGAGCGAAGCCGGCAAAATGTGTATCACGCCCATTGTAAAGCCCTCTCAACGCGGAGTCGCGGAGGAGCGGCGAAAACGCCAGAGCAGGTCTGCTTCTCCACGGCAGTTCTCTACGCAAGGGAAGGAGGCATTGGGAAACCCCCCGATTTCTCGGTCCTCTCCGCTTCTCCGCGCCTCCGCGTTGAGATCCTTCTTTCACCCGCCCGGATTGCGGTAGAGTTGAATATTCATGCCTAACTTGCTGGAGGGCAAACTCGCCCTCATCCTGGGTATCGCCAACAAGTGGAGCCTGGCGTACGCCATTGCCCAGGCGTTTTCGCGCGAAGGCGCAACCCTGGCGCTGACCTACCTGGGCGAGCACCAGAAAGAGGCTATTGAAGATCTGTCCCAAGGTCTGAACGTCGCCGCGATTCTGCCCTGCGACGTCACCAAGGACGAAGAGCTGGTGGCGCTCTCGGAATCGCTGCGCGCTCTCAACCGGCCGCTCGACGCGGTCATGCACAGCCTGGCCTTCGCCAATCGCGAAGACCTGATGCGCCCGTTCGTCGAGACCAGCCGCGGGGGCTTTCAACTGGCGCAGGATGTCAGCGCCTATTCGCTGGTGGCCGTGGCGCGCTCCACCGCGCCGTTGATGACCGCCGGCGGCTCGCTCAGCACGCTCACCTACCTGGGTTCCACGCGCGTGATGCCGAATTACAACGTAATGGGCGTGGCCAAAGCTTCGCTCGAAGCCGCCATGCGTTATCTGGCGAGCGACCTCGGCCCGCAAAACATCCGCGTCAATGCCATCTCCGCGGGCCCCGTCAAAACCACGTCCGCGCGCGGCGTCAAGAATTTCGCCAGCATCCTGGACACCGTTCCCGCGCGCGCTCCGCTTCGTCGCAACACCGACCCGGCCGAGGTGGCCGACGCCGCCGTCTTCCTGGCGAGCGACCTGGGCCGCGGCGTCACCGGAAACATCCTGTTCGTCGACGCCGGCATGCAAGTGATGGCGTATTAGATTCTAGATCAGTCTTCTTCTCCGGTCCCCGGTTTTTCTATGTGTTCAAATGGAGGGATCAAAACCAATGGCATTCAAAGGCGTGGACTATTTTTGCGTGGACTCCCTGTTTAGCGAAGAGGAGTTGATGGTGCGGCGGACCGCCAGGCGCTTCGCCGAAGAACGGATCGCGCCGCTGATCCGGGACTGTTATAGGGATGCGCGCTTTCCGGCCGAATTGATCCCCGAAATGGCGGAGCTGGGATTCTACGGCGCCAACCTGGAAGGGTACGGCTGCGCGGGGATGAGCAACGTGGAATACGGGCTCATCATGCAGGAGCTGGAACGCGTCGATTCCGGCATCCGCAGTTTTGTTTCCGTGCAGGGCGCGCTGGTGATGTATCCCATCCTCGCTTATGGCTCCGAGCGGCAAAAGCAGAAGTGGCTGCCCCGGTTGCAGAGCGGCAAAGCGGTGGGTTGCTTCGGCCTGACCGAGCCGGACTTCGGATCGAATCCGGGCGGCATGCGCACGCGCGCGCGCCGCGACGGCGACGGCTGGGTGCTGGACGGCGAGAAGACCTGGATCACCAACGGCACTCAGGCGGATGTCGCGGTGGTATGGGCGCGCGGCGAGGAAGGCATCCACGGGTTCCTGGTGGAGCGCGGGACGCCCGGATTCACGTCGTCGGACATTCATGGGAAGTGGTCGATGCGCGCGTCGGTGACGTCGAGCCTGTCGCTTCAGGATTGCCGGGTGAAGGAAAGCGGCCGGCTTCCGGGGGCGCGCGGATTGAAGGCGCCGCTGTCCTGCCTGACGCAGGCACGCTACGGGATTGGCTGCGGTGTTTTGGGCGCGGCCATGGAGTGCTACGAGACCGCGCGGCAGTACGCCATTCTGCGCAAACAGTTCGACGACCGGCCGATCGCTTCGCACCAGTTGGTGCAGGAGAAGCTGGCCTGGATGATCACCGAAATCACCAAGGGGCAGTTGCTGGCGGTGCAGGCCGGGCGGTTGAAGGACCAGGGGAAGCTCGAGCCGGCACACGTTTCGATGCTGAAGCGGAACAACGTCGCGATGGCTCTCGAATGCGCCCGGCTGAGCCGCGACCTGCTCGGCGCCAACGGGATTACGGACGAGTATCCGGTCATGCGCCACATGTGCAACCTGGAAACCGTGAAGACTTACGAAGGAACCGACCACATTCACGCGCTGGTGATCGGCGAGCGGGTGACCGGAGTGCCGGCGTACAAGTAAAGGGCGGGCGCCCGCGATGCGGCTGGTGCGGACTGGTAGCGCCGGCGGTCTTGCCGCCGGTGGCCTGGAGCATGCCCCACAATTGAGGACGAGTCGAGATCGATCATGTTGCTATACGCACTGACTACCGTGGTGAGCGCCTTTCTGCTGTTCCAGGTGCAACCCATTATTGCCAAGATCATACTGCCCTGGTTTGGCGGATCGGCGGCGGTGTGGACCGTCTGCCTGCTGTTCTTCCAGATGGTGCTGCTGCTGGGATACCTTTACGCGCACGCGGTGGTGCGCTATCTGGAACCGCAGTTCCAGAAGTTCCTGCATGGCGGCCTGCTGGTGCTGAGCGCGGTAGCGCTGCCGATCTATCCGGCGGTGCGGTTGAAGCCGGCGGCCGGCGCGGACCCGACGGCGGGAATTCTGGGGCTGCTGGCGCTGACGGTGGGACTGCCGTACTTCATGCTTGCCACCACCAGTCCCCTGCTGCAGGCATGGTATTCGCGGCGGTTTAAGGGCAAGATGCCGTACCGGCTGTACGCGCTGTCGAATGCCGGGTCCATGTTCGCGTTGTTGAGCTACCCGGTGCTGTTCGAGCCGCAGTTTGGCACCCACCGGCAGGCCTCCATGTGGTCCGTCGGGTACGCCGTCTTCATCCTGCTGTGCGGCTTCACGGCGTTCTCGGGCGCCGCAGAGGCCCCCGTCGAGGCCGTCGAGGCGGAAGCTCCCGCGGCGGCCAAGCCGGCGCCCCGGCAGTATGCCATGTGGCTGCTGCTGCCGGCCTGTGCGTCGCTGCTGCTGCTGGCGGTTACCAATCACATCTCGCAGAACGTGGCGGCCATTCCGCTGCTGTGGGTGCTGCCGCTGGCTCTGTACCTGTTGAGTTTCATCCTGTGCTTTGAAGGCAGCGGCTGGTACCGGCGGAATCCTTATTTACAGTTGCTGGCCGTGGCGCTGGGCGGGATGGCGTACGGGCTGGTGGTGGACACCACGGGAAATATGCCGATCTGGTGGATGCTGCTGCTGTTCGGGCTGGGCCTGTTCACGTGCTGCATGGTGTTGCACGGGGAACTGGTGCGGCTGAAGCCCGACCCCCAATACCTGACGAATTTCTACCTGACCGTTTCGGCCGGCGGCGCGCTGGGCGGGGCCTTCGTCGCGTTGATCGCGCCGCGGATTTTCCGCTCCTTCTACGAAATGCCGCTGGGGCTGGTGTTGTGCGCCGTGCTGGTGCTGTTCGCGCTGAGCCTGGACGCGGAAGCGGCTCCGTGGTTCCAGGGCTGGCGGGCGATTCTGCCGGGGGTGGGCGCGGCCGCGACGGTGGCCATGGCCGTGTACCTGGGAATTCAGATTCGGGAACAGGCGCGGGATGCGCGCGTGATGGTGCGCAATTTCTATGGCGCCCTGAGAGTGCGCGATACCGGACTGGAGACGGATGTGATGGCGGTGCGCACGTTGACGCACGGAACCATCAACCACGGCGAGGAATACCTGAACATCGCGCGGCGCCGCCTGCCGACCACCTATTACGGCCCCAACACCGGGATTGGGATCGTGATCCGGGAAAAACAAAAGCAGGGCTCGATCCGCGTGGGAGTGATTGGCCTGGGAACGGCGACCATCGCGGCCTACGGGCGGCTGGGCGATTACTACCGCTATTACGAAATCAATCCATTGGTGCCGCCCATTACAAGGGGACAGTTCTATTTCGCACCGATGTGCGCGGCGAAGCTGGAGATTGCCATGGGCGACGCCCGACTCACTCTGGAGAAAGAGGCGCCCGAGAATTTCGACGTGCTGGCGGTGGACGCATTTTCCAGCGACGCCATTCCGGTGCACCTGCTCACCAGGGAAGCCATGCAACTGTATTTCCGCCACCTCAAGACCGATGGAATTCTGGCGGTGCACGTGTCCAACCGCTATCTGGACCTGCAACCGGTGGTGGCGGGGGAAGCGCGGGCGCTGGGCAAACTGGCGCGGGTGGTAGACACCGACGACGACGAAACCCAGGACATTTTTGGAGCGACGTGGGTGCTGGTGACATCGCCGGCCACGGGTTTTAACGACGTCGAAATGAGGGATTCGGCGGAAATCGAGTCCAGGAAAAACGTCCGGTTATGGACTGATGATTACAGTAACTTGTTTCAGATCCTGAAATAGGTGTAATATAGATCCAGCCGCGTCCGACCAGCCAATCAATTTATTGGTAAACAGAGCTTGTGGTCTGTTATCATCGAACTGCCGAGGCAAATCATGGACGCTGCATACAACTCCGTTAACAAGACTGTTCTCTTTGTAGTCGCCACCGCGCTGCTGTTGGCGTCGCCGATCTGCGCGAACGCGCAGACTATCGTCGTTAATCCGGCTTTCACGAACAACACGATTCAGATCAGCAACTCGAGCTGCAACAATTCCCAGATTCTCAATCTGACCAGCACGGCCGCGGCGATTCCGATCACGGTTTCGGTGTCATACAACTCCACCACGGACACCGGCAATAACGGGTACTGGCTGCACGCCAGGACCGACACGAAGGGACCGACCACTGGGGCACCCGGGTCCCCCGCGTTCAATGACACGATACCGGCCAGCACGAACACGGCGGGCATCAACCTGACGATCGGTATGGATCGATCCATTTCGCCCGCCACCGACCAGGCGTACGTGACGTTGTCGGACACGGCCATCCCCGCCAATAGCGTTACGATCACCGTCAACTACATCTATAACAGCAGTTGCGGCGGGAACCAGGGCTCCATCACCAACGGCTACGTCACCATCACGCCGGGGACGCTCACCATGACGGCGGCGCAAGGCGGTTCCCAGACGCTGCCGCTGCAGATCCAGAACCTCACGGGGTCGGGGCTTACCATTACCACGGCTGCCTCCACCCTTCCGAGCGGAGGCACGTGGCTTACGACGGATCAGGGGACCGGTGCCGTCGGGATTAATGCGGGCAGTACTTATGCGGTGAACGTGACAGCCAACGCCACGGGGCTGAGCGTAACCGGATACTCGGGCCAGGTGACCATCACCCCGTCTTCGGGAACCGCGCTGGTGGTCACGGTGTCGCTCACTGTGACGGCGGGCACCGGCGGCGGCGGCTCGGGCACCCTGCTTTTGAATGGCGCCGCCGTGGCCAACGCAAGTTTTACTTACGTTACTTCGGGCTCGGTTCCAGCTTCGTCGTGCATCACCATCGCGGATTCGAATAACAGCGTGAACAGCTACGGCTACAGCTTTACCACGAGCAACGGGGGAGGCTGGCTGAACGTGAACAATAGCTCGTCCACCTCGCAAACCAACCAGTCGTTCGGCACCGGCTGTCTGTACGTGCAGCCCAACAGCACGGTGAGCTCGCTGGGATCGGGGGTGTACACGGCCGTCATTACGGTGACCGACGGCGCCGGATCGTCGGCGACAGCCAATATCGCCCTTTACGTGAGCAGCGGAGCGGCGTCGGGAGTATCGGTATCGCCGGGCGTGATCTACCTCTTCCCCGGAGTTTCGGCGGGCGCGACGGCGACGGAATCGCAGGGGTTCACGGTGACGGCGCAGTCCCCCATCACGCTGGGGGCGGCGACCATACAAGGCTCGCCGTCGTGGTTGACCATGACCGCCGGTCCGGTGGGCGCCGGAACGGGCACGGAGACGTTCACGCTAATGGCGAACCCGTCCGGATTGGGCGCGGGAATCTATAGCGCCACCATCCTGGTTTCGAACTCCAACTCGCAGAACACCACGATCCTGGTTTCTCTGGCGGTCGGGCAGAGCACGGGCTCCGGCGGCGGAGGCGGTTCGGTGACCTCAACCGTGTTGCCGACCGCGCTGAGCTTCGCCACGGAGTTCAACAACGAGGCGTGGCAGAGCGGCGGCGAGGCGCAGACCATCACCATCACGGGCGCGGCCGCCACGCAGTGGAGCTACGGCGTGGCCTACGGGAACACCGGGGCGAACTGGCTGCGGCTCAATACTCCTTCGGGGACTTTCGGCACCAGCGCGGCGAGCCTGACGGTAAATATCCAGCCTTCCGGCCTGTCTCCTTCGTCGACGCCCTATACGGCCACCATCACGATAACCACGCCCAGCGGGGCCTACCCTGTGAGCGTATCGTTGTTGGTCACATCGGTGGGTAACCACGTCCTGCTGGCCAGCCCCGCCTCTGGAATGTTCACTTATAACGGCGCCAATCCGGCGTCGCAGCAGGTTATTTTCAGCGACACCAGTATGGCGTTCCCGGGCAGCCCGAACCAATCGACTCCCGTGGTCGGTGCGACTACCACAGCCTCCTGGCTGACCGCTAGTGCCACAGGCAACACCATGACGCTGACCGTCAACGCCACGGGCCTGTCGACCGGCGTGTACGAGACGCCGGTGACGGTGACGGCGGCCTATCCCAACAGCCCGCTCACCTATCCGGTTGTACTGGTGGTGAATGGCGGAACCAGTACCGGGCCGTTGACACTGAGCACTTCGGGGATGACGTTCAATGCGGTCGCCAGCGGCAGTCTGCCGCCCGCCCAGACCCTGTCGGTGACGGCGCAGAGCTCGACCAGCGCTTCGGTGGCGGTGTCGGAGCAGAGTTGCACCAATGTCAACTGGCTGACGGTTACGCCTTCGGGCTTTTTCACGGCCAGCACGTCCCCCTCGACGTTCTCGGTCTCGGTGAGCCAGAGCGGCATCGGGGGTGGCTCCACCTGCGGCGGGACCATCAGTTTCACGTCGGGAACCAGCACGCAGACGGTGGGCGTCAGCATGGTGGTGGCGGCCAGCGGCACCGGCGGCAACGTCACGGTGACGCCGGCGGGCCCGCTGAGCTTCAGCTACGCGATTGGGGGGAGCACTCCGGCCTCCCAGACCTTGACGATTGCGAATGCCGGTTCCGGCTCGGCACCGATTTCCTTCACGGTGAGCAGCTCGGCGAGCTGGCTGACCACCAATGTGAGTTTGGCAACCACGCCATACACGCTCACGGTGACGGCCAACCCGAGCGGCCTGGCAGCGTCCTCGACGCCGTACGCCGCGACTCTGACGATCACTCCGAGCGGCGGGAGCGCAGTCACGGTGAACGTGACCTTCGCGATTTCGGGCGTGCCCGTGGTATCGGCGACTCCGACGACGCTTTCATTCACTTACTCGGTGGGAGGTTTGAATCCGCCGACGCAGACCATCGCGGTTTCCGGTGGAGGAGCGGCGGCGACGTTCACGGTGTCGACTTCCAGCTCGGGCTGGCTCTCGGTTACGCCGACTTCCGGGACCACTGGGAACACCGGGACGTTCAACCTGACGGTGACGGCCAATCCGACCGGCCTGAATGTGCAAACGTATAACGGCTCGATCACCGTTTCGGGAACGAGTCCGGCGACGGGTAGCACCATCGTCAATGTCACGTTCGTGGTGACTGCCCCGCTGCCCACCATTACCAAGGTGACCAACGCGGCCAGCTTCGCAACCGGCGCGGTGTCGCCGGGCGAGCTCATTTCCATCTTCGCCGACCCCAGCGGCTCTAACCCCATCGGGCCGACTCCCGCGGTTCAGCTCGGCAGCGCTAACTGCCCGAGCCCTTGCACCAGTGTTCCAACCAACATGGGCGGAGTGCAGGTGAAATTCCTTCCGCAAGGAATATTCGCGCCTCTCCTCTACGTCAGCGCGACGCAGATCAATGCCGTGGTTCCGTACGAAGTGCAGACTGCCGGGAGCAGTGTGTCGGTTGAGGTGGTGTACCTGGGCCAGGCGTCGAATGCTTTTGTGTTGCAGACCACGACGACGGCTCCGGGGATCATCAGCTTGCTTGGCTCGGGAACCGGTTTGGCGGCCATGAACCAATACGACGCAAGCGGGAACTACCAGGGGATTAACTCCGGTAGCAATCCGGCCAGCCCGGGGTGGGTTCTGGTCTTGTATGTGACGGGCGAAGGGTCCATTCCCTCAGCGCTCGATGGCGCCGTGACCTCGGCCGCCAACGTAAAGCCGCTGGTTGGGGCGCCTACGGTGCTGATAGACGACACGCCGGCAACCGTCCAGTACTATGGGGAAGCCATTGGGATTGTTTCCGGGGTGTTGCAAATCAACGTGCTGATTCCGACGGGCATCCGAACCAGCCAGGCCGATAGCCTTTCGTTCACGATTGGCGGCAACACCAGCCAATCGGGTGTGTCGGTGCAGATTAAGTAGCGGGTCTTCAAGACCAACTGGTAGCGCCGGCGGTCTTGGCCGCCGGTGGCTTGTGCGCGCTTCAAAGAAGGACGCCGGCGGCGGGGACCGCCGGCGCTACCAAGACCTACACGTTTCGGGGAGCTGGCACGTCAGAAGCTATGTGAGCCGTTTTTGCCTGTTGATGTGCCTGCTAGCGGTGTCGGCGAACGCCCGGGACGCCGGGCTGGACGCCCTGCTGAAGAGCGTGGAAGCCCGGTACAACCGCGCTGTTTCGCTACAAGTCCTTTTCCGTGAAGACTATACGCCGGTTGGGCACGCCCGCAAGCAAGAGAGCGGGATGCTGCTGCTGCGCAAACCGGGGCGCATGCGGTGGGAGTATGCGGCGCCCAAGGGCAAGCTGATCGTCTGCGACGGGAAGAACATGTGGATGTACACGCCGGCGGAGAACCGGGTGGACAAGATGCCGTCGCCTTCGGAATCCGCGGACATGCGCGCGCCGCTGGCCTTCCTGCTCGGTAAGTTACACTTCGACAAGGAGTTCACCAACATAGCCGGGCGGCCGGAGGGGCCGGACACGCGCATCACGGCGGGACCCAAAACGGACAACCTGCCGTATTCGGCCGTGGAGTTTGTGGTGACGCCGGAGGGCCGCATTCGCGAGGTGAAGGCCACGGGGTTCGACCAGGCAGTCTACGATTTCACGTTCGACCAGGAGAAACTGAATCCGCCCATCGATGGGAAGCTCTTCCATTTCGAGGCGCCCAAGGGAGCGGAGATCGTGGAGGCGGGAGGATAGCCATGGCCGAGTTCGTGCTGAAATATGCCGACGGGCGCGGGCAGGTGCACCAGCAGGTAGCCTCGGCGGCCTCGGAAAAGGAACTCCGCGACCGCATTTCGGCGCAGGGCTTCCTGATCTATTCGGTCAAGGCGAAAGGCGTGGCCACCGGGCTGCTGGGCGGACGGAAGAAGTTGAACCTGGAAAGATTTCTCATCTTCAACCAGCAATTTGTGACCCTGGTGCGCGCGGGCCTGCCCATTCTGAAAGGCCTGGACCTGCTGGCGGACCGCCTGACGGATCCCCGGCTGGGACCGTACGTGAAGGCGGTGCGCGAAGAAGTGCGCAACGGAACGCTGCTCTCGGAAGCCTTCCGCGCGCAGGGAGTCTTTCCGAAAATCTACGTCACTTCGGTGATGGCGGGCGAAAAAAGCGGCAGCCTGACGGAAGTGATGGACCGCTACATCAGCTACCAGAAGACTTCGCTGGCGGTGCGGAAAAAGGTGATGGTGTCGCTGATGTACCCCTGCATCCTGGTGGTGCTGGTGGTGCTGCTGATGGTATTTCTGGTGACCTTCGTGGTTCCGAAGTTCGCCACCTTGTACGAGAGCTTCCACGCGGATCTGCCGGCGCCGACGCGATTACTGATCGCCGTTGGGCAGGCGGCGCAGGCATACATTTTGGGCTTCGCGGTGATCCTGCTGGCGGGGATCGCGGGGTTCCGGTGGTGGGCGCGGAGGGAATCGGCGCGGACCATGATCGACCGGTTCAAATTGAAAATACCGGCGGTGGGAGACATCTGGCTGAAATACCAGGTGGCCCAACTGTCGCGCATCCTCAGCACGCTGCTGACCGGGGGCATTCCGCTGGTGCAGGCGCTGGAGACGGCCGCGGAATCGCTGAATGCGCCGCTGCTGCAGAAGGCCGTCGAGACGGCCGGCAAGAGCGTGCGGGAAGGGCAACCGCTCTCGGGGTCGCTGAAGGCGTTGAAACTGTTTCCCGGCCTGGCCATCGACATGATCGAGGTGGGCGAATCCACCGGCGCGCTGCCACAGATGCTGAACAGCGTGGCCGAGTTTTTCGAAGACGATGTGAACACCCGCATGCAGGCCATGATGTCGCTGATCGAGCCGGCCATCATGCTCATCATGGGAACCTTCGTGGCGTTCGTGCTGGTGTCGTTGTATCTGCCGATTTTTTCGCTGGCGGACACCATCCGGTGAGGGACTGACGTATGGCAACGATGAACAGAGTGGGACCGGACGCCTCGGTGGAAATCGACCAGGCGAAAAGCATGGCGGCGCGCTACCGCTGCGAGTTCGTGGACCTGCGCGTGGCCTCCATCGACCACGACCTGTTCCGTTCGATTCCGGTGGACCTGATGTTCCGGTACAACTTTGTGCCGATGCGGGCGGAGAACGGGACGCTCGAAATCGCGCTTTCCGATCCGCGCAACCTGACCCTCATCGACGAGCTGACCATCCTCCTGAACAGGCAACTGAAAGTCAAGGTGGCGACGCTCTCGCAGATTTCGGAACTGCTGAAGAAGACCGAGCAATCGCAGCGCGTGCTGGAGGAAGTGACGGAAGGTTTCGCGCTGGACGTGGTGATGGAAGACGGCGACTCCGACGAGACCCTGTCGATCGACAAGCTGACGGCCACCGACAGCGACATCGCGCCGGTGATCAAGCTGGTGGACACCACCATCTTCAACGCGCTGGAGCGGCGGGCGAGCGACATCCACATCGAATCGCGGGACCAGGAAGTGGCCATCAAGTACCGCATCGACGGGGTGCTGCATTACGCCATGCCGCCCATCGCCAAGGACTGGCAATCCACCATCATTTCGCGCATCAAGGTGATGAGCGAGCTGGACATCGCCGAAAAGCGCGTGCCGCAGGACGGGCGTTTCCGCGTGCGGTACAAGAACCGCCTGATCGATTTCCGCGTGTCGATCATGCCGACCATTCACGGCGAGGACGCGGTGTTGCGCGTGCTCGATAAGGAATCGATGAGCGAGAAGTTCGCCAAGCTGTCGCTGGACGTGGTGGGATTCGGCGAGAGCGATCTGTTCAAGTTCCGGCGCTACATCCAGGAGCCCTACGGCATGGTGCTGGTGACGGGGCCGACCGGGTCGGGGAAGACCACCACGCTGTACGCGGCGCTGAGCGAGATCAAGAACGACGAAGACAAAATCATCACCATCGAAGACCCGGTGGAATACCAGGTGAAGGGAATCACGCAGATTCCGGTGAACGAGAAAAAGGGGCTGACCTTCGCGCGCGGGCTGCGGTCGATTTTGCGGCACGATCCGGACAAGATCATGGTGGGCGAAATTCGCGACCAGGAGACGGCGCAGATCGCCATCAACTCGGCGCTCACCGGCCACCTGGTGTTCACCACGGTGCACGCCAACAACGTGCTGGACGTGCTGGGGCGCTTCCTCAACATGGGAGTGGAGGCCTACAACTTTGTTTCCGCGCTCAACTGCATCCTGGCGCAGCGGCTGGTGCGCGTGATCTGCGAACACTGCAAACACCAGGTGCGATATCCGGACTCGATGCTGATCGAAAGCGGCTTGAACCCGGAGGAGTGGCGGAACGTTCCGATGATGGAAGGCGCCGGCTGTTTCGAGTGCGGCGGGACGGGGTTCCGCGGACGCTCGGCGATCCACGAGCTGCTCGATTTGTCGGACCGCATCCGGGAAATGATTTTGAACCGGCGGCCGACTTCGGAGATCAAGCGCGCGGCGCGGGAAGAAGGCATGACGTTCCTGCGCGAATCCGCGGTCGAGAAGCTGCGGCAGGGAATCACCACGCTGCGGGAAATCAACAAGGTGACGTTCATTGAGTGATAGTTTTGAGAGATCGAGGCGGGGAATTTTAACGCGGAGACGCGGAGGAGCGGAGTTTTGAGAACGTATTGGAACGTTGTGTGCGCGACGGCTACCTTAGAGTTAAGTTATATCTCTTTGTTTTTCTCCGCTCCTCCGCGCCTCCGCGTTGAAATGATTCTTCTGGGATAGGGTGATCTCTTGCTAGACGTTTTCAAATCGATACTGCGGGACCCGCCGCCGGGGATGGCGTTTGAAATTTCCGAAGAGGGAATTGCCGCGGCGCGCATCGGAGCCAGGGTGGAGATGGAGTTCCAGCCGCTCCCTCCGGGGGTGCTGTCGATTTCGCCGGTGCGGGAAAACGTTCTGGAGGAAGCCGCGTTCCTGGCGGCGGTCAAGCAGGTAGCGGCCACGCAGGCGGCCTGGAAGCGGAAAGGCGCGGCGCTGATCCTGCCGGATTACAGCGCGCGCATCACGGTGCTGGACTTCGACCAGTTTCCGGCGGACGCCAGGGAACAACTCGCGCTGATCCGGTTCCGCCTGAAGCGCAGCGTGCCGTTTGACGTGGATACGGCGGCCATCAGCTACGCGGCGCAGCCGGGCGCCGGCAATACCGACGTGGTGGTGGTGATGACGCCGCGGGAAATTGTGGCGCGTTATGAAGCGCCGTTTCGCGCCGCGGGAATGAATCCCGGCCTGGTGACCATGTCGTCGCTGGCGGCGCTGGAGCTGGCGCCGGAGACCGGGCTCAACGTGTTCGCGAAACTGGCGGGGCGGGTGCTCACGGTGCTGGTGCGCAACCAGGGCGTCCTCAAGATGGCGCGGTGCGTGGAGCTGCCGTCGGCCGGTCTGGAAGATGTGGCGGCGGTGCTGGCGCCGACCTTGGTTTTTGTGGAAGACAACCTGGGCGGCCGCGCCGAGAAGCTGACGCTGTGCGGGTTCGGCGCGGCAACCGGCGAAGCGCAGCGGCGCTTCGCCGAGGAGTTCGGCCTGGAAGTGGAACCGCTGCGCTCGCCGCTGGGAACGCCCGGGGAAGCCAACGCGGGACTGCTGGGGTATTTGCGGTCCGTGGCGAAGAACAACTGAAATGAAGATACCAATCAACCTGGCGAGCAACCCGTTCCGGCGCGACCGGGCGATGATGGTGGCCTCTTTGCTGGTGTGCGCGCTGCTGGTGGCGACCATGGGTCTGCTGGGGAACCTGGCGCTGCAGGATAGCCGGCAGATTGCCGACGTACACCGTGAAGTCAAAAACCTCCACCAGCAGATCAACGACCTGAACGCGGAGGAGGCCAAGCTGGAGGCGGTGGTCAAGAAGCCGGAGAATGCTTCCGTGCTGGAGCGCAGCGTGTTTATCAATACGCTGCTGCGGCGCAAGGGAATCAGTTGGAACCGGATCTTCACGGACCTGGAGAAGACCATCCCGTACAACGTGAAGATCGTGCGGGTCCATCCCACCATCGATGCGCAAGGCCGGGTGATGCTGGATATGGTGGTGGCGGCGGCTTCGCCCAACGAAGTGGTCGAAATGTTCAAGTCCCTCGCCGGGTCGCCGCTGTTCGGTGTGGCGGAGCCCAGGGGAAGCTCGCCGCCGACGCAGGCGGAACCGCTATTCCGCGAGACTTTGATAGTGCCGTATGCTCAAAAACTCTAAGCTGGCGGAAAAGCTGGATTGGAAGCAGGTGCGGTTCAAGGATCCGCGCGTGCTGATGCGCGCGCTCATCGGCCTGCTGCTGGCGGCTAACCTGGCGATGGCGGTGGTCGCCTTCAAGCCGTTTGGCGGCTCGGCGGACGACCTGCGGCGCGATCAGCAGACGCTGAGCGCGCAGTTGCGGGCGCTCCAGTTGAAACTGCAAGGCAGCAAGAGCCTGGTCGAGAAGGTGGACATTGCCCGCACCGAGGGCGACGGGTTTCTGGGCAAGTACGTGATTCCGGCGCGCAGTATGGCCGAAACCACGCTGGAGGAAATGACCAGGGCGGCTACCGACGCCGGCATCCGCGCCCTGCCGTCGGTCACCTCCACCGACCCCATCGAGGGCAGCGACACCCTCGAGATGGTGACCATCACGCAGGGCTTCGAAGGCACCTATGCGGCGCTCACCAAGCTGGTGAACCTGCTCGAAAAATCGCCGCGGTTCCTGATTCTGGACAGCATGCAGCTCAACGCCACGCAAACCCAGCAGAACGGCGCGCAGGCCGGGCCGCAGGTGATCAACGTGACGCTGAAGGTGCTTACCTTCGCGCGCGACGAATCGGGAGCGGCGTTATGAAGATCGGCGGCGAAAACCGGAAAGCCGTCTGGGCGCTGGCGGTGCTGGGAGTGATCGCGGCGTACGGGGTGTATGCGAATTTTTTCTCCGCGCCCTCGGCCGCGCCGGCTCGCCCGGCCACGGCGCGGGCGCTGGACGCCATTCCAGAGGCGGTTGCGGTGCCCGACAATGCAAAGGGTGCGCCGCAGCGGCCGGCGGTGCGCGGGCAGGTGCAGGAATTTCGTCCGGTGTTGCGCCCCAAGAAGAAGGAAGACCAGATCGTCGATGTCCGGACGGTGGATCCCACCATCCGGCTGGACCTGCTGGCGAAAGTTCAGGCAGTGCCGCCGGCCGGAGGCGAGCGCGATCTGTTTCAGATTCTGAAGGCTCCGCCGGTGCATGAAGCGGCGCAGCTCAAAGGCGAAGAGCCGCGCGTGGGGAGGATCTACGGGCCGCCGGCCCCGCCGCCGCCGGCCCCGCCGCCACCTGACCCGGGCACTCTGCCGCCGCCGCCGATTCCGCTCAAATATTACGGCTTCTGCACGGAGCGCGATAATGGGAAGAAGACGGCCTATTTTCTGGATAACGACGAGATTATTCAGGCGACCGAGGGAACCACGCTGAAGGGGCGTTATCGCGTGGTGCGCATCGGGCTGAACGTAGTGGTGATGGAAGACTTGCAGTCCAAGCGGCAGCAGAATTTGCCGCTGGAGCCGGAGATGGCGGGATGAAACGGCGGCCAAAGGAATCGGGTTTTGCGCTGCTCATGGTGTTTCTGATGGCGGCGTGCGTGGCCATCATGCTCTACATGGAAATGCCGCGGGTGGCTTTCGAAGCCGAGCGCCAGAAAGAGTTGTTGCTGATCGACCGCGGCAACCAGTTCAAGCGGGCCATCCAGGTCTTCGTGACCGACAAGACGG
>JBEKYE010000033.1:0-19343 GCA_049511275.1 Bryobacteraceae bacterium
CGCCCTTCGAGCGGGGGAAACCGGCTTCGGTTCCTAGCGATTGGCCCTCGATGCCTTTTCCGCCTCCGCAAATACCTCGCAGAACGCGCGGCGCTGGTTCTCATTCACGGCCAGTTCGCCCGCGCGGGTGAACTCCATGAATTTGCGCGAAGTGGCATCGTACTTCGGCCAATTCGGAACGCCGGCTCCATTGGGATCGCCGGTCTTGGCGAAATTCGTCCAATATTTCTGTATGGCGGCAGAGAGCTTGCGGTCCGCTTCCCCGAACTCGCCGGCCTGGCTGCCGGTGGGCCGCAGGTTGCCGAACACATATGCCAATTCGCCCGAGTGGACCACGTTCGGTTTGGGCGGGATGGCGCGGTCGAACTGATATTCCCACACGGGGAAGCCCGCGGCGGCGTGCTCCTCTCCCTGGAGAATGCCGGGACAACGGAACCCGATGTCCGCACCCCACTGATCGTTCGGACCGCCGTAAACCGGGTCGATCGAGCCTTTATCGCCCGGCGATGCGACGCCGTAAAGCGCCAGTGCTTTGGGCGCAAGGTCGCGGTAGCGGGCCTGAATGGTCGCGCGCAGAGCGTCCGGCGACCCAGCGTCGGACATTTCGATCGCGTTGCTGCCGATGAGGAGCGGGATGGGCAAGGCCTTGCTCGCAGCGAAAACGGCGGAGGGATCGGAATCGAACAGGTAGCCGTCCAGGACGGCGCCGGTGCCACCCCGTCCGCCCCGCAGTAGATCCGCGGTGGAGAGGGAACGCAGATAAGCGAGCGCCTCTTCGGCCGGCGCCTTCAGCGTCCCGGCGGTTCGCTGGCCCGCCTGCTCCGCGTCGGCGAGCGGGGTCGCCCGGCCGGCCGCGCCGCTCTCGGCGATCGCGCGGTGGAACAGACCCCTGCTCAGCGGAGAGGTCATGAGGGCGCTGAGATCCATGGAACCGGCGGATTGTCCGAACACAGTGACGTTGCGAGGGTCACCGCCGAATTGGGCGATATTGTCATGGACCCATTGCAGCGCGGCAATCTGGTCCAGGAAGGCGTAATTGCCGGAGGAGTGGTGAGGCGACTCGCGGGTCAGTTCCGGGTGGGCCAGGAATCCGAAGATGCCGAGCCGGTAATCGGCGATGACGAGCACCACGCCATGGCTGATTAAGCTGGTTCCTTCATACAACGGGTCGGATGCGCCGGCGCCGCCGGTGTTGCCGCCGCCATGCAGCCACAGCATCACCGGCTTCGGGGATTTCGAAGGCCACTGCGGCATCCAGACGTCCAGATGCAGGCAATCCTCCCGGCTTGCCGCGGCCTCCTTTGCGTTCCAGCCGGACGAGTTTTGCGCGCATGGCGGCCGGGATTCGCCGGCGTCGCGCACGCCCTTCCAGGGGGTGACCGGCTGCGGCTCGCGCCAGCGAAGCGGACCGACGGGAGGCTGGGCAAACGGGAGGCCACGAAATACGGCTCCGGCGCCGCCTGGCAATAGCCGGCCTTGCACCTGCCCGGCTGCAATGGAGACCGTCGGATTTGAGTTCGCCGCTGCCGCCAACGCTGCGGCGCCGAAAAGGAAGCAGCCTGTCAGGATCGCCAGCACGGCGGCCCGCCGGAACTCGACAATTTCGATTTTCAACATGCGCTCTCCAGTCTGAGAAGACGTGTAGCATCTTGCGGGAAAGGAGCGGTCGGATCACACAACGGTTTCAGTGCCGCTGTGCGCAGACCAGCCCCAGGACGCGACCGCAAAGCCGCTCCGTGCGCGGCCCTCCAAGACCAGTTTGCCTCATCGCGTAAGGCTCGATTTGACGCTACGGGTTCGACAACCCCGGCAGTTGCGGTGGGCAACCGGGCTGCTCCTTCCATATCCAATGGCATTCGGCACCCATTAACGAAAAATGGCATGGTCCGTGAGGCTACCGAAAGCTACGAAGTGGATGACAGGGAGGAAGTCACCACGCTTGGTCCATTTGCCAACCCTCAACCAACCCCGGACCCAGGGGCGGTCTTCCTCCACCGCCCTTGGTGTCCGGTTCGCTACGACCTTCACGATCCGCCGGTGCCGGGCGCGTCGACGCGAGAACGCGCCACGCTGTCGCACCCTGCCGCCGAGCCGGGCGGGCCCCACTGGCGCACGGCCCAACCGCGAGCGCTGAGGCCGCTGTGATAGGCTAACCGAAAACCGGGAGCCGAAATGGAAGTCCCGGCTGAAAGGGGGTTGTATGGAAACGGGCCAGCGGTAAACGCTGGAACTGCGCCATAATCAACCAATGAACCAAGGTGCATTCAAGGGTCTTGTGGCCGCCGCGGCACTCCTGCTGGCTTCCTCAGCGTTCGGCGGAGACGTCCGACGTTCCATCACCGACAGCGATCTCTACGTTTTCCAATGGATCGCCAACGCGCAGATTTCGCCGGACGGGTCGAAAGTCATCTACACGCACGTCCGTGTCACCCCCAAACACGATAACTACGAAACCGCCCTGTGGATGGTTCCCGCCCAGGGCGGGGCCGCGCGGCAGTTGACCTCGGGGCCCCACGATTCCGACGCCCACTGGTCGCCCGACGGCAAACTGGTCGCCTTCCAGCGCGCGGTGGAAAAGGACGGCAAACCGCAGCCGGCACAGATCTACCTGCTCTCCATGGAGGGCGGCGAGGCGCGCGCGCTCACCGACATGCCGAAGGGCGCCGGCGGAATCGTATGGTCGCCGGACGGCCACACCGTCGCGTTCTCCTCCACGACCCAGGACAAGGACTTCGATCAGAAGAAAGACGCTGCGGAGGAGAGCGACGTGAGGGTGATCACCCGCGCCACGTACCGCATGAATGGCGCGGGCTATACCGAGCCCGGGCGGCCCGGCCACATCTGGGTGGTAGATGTCCCCGGCGAGCCCGGCGCCCCACAGAAGGCGAGGCAAGTCACCCGGGGCGAGTTCAGCGAGGAAGACTGCGTGTGGTCGAAAGACGGCGCGAAGATCTACTTTATTTCCGACCGCGTGAAGGAGCCGTATTACGAGCCGCCGCACGCCGAGTTGTACGTGGTGGGCGCGCGTGGCGGCGACATCGCGAAGATCGCCGGCATCGATGGTCCCATGGGAGGGCTTTCGCTCAGCCCCGACGGATCCCACATGGCGTTCGTCGGCGCCATCAATCACGGCGAGGGCGTGGCGCAGCGCTCCTACAGCCAGCCCGATCTCTTCCTCACCGCGCTGGAGCCGGGGTCCACGCCCAGGAACCTCACAGCCGCTTATGATTTCGATATCGCCGGCGGCGTGGGCGGCGACCAGGCGCCGCCGCGCGGCGGCGGGCGCGCGAAGCCCTACTGGAGTCCCGACGGCCGCAGCATCTTCGTCACCGCCGCCGAGGAAGGCCGCGTCAACCTGAAGCGCGTCGACGCGGAAACCGGCAAAGTGGAACCCGTCACCAACGGCAACTTCGATATCTACTCCTACAGCGCTACGCCCGACGCGTCAAAGGTGGCGGCGCTGATTTCCACGCCGGTGAACATCGGCGACCTTTTCCTGGTGGACCCCGGATCCGGCCGCATGCAGCAGGCGACCCACATCAACGCCGAGTTGTTTTCAAAGCTCAACCTCACCGAACCGGAGATGATCTGGTACAAGAGCTTCGACGGGCGCCGCATCCAGGCCTGGGTCGAGCGGCCGCCGGATTTCCAGGAAGGAAAGAAGTACCCCATGATCCTCGACATCCACGGCGGCCCGCATTCGGCCTATGGCTACACCTTCGATCACGAATTCCAGTGGATGGCGGCCAAAGGTTACGTGGTGTTGTACCCCAACCCGCGCGGGAGCACCTCCTACGGGCAGGAGTTCGGGAACGTCATCCAGTACCACTACCCGGGCGACGATTACAAGGACCTGATGGCCGGCGTGGACGAGTTGATCCGGCGCGGCTGGGTGGACCCGGGAAAGCTCGGCGTCACGGGCGGCTCGGGCGGCGGCGTCCTCACCAACTGGACCATCGGCCACACCCAGCGGTTCCAGGCGGCTGTCTCGCAGCGGTCCATCGCCGATTGGGCGGGTTTCTGGTACACCGCCGATTTCACGCTGTTCACGCCGACGTGGTTCCGCGGCGCGCCCTGGGAACAGGAGGCGGATTTCAAGGAGCGGTCGCCGATCACCTATATCAAGGACGTGACGACACCGCTCATGCTGATCGAGGGCGAAGCCGACTTTCGCACGCCTCCCGCCGATGGAGGCGAGCAGATGTTCCGCGCGCTGAAGTACCTCAAGAAAACCGTGGTGATGGTACGGTTCCCCGGCGAATCGCACGAACTCTCGCGCTCCGGCAAGCCCACCCACCGTGTAGAGCGGCTCGACCACATCGTGGCGTGGTTCGACAAATACCTTCAGGGGCAGGATATCCGGACCTACGATGTGCAATAGCGACTCGGATCGCGATGCCGCCGCTGCACGACGCAGCCGCGAATTTCAAGACAACGCCGCGCGAGAGGACAGCTCGCAGACTGTTTATGCGATAGCCTGGAAAGACACGATCAGCCGCTGTGCAAATGAAGAAACTTCCACGAAAGGGCGGTAGCCGTTCCGGAAAGCAGGATCACTTTTCGCACCAAAAGGACCGGCGGCAGCCTGGTTTCTCACGGGAGCTTTTGGTGCTTTACGAAGACGATGCCGTGGTGGCCCTCGATAAACCTGCCGGACTCCCGGCTGTGCCGGTTAAGGGCTCCGATACTCCGTCCGCCTGGTCTCTTCTCTCCGCGAAACTCAAACGGAAGGGACAGCGAGCCTTTGTCGTACATCGCATCGATCGTTTCACGTCCGGGGTTCTGCTCTTCGCGAAAACTGAGCCGGATCGCGATACACTCGTCCGACAGTTTCTCAGCCATACTCCCATGAGGCAGTATCTCGCGGTAGTTCGCGGGCGTCCGGGCACCAGGGAAGGGACGCTGGTTCACTACTTTCGACGTGAAGGAATGTTTCAAACGTTGCGCACAGAGAGCGACTCCAAAGCGGCCCGTGCGGAACTTCGATATTCCGTCGAGCGCCCTCTTCGGGGCGCTTCGCTCGTCCGAGTTGCGTTGGTGACTGGATTGCAGAATCAGGTCCGAGTGCAGTTTTCAGCGATCGGCCACCCGGTCATCGGTGACAGAAAATACCACCTGGCGGAATCGTCGGAGCGGCGAATTGCCCGGGTTGCTCTGCATGCAGCGCATCTTCAGTTCCTTCATCCACGCTCAGGAGAGAGCGTTTCGATTGACTGCGAGCTACCCCCAGATTTTCGGTCTCTTCTTCAGGCATTATCGCTACCAGCCCGCGCGCGCCGGTGACGCGAGCGTGGGCGGCGGCGAAGAGCACGAGCGGCGCCGCTGGCACGCGCACGCGAGAACGCAGAGGCGACGGGGCCGGTGCCGGGAGGGGTTGGCGGCTCGGTCCGCGTCAAGCGCGTGTAGTGTAATATTGTTCATCCGACCAACCGGCTAGAAACATTTCGAAGGGAGCCATTATGAGCGAACCCAAAAGATACTATGGGAAGTATCGCGGAACGGTAATGAACAACGTCGACCCGGAACAACGCGCGCGCATCCTCGTTTCCGTTCCCGATGCCGATGGTATCGGGCCGCCCGCCTGGGCCATGCCGGCGGTCCCGGTTGCAGGCAAACAGATGGGCGTATTCCTGGTGCCGCCAATCGGCGCGTCGGTGTGGATCGAGTTCGAGCAGGGCGATCCGAATCTGCCCGTCTGGACAGGGGGTTTTTGGGCCAGCTCCGCCGAGGTGCCGGCGCCGGCGGCGCTGGGCTTGCCAATTTCGCCGAGCATGGTTCTTCAGACCAGCGCTCAGAATACGATTGCGATCAGCGACGCACCGGGGCCATCCGGCGGCATTATGCTTCGTACGAGCACCGGCGCCATGATCCTGGTCAGCGACGCCGGCATAACGATCGCGAATGGCAAGGGCGCCTCGATCACGCTTACGGGACCAACGATCAGCCTGAATGACGGAGCCATGGAGATAACCTGAGGGAGCGGTCATGCCAGGCTTTCTACTACACCAAGGCGCGACGGTAATGTGCGTGCACGGCGGAACTGCCCAGCCGTCGGAACCGAGCCCACGTGTGCGCGTTGGCGGCCTGCCAGTCGCCACCCTAGGGCCACCTTATGTTGTTTCCGGCTGTCCTTTCGTGCCGCCTGACGGAAACGGCCCGTGCGTGAGCGCCGGATGGTCAACCGCAGCCGTGCGCGTCCGGATATCGGGGACCCCGGTGCTGTTGACCGACAGCATAGGGATTTGCACGCCGACAGGCACACCGCTGATCGTCGCGGGAAGCCAGACCCGGGTAAAAGGGACCTGACGCCGGGGACCCAGACCTGGCGCGGAGGGCCTACTGCCGCGTTGACTCCATCCGCGCTACCTAAGATAATCAGGTTGTAATTTCATGTACCGCACCCTGACCGTGGCGAGGGAGTACGAAAGCGGCGGCGACCTCATTGCGGCCCTGGTGGCCAAGCGCCTGGGCTGGGAACTCCTCGATAGCGCCCTGATCGAGGAGATCGCCAATCTCGCTCACGTGGATCCGCAGCTCGCCTGCGAATTTGATGAACGGGTGGACTCGTGGGTGCACCGGATTAGCCGGCGCGCTCTCTGGCATGGTGCTTTCGATGCCGTGGCGGTGCTGCCCGAGACCGCCGTGTTCGACGCCGAAACCACGGCCGTGCTGGCGCGCGCGGCGATCGAACACGCCTGGGAAACCGGCAATTGCGTCATCGTGGGGCGCGGCGGCCAGTGTATCCTGCAGAACCGTCCGGACGTTTTCCACGTTTTCCTGTATGCACCTTTCGGAGACCGCGTGGAGAGCGCCCGGCAGCACACCCGCGGAGACTCCGACGTCCCCGGATGGGTCCGTGCGAAGGATGCGGAGCGTGCGCGCTACGTACAGATGAATTTCGGCCAG
The DNA here is from genome assembly GCA_049511275.1 of Bryobacteraceae bacterium. Taxonomy (GTDB): domain Bacteria; phylum Acidobacteriota; class Terriglobia; order Bryobacterales; family Bryobacteraceae; genus PALSA-129. Next base: position 6,907 of record JBEKYE010000033.1, read on the forward strand.
AACTGGCGGGACCCCCATCTCTACGACCTGATGATCAGCTCAAAGCTCGGCGATGAGCTGGTGGTCTCGACGATTCTGTCCGGGATGGGCACCCCGGTTTAATGGCTTCATCCGAAGAAAAAGTAATGTCATCCAGAAACGAATACCCGAAGATTCCTTTACCAACCGCCGGTTCTTTCGCCTTGCTTGCGGCGATTCTGCTGGCAGGATGCGCGGCATCGGGCCACAAGACCGACCCTGCTCAAGCGCCGCCTGCCACGGTTGTCGTGATGGAGGTGGCGGCCGCCGACGTCCCCATCTTTTCGGAATTCGCGGCGCAAACCTATGCCCGCGACATGGTCGAAGTCCGCAGCCACGTGGAGGGCTACATCGAACGGTGGGATTTTCGCCCCGGCGCAGAGGTGACCGCTGGTCAGACGCTGTACGTGCTGGATCTTCGCCCGTACGATGCCGCCGTTCAGCAGGCCAAGGGGAACTTCCACCAGAGCGAAGCCGATCTGGAGTTCGCCCACAAACAGGTCGCCCTCCTGCAAGCGCAGGCGAACCTGGCCTCGGCGGAGGCAAACCTGGTCAAGGCCCAACAGGATGTCGACCGTCTCATCCCGCTGGTCCAGGCCGACGCCGCGTCCAAACAGGACCTGGATGCCGCTGCCGCCGCGCTGAAAGCCAACCAGGCGAATGTCGACGCGTTGAAAGCCACCGTCGAACAGGCCAGCCTTTCCACACGCACCCAGATCGCCTCCATGCAGGCCAAGCTCGAAGCGCAGCAGGCTGCCCTGAACGCGGCGGAGTTGAACCTGCATTACGGCACCATCCTCGCGCCCATCAGCGGCCGCATCGGCGATACCCTGATTCCGGTCGGCGGCCTGGTGACACCCGCCTCGGCTCAACCGCTCACCACCATCGTGCCGCTCGACCCCATCTGGGTCCGCTTCAAGGTTACGGAATCCGATTACCTGTCGTGGACCCGCCAGGGCGGACTGCCCGCCGCGGCTTTGCCGCTCACCTTGATTCTCGCCGACCGGTCTGAATTCCCCACCACCGGCCACATCGAGAATTCGCTCAACCAGGTGGACCCCAAGACCGCGACCCTCGAGTTGCAGGCCCGTTTCCCCAACCCCCGGCACTCCCTCCTTCCCGGACAATTCGGCCGCATCCGGGTGCAGGTAGCCGAGCGCAAGGGCGCAATTCTGATCCCACAGAAAGCCATCCAGCAGTTGCAGAGCGTGCAGACGGTCTACACCGTCGGACCGGGCGACAAGGTTGAAGTGAAGCCGGTGACCACCGGCGACCGGGTGGGCAGCTCCTGGATCATCGAACAGGGCCTGCAGCCGGGAGATCGCGTGGTCGTCGAAGGCCAGCAGAGGGTGAGACCGGGGAGCAAGGTCCTGCCGCAGCCGTATCACGCTCCCGAATCCGCGCCGGCAACTCCGCGGAGGGCGGGCAACTGAGCCATGGCGCGGTTCTTCATCGATCATCCCGTTTTCGCGATGGTGATCGCCATCGTGATCGTCATCCTGGGCAGTGTCGCCATCCCCAATCTCCCCCTGGCCAGTTACCCCGATGTGGTCCCGCCCGTCGTGCAGATCACCACCAGCTACCTGGGCGGCAATTCGCAGGACATCGAAAAGACTGTAGCCCAGCCCATCGAAGAGCAGTTGATCGCGCTCGACGGCATGATCTACTTCATGTCCAGCAGCGCCAACGATGGCAGTCTCACCATTAGTGTGACCTTCAAGCTGGGCACCAATCCGGACATCGCCACGGTGCAGACGCAGAACCGCGTGAATATCGCCCTGCCGCGGCTTCCCCCCGACGTGCAGCGCCAGGGCGTGGTGGTGAAGAAGGTCTCCACCGCCTTCCTCATGGTTGTCTCCATGACCGCTCCGGACAATCGCTACGACTCGCTGTTCCTCACCAACTACGCGCAGATCAACCTGTTGAACCAGTTGGCCAGCGTGGATGGCGTGGGCGAGGCGCGGCTGGGCGCCGCCCAGGTCTACTCCATGCGCGTCTGGGTGGACCCCGACCGGATGGCGCAATTGGGAGTCACGGCCAGTGACATCAACGACGCCATTCTGGCGCAAAACCGGGAGAATCCCGCCGGATCGATCGGCCAGCCGCCTTCGCCCGCCGGCACCGCGTTCCAGTATTCGGTGAGCGCCCAGGGACGCCTGGTGACGCCTTCCGAATTCGAAGAGATCGTCTTGCGCGCCCGCCCGGACACCGGTCTGCTGCGCATTCGCGATATCGGCCGGGTGGAACTCGGGGCCGTCACTTATAGCGGCTTCAGCCACGTCAACGGCGCCCCCGCGGGCAACGTTATCATCTACCTCTCTCCCGGCGCCAACGCCGTGGCCACCGCGGACCGCGTCCGCAAATTCTGCGACAACGCCCGGAAGACCTTCCCCGCGGGCCTGGACGTCATCATCCCGTACGACTCCACCATGTTCGTCCGCTCGTCCATTCACGAAGTGATGATGACGCTGTTCGAAGCCACCGGCCTGGTGATTATCGTAGTCTTCCTGTTCCTGCAGAACTGGCGCGCCACGCTGATTCCGCTGCTCACCGTCCCGGTGGCCATTGTGGGCACCTTCGCTCTGTTCCCGCTGCTGGGCTTCTCCATCAATATGACCAGCCTGTTCGGCCTGGTGCTGGCCATCGGCATCGTGGTGGACGACGCCATCGTAGTGGTGGAGGCGGCGCAGCGTCACATCGATGAGGGCCTGGGGCCGCGCCTGGCCGCCATCCGGGCCATGGAGGAAGTGTCCGCTCCGGTGGTGGCGATCGCCTGCATTCTGGCCGCGGCGTTCATCCCGGTGGCCTTCCTGGGCGGCATCAGCGGACAAATTTACAAGCAGTTCGCCCTCACCATCGCGGTGTCCGTGCTGATTTCCGCTTTCAACGCCCTGTCGTTGAGCCCCGCCCTGAGCGCCATACTCCTGCGGCCGAAAATGCAGACCCGCGGCCCCCTTCGACGCTTCTTCAACGGGTTCGACCGCGTATTTGAGTGGACCCGCGGCCGTTATCTGGAGGGCGTGGCCCTGCTGATCCGCCGGTCGGCGCTGGCCTTGCTGGGGTTATTCTGCTTCTGGTTCGCCGCCGGCGCGCTGTTTCGCCATCTCCCCACCAGCTTTCTTCCCGACGAAGACCAGGGCACCATCTACGTGACCGTTCGCCTGCCCGATGCCGCGTCCTTAGAGCGCACCACCGCGGCCACCGCCACGGCGGAAGAACTGATCGGCAAGATCCCGGGCGTAGCGGGCACTTTTGCTCTCGGCGGACTGGACATCTCCACGCGCACCTCCAGTTCAAACGTCGCCACCGTGATCACCCGGCTGAAGCCGTGGGACGAACGCACCGCTCCGGAGCTGCAGTTCCGCAGCATTATTGCCGCCATCCAGCGGGAACTGGCGCGCATCCCGGAAGTCAGCAGCAACGCCTTCGGCCAGCCTCCCATCCAGGGACTGAGCACCACCGGAGGATTCCAGTTCATGCTCGAAGACCGCATCGGCGCCGGCGTCGGGGACCTGGCCCAGGTGGCCGACATGACGGCCCAGGCCGCCCGCGAACGCCCAGAGATCGGAAGCGTGGTCAACACCTTCCGCTCCAATGTTCCGTCCTACAAAGTCGATGTCGACCTCGATAAGGTCCAGACTCTGGGCATACCCACCACCAACGTCTACGATGCCTTGCAGACCTTCCTCGGCGGCCTCTATGTGAACGACTTCAACGTCTTTGGCCGCACCTGGCAGGTGATGGTTCAGGCCGAGCCGGAATTCCGCACCGAGCCTCGCGACATCAACCGCTTCTACGTCCGCACGGGTGGAGGCGACATGGTCCCGCTTGGCACTCTTTGCACCGTCACGGCTACGGCCGGACCCGACGTGATCTACCGCTACAACCGGAATCGCGCCGTGCAGTTGATCGGCACTCCGGCTTCCGGCTACAGCAGCGGCCAAGCGGTCGAAGCCATGGAGGAAGTGGCCGCGTCCAATCTCCCTGCTGGCTATAGCTACGAATGGACTGGAACCACCTACCAGGAGAAAGAGGCTCAAGGCCACGAAAGCTTCATCTTCGGTTTCGCAGCCGTGCTGGTCTTTCTGTTCCTGGCTGCGCTGTACGAAAGCTGGTCGATACCGTTCGCCGTTCTGCTGGCGCTGCCGCTCGGTCTTTTCGGAGCGCTGTTCGCCGTCTGGCTGCGCGGGTATCCATACGACATCTACACTCAGATCGGCATCGTCACGCTGATCGGGCTGGCCGCCAAGAACGCCATCCTGATCGTGGAATTCGCGCGCACGCGTTTTGAGGCTGGACACTCGATCCGGGAGGCAGCCCTGGAAGCCGCTCGCCTTCGCCTACGCCCCATTTTGATGACCTCATTCGCTTTCATCCTGGGAGTCACGCCCCTGCTGATCGCCCATGGAGCCGGCGCGGCTTCCCGGCGCTCCCTTGGCACTGCGGTCTTCGGCGGCATGAACGCGGCCACGTTGCTGGCCATCTTCATCGTGCCAGTGCTCTTCGCCGTGATTCAGTCGATCGGCGTGCGCAAGCCGAAGCCTGGCATCGAGCCGCTGGCGGAGGCCCAGTGAGAGTCCTCTGCTGCTCTCTGTTGCTGTTCCTGGCCGCCTGCACTGCGGGCCCCAACTACAAGCGGCCTTCCGTGCCGGCGCCCGGCCAATACCGCGGCGATCCGGCGCCAAGCCAGGCATCGCTCGCCGACACCCGGTGGCCCGACCTGTTCCCCGACGACACTCTCAAACAACTCATTTCCACTGCGCTGGCGCACAACTTCGACCTTGCGCTGGCTTCCGAACGTGTGGAGGAAGCGCGCGCCCGGTACCGCATCACCAGCGCCAACCAGTATCCATTCGTCTATGGCAGCGGACAGTACACCGGGACGCAGTCGTCCACCATCGGCGCCCAACCGACTTCGCCCGGTTTTCCGTCCACGGTCACTTACACCCAAGCCGGCGCGTCGCTCTCTTGGGAGCTGGATCTGTGGGGCCGCATCCGGCGCCTGAAGGAATCCGCACGCGCCGAATACCTGGCTACGGAAGAAGCCCGACGCGGCGTCACCGTGTCGCTCGTCGGCGACGTGGCCGGCGACTACTTCACACTGCGCGAACGCGATTTGGAACTGCAGATCGCCCGCAGCACGCGCGACATTGCCGAACACAACCTGAAATTGATCCGCCTTCGCCACGATCACGGAGCCGCCACCGGACTGGATGTCTACCAGGCGGAACAGTTTCTCTATCTCGCCACGGTGCGGATCGCGAGCGTGGAGGGTGATATTGGACCGGTGGAGAATGCGTTGAACCTCCTGCTGGGAAACCTCCCCGGCGATATCGCGCGCGGGAAGCCGATCGAGAGTTTCGTGCTGCCGCCGCAGCTCCCACCCGGCTTGCCGTCTTCCCTGATTGACCGCCGGCCCGACATCCGCGCGGCCGAGCAGAAACTGATCTCCGCCAATGCGCAGATCGGGGTGGCAAAGGCGTACTACTTCCCCCAGATTTCGCTCACCGGCATTCTCGGCGTGCAGAGCCGGGCGCTCACCCAGTTGTTCACCGGTCCGGCGAGCTATTGGACCCTGTCTCCCGACGCGCTCCTGCCTATCTTCACCGCCGGCCAGGTTCGCGTTGCGGTGCGCCTCTCGGAGGCGCAGAAACGGGAGATGCTCATCAGCTATCAGAAGACCATCTACACCGCATTCCGTGAGGTGTCGGACGCGCTGATCCGCTACGATCGCACCCGCGAGCAGCGCAGCCAGCAGGACCATCTGGTTCAGGCGCTGACGGAGGCGACGCGCCTCTCGACTCTGCGCTACCAGGGCGGCGCCGACAGTTACCTGCAAGTGCTCAACGCCGAGCGCGACCTGTTTCAGGGACAACTGACCCAGGCCCAATTGCGCCTGCAGGAATTGCTCGCCTTCGTCGATCTCTATCGGGCTTTGGGAGGCGGCTGGCAATAGGGCGGTCGGGAGCCCTCAGAGGCGGGCGGCCGCGCTTCTGAGTTTGAATGAAAGCCCCAACGAGCAGGATCGCCGGCACACGCCGGCCACCACGCGCGATCCGCAGTGGAGCTGCAAACCCACGTTCACTTCCGCTTCTTGAAGAACCGGAAGACGCCGTAAGCAATCGCCCCTCCAGCAACGGCTCCCAACCCAATGACCATACTTGCTGACAGTGCCGTTGCAGCGCCTTGAGCGGCGAGTTCCAAGACGCCGACCGTTGCCCCACCAGCGCCGCCAACACCGGCACCAACGGACACCGCAGCCGCAGCCTCGATCTTGTCTTTGTTTTCTTCGTCCATCACATGGAATTTTAGCGCATGCCGAGTACGTCTCTTGGAAATGGCACGACCGAAGAGTCAAGCGCGTGGATCGAGGCTGTAAGGAATGACGCGTCTAGCTGCCAGAATAAACTTCCAGCAGGTAGGGATTCGCCTTATTGTTTTCGGGACGCACCCGCATTGGATACGCCGAAGTTGCAACGCTGCCATAATTCTAGGATGGCCATTTCACTGAAAGATCAGGTTGTACTGGTAATCGGTGCCTCCAGCGGGATCGGCCGCGAGACCGCCGTTTTGTTCGCCCGGGAAGGCGCGCGCGTGGTCGCCTCCGCCCGGCGCGGAGATCGTTTGCGGATCTTGCAGGAGCAGCTTGCCAAGGAGGGCTATGCCATCGATATTGCGCCCGGCGACGCTTCGGTTTCGGTCGAGATGGAGCAACTGGCGGAGCGAACTTGCGCGACATTCGGCAAGGTAGATGTTCTGGTTTACGTCACGGGAACCAACACCCCGGACCGATCGATGAAGCGCCTGCACCCCAGGATGTGGGACATGCTGTTGAGCGTGAATCTGAACGGCGCCTACTACATCACCAGCGCGGTGCTGCCGCGGATGCGGGAGGCCGGCTCCGGTCATCTGATTTACATCTCCTCCATCTCGGGTTTGGTCCCGGATGTTTCCGGGGCTGCCTACCAGGCTTCCAAGCGCGGCCTGCTTGGCCTCGCGCACGCGATTCGAGTCGAGGAAAAGGAGAACGGAATCCGTACCTGCGTGATCTGTCCGGGTCTGGTGGATACCGAAATGCTGGAGAAACGTCCGGTGAAGCCCGCCCCCGAAATGCTGGCCAAGGCATTGCAGCCCGTGGATGTGGCCGAAGCGGTATTGGCCGTTGCCAAGCTGCCGCCGCGGGCGGTAGTGACGGAGTTGCACATTCTGCCGACCTATTTGTGAGGCGGGGCGGCGCGGGTGGCTCAGTCCGGAGCCGCGGCTTCATCGCCGACGGCGCTTCCGACAATCTGCCCGCGTTGGTAAGGGCGTAAAAAACTCACGGCCGCGCAATATGGCTCTCAATGTTCTTCATTTGCTCCGTCCACCCGCCGTCATTCATGCGGAATGCGTCGGCGCGGCGGTCGGGAGGAATCTTGTCGAAGCCGGACTCCGTAAGGAGAAGCAGCGTGCCAATCGCAGTCTTCTCCAGCCTGAATTCGACGAGTGTGGGCGTTTCCTTTGAATAGTCTTTATTGGATTCCACGGCGTAAGGGTGCCAGGTGAAGGAAAACAGCCGCTCGGGTTCCATTTTCTGGATGACGGCCTCCCATTGGAGGTGCTCGTAGCCAGGATAGGTAATGTGGCCGCGCGAGACTTGGCCCGGCGCAAATGGGCCATCCAGGCTTACACGAAACCACTCGCCAAATTCGCGATAATCCGTCAGTGCGCGCCAGACGCGCGAGACCGGCGCTTTGAGTTCCATACGCTTTTCAATACGGTCATTCATGCTTGAGCAACCTCCAGGTTGCATATTAGCGCAGGCTGGCTAGGCTATTGTAGCTGCACGGTGACGGTGACGCTGGCGGTCACGGTCACGTAGCCGGTCTGAATGGGAGTGGAGGCGCTGGGAGCAGCGCCCATAACGACCGGCGAGGCGGCGGCGGACTCCTGCGCCGAGACCACCGGCCCGGCCTTGGCCCCCAGTCCGGCAGCGATGGCGGAAGCATGGGCCAGGGCTTGCTTGGCGGCCGCGGTGAGCGCCTGCTGCTTTGTGGGGTCCGGATCGCGCAGGCCGAACGTGAGGCCGCCTACAGTCGAAGCGCCGCTCTGACTGGCGGCATCGATCAGCGCTCCGGCAAGCGTTAAATCGTACGTGGTTACCTGCACCGTGTTGGCGGCGGTGTAGCCGATAATGCTGGGGTTCGTGCCGCTGCTGTAGCGCGGATACTCGGAATAGCCGATGGTCTGGATGCTGCCGCTCAGACCCAGCACCTGCTTGAGCGCGTTCAAGACCGCGTTGGTCTGGGTTGCATTTTGCTGCGCTGCCTGCTGCGCCGTGGCGCCGTCGGTGGATACCGATACGGTTAGCAGCGCCTGATCGGGCTGGACGCTGAGACTGGCGGCACCCAGGGCCTGGATGGTGCCGGCGGTCTGCGCCGGCAATACGGCCGCGCCCGCAAGCACGGCAAGAAGCATGATAAGGGGCGTTCTGGACATGGGGCTCTCCAGCCCCAGTCTACTCCGGTTTACACACATCTACGCTTTCCTGCTGCTCCGCTTGGTTCGGCCGCTGGTCCGGCCCCAGTACAGGGAAGGACGTGATTCTCAGGCGCGCGGCACCATAGGGGATCAGGGTGACCGTCTCATCCTCCAACTTGCTGGTTACCGGACTCTGGGGCGGAGGAGCCGCGCTGTCGTCGACGATGACCCACTCAGGCAGCCTACGCCCTTTCGCCTCCAGCATGACCGGCGGTGAACTCCTGTTGAATGGCTGCCGGGCTACGGGATCTTCGTGTACTTCAAATGACGCGGCGGGATGATTCAGGTCGACTCTGAGGCCGTAGTTCCAGGGCGACGTTGGGTACACCTCCCAATCGGTCACCGGGCCGGTCTGTTTGAGCTTGCTCCAGGCTTCACCGATACGAAGAGAGTAGACCAGCGGTCCGCGCTCCACCGAAACGGAGCCGTTGAATCCCGGTACGGCCCGGACGGGCATTGGCAAGGTGATCTCCACTCGCTGGCCCCTGCGCCATTCGCGCTCGATCCGGTGATAGCTTCCCGGCCGCAGCCCCTCCACTCTTTGTCCGCCGGCCACAACTACGGGATCGCTGGTCCACTCAGGAATCCGCAAATACAGCGGGAAGCTGACCGGCGATGCGGGAGACACGCTCAGGCTGATCTGGTTGCGGAAGGGATACTCGGTATTCTCTTCCATCACGACATCCACGCCCCGGATCTTCGTGTGTACTTCGCTTGGGGCATAAGCGGCAACCGCCAGTCCATCGTCGGGCGAGGCCATCCATAGAGACGCCGCGAATTTCGGCCAGCCCTGGTGAAGGTTGGCGGTGCAGCAGCCGAAGTTCGGCGCCAGTCCGAACAGATTCGATTCCGGCCCGTTGGTGGTCCAGTCGCGGCGTCCGAGCGAAACCATGGCCTGGTTCGGCTGCTGGTCGTACTGATGGCTCCACTGATCGGCAGTCTGTGCGCCGGGCAGGGCATTGAACGCAATCTTCTCCAGCCGGTCTGCCAGCCGGGCGTCACCCAGCACAGCCAGGCCCAGTTCGAGAGAGAACATCATTTCCACCACCGCGCAAAGCTCGATTCCTTGCGACGGGTTACGTCCCGCGAAGTGCTCGTCCGCGCTGAACATGCCATTGGGCAGCCCCTCAAACTTGTCCAGCGCGCCGAGCATCAGCCCGGTGGCCGCCCGATCCGCGGGATCGTGAGAGATCAGGTACGACAGGGCGGGCGTTTTCAAGCCCATGGCATTGTTGACGCCATGGCTTTCGTGCCCCGACTGTCCCCGCGCGATGCGCCCGCTGTATGGAAAATTCTCGTAGAATTTCCGCCAGTCGAAACCTTGAGCCCTGAGTTGTTGGGCCAGCCCGAGCAGTTGGGGGCCGCCGGTCCGGTTGTAGAGCCACAGCAGGCTGGCCAACTCATCCTGCCAGCGATAGATGGCCCAGCTCTGCAGGGGTTCGGCGGCCAGCATCCGCGACTGGCAGGCGAAATACTTTTCCATCACCGGAACGACCCGCGGATCGCCGGTGGCCTCCTGGTACTGCGTCAGCACCTTCAGCATGATCATGATGGGCCACCAGTCCTTGTTTTTTTCCGGACCGATGGATCCATCAGGCCGCTGCCGATCGAGCGTCCAGTCAACCCACGGTTTCACCTTGGCGATCAGTTTCGGATCATCCAGCAGGTAGGCGAGCGGCAGGAGGCCGTCAAGATAATAAGGTCCGCGTTCCCACCCCTCGCCCGCGCCGCCGAGCCAGGCTGAGTTCGGGCCGACGTCGGGCCAGAATTCGTCCAGGTGGCCGGTGATGCCATCGGCCTGATTGCGGAGCTGGTCCTTCAACCAGCCGCCGGGCCTCACCGAAGTCAGCGGCAGCCGGTAGAAGGCACTGGCCGCGAGCGGCGGGCGGTTCTTCACCAGCTCCTCCGCCGGCGCCGCGGCCAGTGCGCCAATCGCACCCGCCGTGCATCCCAGGAACGTCCTGCGCGTGAAGGTGTCGACCATCCGAGAGCTACGCCTCCTTCCTCAGTTGTATCGCGGATCGCGATGCGGCGCAGCGGCGGTTGCGTGACTACCTGGCCTGCCAAGCGCGGCGATAACCAGCTTACTGGGAGCAGGCGACACCGGCTGGTGGGCCAGTTGGAGCACTCAGCCGGACGCTGTCTGAATCGATCTTGCGGAAGGCGAGGTACTGCAGGGCGGGTGGCTGCGTGGGCGCAAGCGTGAAGAAGACACTGACGATGCCTTTCCCGCAGTTCATGTTGAACTGACCCCGCAGCCAGTTCTCGGGGATGAGGGGGCCTGCCGCGGTGCAGTCGCCAACTTCGTCCTTCAGCTTCTGGATCTCGGCGCGCCGCTGGGCCAGTGGCGCGTCGAGGAACAGGTTCATGGCAGCGATCTGCCTGGCCTTCGCGTCGTCCCACGACTTCCAGAGATTCACGATGTGGTCGCGCATCTGCGAGAGGACCGGCGAAGCGGGCAACTCGCGCTTCTGCAGGCCGCCGGTTTTCAGCAGGACGTCCCACGCCTGGCTGATGGGCTCGGAGGGCCCCACATACGTCAAGTTGGCCATGGCAAACATGCCGACCCCATAGTCCGGGAGCCACGCCATGTAGGAACCGAAGCCGGGAAGCCCGCCACCGTGGCCGGCGATGTGTTCGAAGCGGCAATCGGTGGTGGTGCGCAGGCCGTATCCGTAGCCGGTCTCGGCGGCCCGCAGCGTGCCGTTGGAGCGCCCCGCGGTCAGGCTCGAAGGAGTCCACATGTGGCTCATTTCGCGCACTGAAGCGCGGCGCACGGGGCCCTCCTCCAGGTCGTCGCGCGCCGGCCACGCCGAGAGGTGGAACGCGACGTACTTGCCGAGATCCGCGGCCGTGGTGAGCAGGCCACCCGCCGAACCGAAAGCGCCCTGCGGGAGGGGCGCTTCTTCAAGGTAGGTTCCGTCCGATTGCAGACGATAGCCCACCGCGCGGTTGCCGGCGGGCACCTGGGAGAACTCGAATGTGGACGCGTCCATGTGCAGCTTTGCCAGAATCTCGGCGCGGACGTACTTCTCGTAGGGTATGCCCGAGGCCTTGGTCACAATGCGGCCCAGCAGGCCGAAGGCGTAGTTGGAGTATTCGTAGCGTGTGCCGGGAGGCGTGGAAAACGGGATCCCGCGGCGAAGCCATCCGGTGAGATCGGCGTCGCTGGCGCTTAGTTGCTGGTCGCCCCAGGGATTGTCCTCCGGGAAGCCGGCGCTGTGGCTGAGGAGCTGCCGGATCCGGAGCGGCGCGCTGTCGCGCGTCGGCAGCTCCATGCGCGCGAATTCGGGAAGCCACTTCGACACGGGATCTTCGAGCGACAGCTTGCCCTCATCACGCAACTTGAGAATAGCGAGAGCGGTGAAGCTCTTCGTCATCGAAGCAATGCGAAACACCGTGCCCGCCGTGACGGGAGCGTTGGAGGAGCGATCGCGGACGCCGGCCGATTCGACATGCGCCAGCCGGCCATCAATGACGACGCCCCACACCAGGCCTGGAATCTTCAGCTCGGCCGCGTAACGGGAGAAGATCTGGTCGATCTCCGGAAACGCTGATTCGAGCTTTGGAACCCTCCCGGGATCGACGAAGCGAGGTGGCGGGTAAGCGTCGCTTGCGAAGAGCAAGGCAGCGGTGAAGAAGCCGCACAAAGGGACGAATCGCATGGAGCCAGCATCTCACACATTTGCCGAGCGGGTGTCAGAACAGGACCGGCAGGCAGCGTCATGTGAATTCGAATGTGGCGGGGAAGCCGCAACAATCCGTTGGTGGAGGCGCGCGCTCCTACATCCCCGCCCATCCCGGCTGCCGGGCCTGCTTCTCCATCACTTTGGGTCCGTATTTCGCGGCGACATCGCGGATCTTCGCGGCGTTGCCTAATAGAACGAAGGTCAGGTTCT
>JBEKYE010000034.1:0-19305 GCA_049511275.1 Bryobacteraceae bacterium
AGTCTTGAAGCCGGTGCAGGACTGCGTGGGAGTGGCAATGGGACCCGATGGTCGCGCCTTGTGCATGCAGCGCGCGCACTTCATCCCAGTTCATCACCGCGCTGGCGGGAAACATCTCGTCCAGCTCCGACCATCGACTGTCTGGAATGTGCGCTCTCAGTTCAGCCAGCAGGACCTTTAAGTCCGTTTCGGTCAGGTCCCGCATCTTATCGCCCATCAGTTCGATGGCCATCAGCCGCTCTTCGGAGGTGCGGATGGGAAGCCGCAGGTTGAGACTCGGCATGGTCAGCGTATCCCGATCCGTACACCAGATGGAGGCGCGCATCTGGTAGCCCGGAAACCGCCATCCCTTCTCCACGTTCTCCGTGCTGATGAAAACCGCGAAGGGCATACCGTAAGATCTTAACGCTGGTGCTACTACCGTCAGGTTGTTCTTGAATCCATCGTCAAAGGTCAGGACCACCTGGGACGAGTGCAGCCGCCGCTTCTCGAGAGCTTCGCAAAACTCATCCATCGAAATGACGGTATGGTACTTATGTAAGTACTGAACCTGTTTCTCGAACTCATCGAGGGGCATATGCAGCGCTTGCACCACCCGATCGAAAATGCGCTCCGTTACCCCGTGATAGTAGAGAACAATCGCACCGTTTTTCCGATGCAGACTTCGGTTTCGCGCTAGCGTGAGGAGGCGCGGCTTGAATCGACCAAACATAGTATGTCTGCCGAGTAACTCGGCGGCTCCGACACCCAAACGATTCCAGGATTATAGCACTCCTCCATTTTCCGCTGTCCATCGAAATATGTCGATATCAGGAGGAAATCGAACTGTACCGTACGGTCCAGCCGGCGACCTCGCAGGGTATCCTAAGGGAGTGAGCAGGCATGATCACTGAGGCGTTCTGGTGGCTCTACGTCCGGCGAAACGGGTTGGAGGTCGCGTGGCGGGAATTGGACAGGTTCGAGATACTCTCTCCCGTCGAATCGCGGCGTGAGCTGGGCCGGAGACTGTTAGCCCAGCTCCACTACTTCGGCAGCCGCGCCGACGCTCTGCCGGAATGGCGCGAGGCCGCCTCCATCCAGGACGTCGAAGAGCTCTGGCGGGTGTGGCCTTCGCTTCCCATCCTCACCAAGAACGACCTGGCCACCCGGTTCCATCCGCGGGAAATGGCTCCCCGCTTCGGCCTGAAGGGTAAGATCAACTCCAGCGGCGGCTCTACCGGCGAGCCGACTTTCTTTTTCCACGATCAACCCATGATCGACGTGAGCGTTGCCACATCGGTCTACTGCTGGCGGCGGATGGGCTGGCGTCCCGGCATGACCATGATCTGCATCTGGGGATCGGACCGCGATATCGGCAAGATGCAGCAGTCGCGAAGCCGTTGGCTGGCCTCGGCGCGAAATGAAGTGATCATACCCGGTTACGAGATCAACGACGCTACCGTGGACCGCGTCCTGGCGGAGATCCGAAGGCGTCGCCGGGTGGTGATCTTCGGTTTCACCAGCCTGCTGGAGGCCGTGGCGCAACGCGTGGTGGAGCGCGGCGCCGCGCCACCCCCGGGAAGCGTTCACACCGCCTGGAACGGCGGAGAGATGCTGTTTGAATCGCAGTCCGAGATCTTCCGCCGCGCCTTCGGAGTCCCGATTCTCAACTGCTATGGAGGCCGGGAATTGTCCGTAATGGCGTATCAGCCGATGAATGCGGCGAAACTACACCTGCTGCGGCCTTTCCTGTTTGCCGAAATCGTCGATGACGACGGGCGGCCGGCGGCGCCCGGCCAGAGCGGCCGCCTGGTCTGGACCAGCACCGTCTGCCGGGGAACTCCCTTCCTGCGATATGAGGTAGGGGACCTGGCTGCATATGCCGCCGAGGACCGGGACGAATCCGGTATCCGCGCCTTCGCGGAGATCCATGGCCGCATCGCCGGCCTTCTCCGCTTGCCCGGCGGAAAGACCATCAATTGCCTCTATTGGAACCATCTCTTCAAGGAGTTCCCTGAGGTGAAGCAGTTCCAGGTGGCTGTCCGGGGCGAAAAGGAGCTGTGCATCCGGTTGCGCGGGACGCCGTTCCCGGCGGACCGGGAGGTCCATCTGCGCAGCATCATTCACAATTTCACGGACGGGATGCCGGTCTCCATCGACTGGGTGGATCGCATCCCGCTGACCCCTCAGGGCAAGCTCGTGCAGGTGGTCCATGAGTAGCAGGCTGGCTCGCGCGTGAAACCGGCCTCTTGGGTATTGGCTGCCGCGCTGGCGGCGGGGCTGCACGCGCAAACGGTCCGCCCCTGGAGAGGCTGGGATCGATACCAGGTCATCATGTGGAGCGCCGGCGAATCTCCCGCCGCTTCCGAATTCCCCACCTGGATCCGGCGCATGAAGGAGCTCGGATTCACGGCGGAACAGTGCCCCGCCAGCGATGACTCCCGCCTTTGGCCCGGCCTCGGTTTCGGTTTTTATGTGGACAACATGATCGCGGAGCTGGGGTTCCATTCCGCGCGGGCCGCTCTCTATCAGAGCGATTGGCAGGGCTACACCACCACCCGCGACAAGCGCTTCCTGGCCCGCAATCCTTCTTTCGAGGATCCCGCTTTCTGGGAGCAAGCCAGGCAGAAAGTGCAGTCGATCGTGAGCCGGCACAAGGCTGACAAGCCGCTGCTCTACAATCTGCGCGATGAGCCCTCCCTCGGCTCGTTCACCTCGCCCATGGACTACTCCTTCAGCCCGTCCACTCTCGGCGCCTTCCGGCAGTGGCTACAGACCCAGTACGCTACCCTCGCCGACCTGAACCGGGAATGGGAAACCTCCTTTGCGCGCTGGGACGATGTCACCCCGCTCACCACTTTTGAGATCAAGGACCGCGAACGCCTGGAACTCGCCCGGAACCTGCGCGAGAACTATGCGCCATGGGCCGATCATCGCGCTTTCATGGATATCAGCTTTACGGGCGCCATCGACCGCTTGCGCTCGCTGGTTCACCAGCTCGACCCGGACACGCCGGTCGGCATAGCCGGATCGCAAATGGCCAGCGCCTGGGGCGGATATGACCTGTGGCGCCTGAGCCGGGCCGTCGACTGGCTGGAGCCCTACGATATCGCCGGCAGCCGCAAAATCCTCGCCTCGTTCCTGCCGCCCGGCGCTCCCGTGCTCGCCACCGTTTTCGGAAGTGATATTGCCCGAATCCGGCGCCAACTCTGGCGGCTGGCTCTGTGCCAGGACCGCGGTCTGATCGTGTGGGACGATGCCGCCAGCCGCTGCATCCGCAAGGACCTTCCCGCCATGCCGCTTACACCGCGCGGCATGGATCTGGCGCCGCTCTTCGCCGAACTGAAAGCCGTGGCCCCCAAGCTCTTCGCCCTGCGCCCGGAGCGCGACCGCATCGCCGTTCATTACTCGCAGGCCAGCATTCGCGCGCACTGGATGCTCGACTCGCGCGAGGACGGCGGCACCTGGTACCGCCGCCTGGCATCCTATGAGCAGATCCATTCCCGGCTGGCCCGCGTCCGCGATAGCTTTGCCCGTATCCTCGAAGATCTCGGACTCGACTACGATTTCGTCTCGTATGAGCAGGTGGAAAACGACGTCTTGATCCAGCAGGGATACAAGGTGCTGATACTGCCCCAGTCCATCGCCATGTCGGCGCGCGAATGCCGGCGGATCGAAGCATTTGTGCGCGCCGGCGGCGCCGTGATCGCCGACAACATGACCGCGGCCATGGACGATCACTGCCGCAGGCTGGCAAGCGGGCAATTGGACGATCTCTTCGGTATCCGCGGCAGCGCCACCCTCTGGAGAAAGAGCGGCGAGGCGGGCGCCATCCCATCCCCGGTTTCATCCGCCTCGCGCTTGCAGGGTTTTGATCCCGATGTGAAGGCGGGTTCCGGCACGGCCCGCGCGGCCACCTCGCGAGGCTCGCCGGTCCTCATCGAAAACCGCACCGGAAAGGGGCGGACCATCTACCTGAACCTGGACATGCACGACTATGGCAAGCTCCGGCTCACGCCACCCCAGGGCCAAAACTACACCGAGCTGTTTGCGAGGCTCCTGCGCGAATCGGGTGTGCAGGCGGCCATCCAGGTGCAAACCGCTGCCGGGCGCCAGCCGCTGCCGGGCGTGCGTGTCTGGCGCTATTCCAACGGGGACGTGCAGTATGTGGCCCTGATGCGCAACCCGGAATTCGACAGCGAGCTGGGCAAGGATTCCGCCGTGGTAAACAAGGCGCTGGAGCAGCCGGTTCGTATCCACGTATTCCTCCCCGCGCGCTCCCGGCTGCGCGATCTCCGGACCGGCCGCGATTTTGGAGTGACTGCCGAACTGGACGCCGATCTCGATCCATGGAGCCCCTTGATCCTGGAGTTGAGTACTTCAGGCAGAGCCGCGACCGTTAGGGAGCGCTAGAATTGGTGGCAGCTGGGGATCCGGCGGAGCGAGTCACAAGCGTGTTCGAGTCTCACGAATTCCAATGAAACATGGGCAGCAGACGCTCCCTTACGGTCGCGGCTCTGATTGGGGCTGCACGCTTTATTAGCTGGTCTCGCATGCGGTTCAGTCCCATTTCGTTCTAAAATCGACGTTCATCGGAAATGAGCGGTTTTGCTCATGGATATTCTCTTCGCTTCCCATTGCGTCCCCAATCCTCCCAATAAGGGAGAGAAAATCCGCGCGTTTCACTCCATCAACGCGCTTTGTCGGGACTTCCGCGTTCACCTGGTCTGCTTTGCGCGAGATGCGGAAGAAATTGCCGCCGCTCGCGAACTCTCCGACCGTTGCGCGTCGGTTTATGCGCACCCCGTCTCCGCGGCGGCTCTGCCTGCCGCGGCGGTTCGCTTCGCCCTGGGCGGCTGCCTCAATTTCGCCTTTTTTTCCAGCCGGCGGTTGCGGCAACGCGTCGATGATCTGGCCCGGCGGGTTCCCCTCCGGGCGGGCGTGGGTTTTACGGCGGTGATGGCCCCCTATGTCCCTTCTCACGTGCCCCGCATCCTGGACATGGTGGATGTGGATTCTGAAAAGTGGCGCCAGTACGCGGAATCCCGCCGGCCGGCACTCCCTTACCGCATTGAGGCGAAGCGCCTTCGCCAGGAGGAAATCCGCTGGGCCAGGTCTTCGGTCCAGACGGTTTTCTCGACGCGGAATGAAGAAGAGCTGTTTCAAAGCTTCGCTCCCGATATCCCCACCGCCTATATGGAAAATGGGGTCGATTTCGAGTATTTCGACCCCGCCCGGACCCCGGTGGTGGAAGACCTTGCCCGGCGCCGGTACGTCGTCTTTACCGGCACCATGGACTATTGGCCCAACATTGACGCCGTGCAGTGGTTCGCCACCCGCGTGCTGCCGGAGTTGCGTCGCCAGAGCCCGGAAATGGAGTTCTTCATCGCCGGACGGAACCCCAAAAAACAGGTGGCCGCACTCGGCGGCCTTCCCGGCGTCCATGTGACCGGGGCGGTCACGGATATCCGCGTTTACCTGAAACATGCGCAGGCGGTAGTGATCCCGCTGCGCATCGCCCGCGGTATTCAGAACAAGGTGTTGGAAGCGCTGGCGATGGGGAAACCCGTGCTTGGCTCCGCCGCGGTTTGCCGGACGTTTGGCTCCGAGGTCCCGCCTGGCGTGATCGCCTGCGATTCGGAACAGGCATACGTTCAGCGTCTCTCCGCCGGCCAGCGGATCGCGGACGCCCCCGCTATCCGCCAGGCCCTTGTGCGGCGCTTCGATTGGTCCACCAATTTGCGGGTTTTGCGCGATGCGGTGGCCGATGCCGCCGCAACCAAAGCCTATTGAGCTCCGGCTTCCAACGCGCTACGCGACCAGGCGGGAGATGCGCCGTGCCGTTCATCGCTTGGCTTGGTTCGCGGCGCGCGCCGGTGCATCCACCCGCGCGGGTTCCTCCACGTTGAAGGTGCGGGCGACCAGGTACAGAGGCCGCCCCTTTACCTGTTCATAGATTTTCGCGACGTACTCTCCCAATACGCTGATACTCATCAGCAATGCGCTGCCCAGAAGGCTGGTCACTACCATTAAGGAGATCCATCCAGGCACGGTTTGCTTTCCCAGAAAATGCGACAGAAGGGCGCGCGCGGCTTCTTCGAGGCCGAACAGCCCGAACACCAGGCCGAGGCCGAAACTGAACTTCAGCGGGAGGCTGGAGAACGAGGTGACCGCGGTCCAGGCGAGCACCAGCATTTTGCGGGATGGATACTTGGTTTCGCCGGCCAAGCGCTCGCGCCGCTGGTAACGCACCGCGATCTGCGGATAGCCGGCCCAGGCGACCATGCCGCGCAAGAAGCGATGGGTTTCGCGCATGGAGGCGAGTCCGTCGCGGAATTGCCGGGAGAGCAGCCGAAAATCGCCGGTATCCACCGGCAACTGCGCTTGTGTCAACAGCCGCATGACACGGTAAAAGGCCCAGGCCGTGGCAAGTTTGAAGCGCGTCTCTCCAACCCGGGCCTCGCGCTGGCCATAAACCACGTCGTAGCCTTCCCGATAACGCGCCACCATTTCGTGAATCACTTCCAGCGGGTCTTGCAGGTCGGCGTCGATCAGAACGATGGCATCGCCGCCGGCGTAATCCAGGCCGGCGGTGGCGGCCAGTTGATGGCCGAAATTCCGCGACAGATGGATGACTTTAATGCGCGGGTCTTCGGAAGCCCAATCGGCTATGCGCTCGAGCGTTCGATCCGAACTCCCGTCATTCACCAGGACGATTTCCACTTCGCAGTCGAGCGAGGCGATGAAGCCCTCCAATTCCGCGCGTAGAACCGGCACGATGGATTCCTCGTTGTACATGGGCATGACGAGGGAGATCTTGCCGGGATAAGGCCTAGGGCACAGGAGATGATTGGTCATCTTCCGGGGGCGGTTAGCCATACGACTGTGTAGTTTAGCAGTTCGATGGATCGGCGGGCTGCGTGCCCGGGTGACTCCGAGAATACGCCGCTACGGTGCACGAACTGGCGCCCGAATCGTCTCACGACGCCCGAAGACGCCACCGCCGCCCCAACCACCCCCAAACCTGGGTCAGTCCGTAACCGCCCACCAGCAATAGGAATGGCTCGACCGGAAAGTGGTAGCGTTCCGTAACAGTGGTGAAATAGTATGGGATCGGATAGAGGAGAAGCACTGCCATCAACAGCCCGATGGGTATATGGTTGCGCCACGCTGCAATGCACCCGAGGGCGAAGAACGGCAGCGGGAGGAGCCAGGACAATCGTTTCAAGGTGGACAGTTGAAATCCCAGTTTCAGATTGCCCGACCATTCCGAGCTCTGGCCCAACCACCAGTCCCGGATCCTCATCAACGTGAGGGCGGCGAACCGGTCCGGATGGTTCCGGACGAACTCGATCGCGAGGCGAGCGCAATAGCGGTCGTAACCGAGTTCTCCCAGTTCGTGGAATAACCGGCCTTCCTGCGCCGAATTGCTGGGGTAACTGGCCATGTCCCCCGCACCGGTTCCCAGCAGCCAGGCGCCATCGTCGTTCCCAAGCCGGAAATTCAGACCGGCGCTGGTGCGCGGCGTGAAAGAGCCCACCTGGAGGGCGTTGCGGGCCATCCAGGGCACACACACCAGCAAGCACGAACCGGTCAAAATCGCAATCTCCCGGTAGCCTCTTGACCCCTGATCTCGGAGCCGTTTCCATAGGATCAGGGCGACCGCGGGATAGAATGACAGCGGCGCTGGGTTGATGAGCGCGACCAGCCCCATGAGCAGTCCGGTCCTGGCCAGTTGCGCTGTGGTGGGACGCGGCGGCAAGCCGTACAGCCAGGTCATCAGGGCAACCAGGGCCAGCCCCATCAATGTGGTGTCCCATACGGTGTTGACAGCGTGCCAGATCGACTGAGGGTAGAGAGCCAGCCAGGCGGCGGCCACCAGTCCCGCCTCCCGGCCGAACAGCCGCTCCCCAAGCCGGTAGAGAGCGATCGAGGTCAGCGCCGAGAAGAGGCAGTTGAGCAGGTAAGCGGCCACGGCAGACTGGGCCGCGTAGACCCCAAAGACGCGGAAAATCCCAGCCAACACCAGTGGGTACCCGAGAGGCAGCAAGGCAGTAGGACCGCTCGGCTCGGGCATCGGGGAGCTGAAGCCTTGCCCGGTTGCCAGTGAGCGGGCGATGCGGCCCGTCTCAAAACCGAAATTCCAGTGGTCCCGTGTGTTTGGAATTTCGTAGCTCCGGCACAGCAGCATCACCGCGATCCTGATGGCCAGCCCCAAAACAACAATGCCCCCTAGAACGGTAAGGGATCTTCTCGAACTCAAGCTTGTTTCAATGACCTCGCCTTCTGCAGCGACTGAATTTCAGGGCGATCGTGGAATAGAAAGATAGCGTCGCCGGAGGATTCCTGCCCCGATTTCTGAGGCGGTGGATCGTATTCATAAATCGTCCAGAAAGATGTGGAGCCGCCTTCGGAACTGAATGTCACCACTTTGTGCCACGAGAGCGGGTACTGCTGCAGCATCTCGTTCAACGTGGCGCCGTGCTTCTCGAGCGCTGCTTCAGGGCGCTCGTTGGAAATGATCAGACTAACCGGGTATTGCCTGAAATACTCCATCATCTTTTCGGGAGTGGCGAAGGCGGACGAGTAATTGCCGCCGAACCAGTCCGAATGGACAAATATTTTGTCGGGTCGTAACAGGTAATGACCAGGCCGATAGCGGCTTTGCGCAACGAACTCGGCAATGAGCGGTCCTTCGAGATCCCGAGCCACCACGATGCGCTGGCCTATCCGCGCCGGGTCCTTCACGATGAATGCAACGACATTTCTAAGTTGATCTTGACGTACCGGCGCAGCGTGAGCGAATTGGGAAACGACAAACACCATGGTCAGGGCGGCAACAACCGCCGCAATGGGCCTTGCCCAGCGTCGGCCAGGTGACATCGATGCCAGCACCTCCGACCAACCGGCGAAGGAGGCCACCAGAAACACGGCGGCTGGCACGAGCAGGTAGCGCGGATCCGCACCCACGGGAGACAAGATCAGAAACGCCAGATGCCCGGCACAGAGAAGACTAAGCACGACGAGGTCGTGTCGCCAAGCCCTCGGCCGGACCAGCAGTGCGATCAAACCCAGGATGACCGCGGCCATCAGTACCGGCGGGAAGATTCGGAAGGTGGCCACCAAGAACGTTGCCGCCCGTTTCGCCGTCAACGCCTCCCGCTCGGACGGAAGGCCGTAATAGGCCAGTTTTCTGGTCCACAGGGCCCACGGCCCGACCATCAGCGCAACAACAAAAGGCTGCATGAGAAGACTCGGTTTCCTCAACAGCTCGAGCCGCCGGAGAAGAAGAACGGCCAAGAAGGGCAGTGCTACAGCGTATCCGGCACTGTACTTCGAAAGGATGGCGCAGCCGCAGCAGACCGCACAGAAGATCCCGTTCCAAAGAACCGGCTGTTGGAGATAGCGAAGAACGCAGACGGCCGCGGCGATGCAAAGAAACGCAGTCATACTATCCACCATCACCGCGCAGGTCAACTGCCGAACCGCCGGAAGACTCAGATAGAGAATGCCGGCGCAAATACCCGCCACCATGCCCGCCCGCTGCCGCACCAGCCGGAATACCAGCCAGCCGGCACCCGCCGCGAAAACCGCGGGGATGAGCAAGGCCTGCAACCTTCCTACACCAGCTACCAGCAGCCAGAGTCCCGTCACAATGCTGAACAGCGGCGGCCAGTATCCAACCGCAAAATGGGGATAGTGATCGTAGTAATTCCGTGCGAATTCGAGCGGGGCAAACCATTGGCCCGAGGCCAGCCAGTCTCTCACCATCACGGCTCCCACAAAGTGCGACGGCTCGTCCGGATACGCGCTGAAACCGGCAAACCATGTGCCGGAGAAACCCTGTACGGCCAGGCAGAACGCGAAGCTCGCGGCAGCCATGCAGACCGAGGATAACGACGATATCCCGTACGGCGGTGTCAGCCGCGTCAAAAAACGCGGCATCGGACGTCCCGAAAAAAGCAGCGATCTCCGGGCGCCAAAGTTCCACATCAGCACGATCATAGCGCTGATTATCTTGGCAACCAGGTAATGGAGGTGGATCTTCTCCCGGCCGAACCAAATGATGCCTTCGTTGAGCCCGAGCCCCACAACGCCAATCACGGCGAAGACGGCAAACTCCACGGCGGAGTTGTCCATGGTTCTCCGGGCGAATACCCAGATCCGGCTCAGGCAGTAATTCGCGAGCAAGCCGAGCAGAAAGGCAACCGCGGCTGAGATCAAGTAGTGCAGCCCGGCGAATTCGGTAAGCAGATACAGCGAGCCGAAGTCGATCGCGAAGGCCAGGCCGCCCACAACCAGATAACGAGCGAATTGATACAGAAGGCTATCTGTCGATCCAAACAATAGAGCCCGCAACCTGTGCCGCGCAGGCAGGCTGGCTGAGCCGGCGGCCGGGGCACCGGTGGACCCGTTGTCTTTGCCTGTCACCCGGATCTCCCTTTCTCCTCGTGGTAGTCCATCTCGGTATTGACTTCCCAGAGACCGGTTTTGTCCGTCTTGCCGGCGATGATGTCGTCCACCGCCATCATGGCGGTCAGCATGGAATGGTCCTGGTTATTGTAGCGATGCATGCCATTGCGGCCGATCAGAAACAAGTTCTCGTACCGGTCCACATGCTCGCGGATCTCGGCAAACCGGTCGTAGGTGCCGAAATACGCGGGATAAGTCTTTTCCATCCGCAGGACAGTTGAGTCGAGCACCTGAGCGGCGTCGATGATACCGATCTTGCTAAGCTCCTCCGTCGCGAGCGTGACCATGCGCTCATCCGAGAGGTTCCAGATCTCGTCCGACTCGTTGCAGAAATACTCAAGGCCCAACCAGACATTCGCCGGGTCGGCCACCATGAAGGGGCTCCAGTTATTGAAGACCTGAAGGCGGCCGAGCAGCACGTCCGGTTCCTGGATATAAATCCAGTTGTCGCTGATCAATTTCTTCCCCTGCGGCGTCTCGTCATTGATGCGGAGCGAGCGAACCAGGAGGCCGACCGTTATGAAGTCCCTATAAACCAGGCCGTCCGATACCTCCACCACGTTCGGTGGAGGCGCGACGTCGAACGATTTCATCAGTTCCTGTACCGGCGCCGTGGAGAAGAAGTAATCACCCTGAAAGGTCTCCGTCCGCCCCGTTGCGGAATCGGTGGCCTGCAGCGCCCGAACCTGCCAGCCATCGGTGATCATGCGCTCGAACCGGTAACCGGTACGAATCTCTCCCCCCATCTCTTTGACGTGGCGTGCGACCTCGTCCCACATTTGTCCAGGGCCGAACTTGGGGTACAGGAACTGTTCGATCAGCGATGTCTCGGTGTCCTTCTGGCCGATGTCGCTGCTGCTGCTCTCGAACACTTTCTTGAGTGCGTGAATCAGCGTTGACCAGACCGACAGGCCCTTGATGCGCTGGGCGCCCCACTCGGCGTTGATGTGGCCGCACGGCACACCCCAGACCTTCTCGGTGTAGGACTTGAAAAACGTGCTATACAGCTCCCTGCCGAAGCGGTTGATAAAAAACTGCTCCAGCGTATCTTCCTGCTTGAGAGGAAACAGGGCGCTCCGAACGTAGCTCACTCCAATCTTGAAGGTCCGCCACAGGCCAAGCTTGACCAGCGTGTCCTTGCTGAGCGAGATCGGGTAATCGAAGAACCGGCGCAGGTAATAAATGCGGGACTTGCGGCGCCTGAGCAACATCACACGATCCGCGGCTTCCGGATCCGGGCCGGCTGCGGAGGGGGCTACGGTCCGCTCCATGCGGTGGTATTTGATGGCCGCTAAACCGTTCTCGGTGGCTTGCAGCGGGAGCATCCGCAGCCACCACTCCATGACGCGGTCGGATTTTGAGAAGAAGCGGTGCCCGCCGATGTCGATCCGGTTGCCCTTGTAGTTAACCGTGCGGGAGATTCCGCCCATGCAGTCGCTCTTCTCAAGAACTATCGGCTTGATCCCGGTCCGAGCGAGCAACTCGTAGGCAGCCGTCAATCCGGCTGGACCTGCCCCGACAATTACCGCGCGCTGGTGATCCGTTGCCGTCGAGTTGAGTCTCATAGATGGTGGGGTGCCGTCCATCAGATGTTACCCCGAGTTGGCCGAGCGGCCAACACAGCATGGAAGAAGCGCTTGCATTGCCCACGGCCGCGGGGGGCCGATCTTCTCGATCTTAACGGCCACCTGCCGATTGCAAGGCACGCCGCCGATGTACTCGATCTCGGCCTGTCTTAACACCCTTGCTCCGCACGGCCCGCTATATTCGCGGATGGTGCCACCGCGCGTGCAGATCATCTGGAATTCGAATTCCCCGACGGCGGGTTCGCAAAATGCAGAACCTGGTATATGTCCAGCGACCGTACACGCCCATTCTCTCCGGCGAGGAACTGGTGGGTGCACCATTGCGCCGGAGCAAGCTCCCCCAGCCCACTGAGGTGATGCAGACTGCAATTATCGTAGGGAACTTCGATCTGGAATGGGCGCCGAGTTGTGGCATACTGAAAGTTTGCGAACAGCCCCGGCGCCCGCGCCCATGGAGTTCCGCGTAAGCCTGTCTGAGTACATGGTGGCTATCGGAAGGCGGGGCGAAAAACCGGCGGCAAGCGAAGACTCGGAACCATGACGGACGGTCACCGTCGTGCTCTGGCGGGCAATGCGGCCAAGGCCCGATGGGCGAAAGCGAAAAAGTTAGCCAGGCAGTGAAAGCACTTTATTCCCAATCGACAAGAACAGGTCCAAATTGCTGCCACCAAAGCCGGAAACCGCGCCCAAAGCGACGCCCGCGCGTACCTCAGGCCGCGCTGGGAAGCGCCGTGCCTGGATCACGACGGCATGCGCGATCGCGCTGTTACTGGGGGTGGTGCTGACGCTGCAGTGTCTCGCGGGCGCCTACCACGCGGAGTTTAGCGGGTACCCCGACGAAGCCTCTCATTTCGTATCGGGCGTTCTGGTCCATCGCTATATCCAGGCGGGTTTCCCGCCAAAGCCGATGGATTTCGCGCAGCGGTTCTATCTGCACCACCCGTTCTTCGCGATCGGTCACTGGCCGCCGGTTTTCTACGTAGTCGAAGGCTTGTGGATGGAGTTATTCTCCGAGTCGCGAGCGTCGGTCATGATCCTGATGGCGCTGATGACCGCGTCTCTGGCGGCGACCACCTATTTTCTGATCAGGCGCGAAGCCGGCGCCGCGCAGGCGCTGGTCGGGGCGGTTCTGCTGGCTGCAACACCGACAGTTCAGGCGTACGGATCCATGGTGATGATGGACACGATGCTGGCCCTCCTTAGCCTGTGGGCCGCGATGAGCTTCGGCCGGTTTCTTGGGTCGGGGCGGCGCCTTCATGCCGTGGCGTTCGCCGGTTTCGCTTCTCTCGCTATTCTCACCAAGGGGAACGCGCTCTTCCTTGCGCCTGTCCCCCTCCTGGCCATAGCGCTGACGCGCCGTTGGCAGATCCTGAGACGGGGCGCGCTTTGGGCGGCGGCGGCGGCTATTGTGGCGCTTTGCCTGCCTTGGCACCTGGCCACCTTGCACATGATCCTGCCAACTTTTGTCGGCCGCCCGGGCATCGCGTTCACAGCACATGCCGTGAGCTTTTACAGCGGTCTTTTGCTTAAGACGCTGGGCCCGGTGATTATTTCCCTTGCGGCCATTGGCTTTGTCACCCGGCTGGTTTGCCCTTCCTGGCGCGGCGAGGTGCAAGATCACTGGGCGGTGCTGGGAGCATTTCTCATCAGTATCTGCCTTTTCTATTGCCTCGTCCCAGCGGGCATCGAAGCGCGTTATTCCATCGCGGTCATGCCAGTCCTTCTTCTCCTTGCCGTCGCCGGGGCAAACGACGTGGCGCAACTATGCGCTATTCCCGGCACGCGCTCTTCCCAACGGTGCTGGCTGGTGTTATTGATAGCCGTTGTGAACTTTTCCACGTTCGCTTTCACGATCCCCAGGAAGGCCAGCTTCGGCTTTCGTGAAGCGGCAACCGCGCTCCTGGCCGGCGGTACTACTACGGACGCGCTGGTGCTGGTCTCCACAAACACGGCGGTGGGCGAAGGAGTTTTTGTTGCCGAGATGGCGATGGGGCGGCCCGACTCGGGCACGATCATTCTCCGCGGCAGCAAGGTGCTCGCCGACAGCAACTGGAGCCACACACGCTACCAAGCTCTATACGCGAATAGCGAAAAAATGAGGCAGTGCATTGAGGAAGCCGGAGTCGGCGCATTGGTTTTGGATCGCCATCCTTCGGACAACCAATGGGAGCATCACAAGCAACTCCTCGATATGGTGAACCGGCATCCCGATGAATGGCGGTTGGTTGGAACGTACTCCCCACAGGGTGAGCGTGCTGCCGATGACGCAGGTGTCCAGCTTTACTCTTACTCCGGAGCCAGGCCGAGTCCGCCAAGGGATCCTTTGGCTGGAATCGGGGGGGGCGGGACGCCGCTCGGCTGGCCTATCAGAATCAGGTTGAGTTGTCCGGTGGCTTCAAGCCAGGCTGAGTGACGGCGGGATGGCGACAGGTCCCAACGGCGGTTCTCGGCTTGCGCGGTCGAACGGCGCGGTTTTCCGGCCGCCTGCCATTTGCTGCTACCAGGCTTGTTCCTGCCAGCGCCAGCGGGCCGCCAGCGCCGGCGATGCTTGTGCAATCTTCCCTGCTTGTGTGAGTGGATTGAGCAGACGCTCCGCACCGGCCGGGCCTGAACCCGAAGCGGACTCGCAGGGTACAGGACGTATGGAATGTGCCAGCAAAGTGCCCCAAACGTGTGGGATAATCGATGATTTCGGGGTCGCGCTCCCGTGAGGATTATCATGTCTATTCCGCGGATGTTTTCCAGTGGGAGCTCCCAGCGCACGCGTACAGTTGATATCCTCAATGAGGCACGAACTTCGGTGTAGACAGTGAGAGAAGCCATCCTTGTTCTGGTGGTGTTGGCGCTCGCGGCCCTTGCCGTCTTCCGCCCCGTCTTCGGCCTGTACGCCTATGTCTGGTTTGCCCTGATGCGCCCCGATTTCTATGCCTGGGCCCAGGGCAGCTTCCCCTTTTCCCCCGTCCTGGCCGGCGCAACGCTCCTCGGATCCATTCCAAAACTCGTGAATCTCAAGGCCATATTCAAGGACTTCTCCAGCCTTCTCCTGTTGGCGTATCAGGTCCCCATTGCGGCTTCGGTGGTGTTTTCCGTTGCGCCATACCTCACCTACTACCCCTACGCCGAGTTTGAGCGCATCACGTTGATGGCGCTGCTGATCCCGGTCCTCATCCAGACCGAGCGGGACCTGCGGGGCCTCTTCCTGGTAATCGCACTCTCCCAGGGAATGGTCGCGTTGAAATTCGGCCTCTTCGGGCTTCGCAGCGGCGGCGTCCATATCACCGATGGCTATGCCGGACTGGACAACAACGGTCTCGCTCTGGCAGTGGTTATGGTGCTGCCTTTCTGCTGGTACATGCGGCAAAAGGTAGATTCCCTATGGCTGAAAGCGCTATTGGTGGCGATGGTCTTCTCCGCCATCACGGCGGTCATCATGACCGAGTCCAGGAATGGCGCCCTGGCGCTGGTCACTGTCCTGCTGATGATCGCCTGGCGATCGCGCTACAAAGTGCCCGTCCTGCTCATGTTCGCCCTCCTGGCAGTTCCGGCGTTCCTGCTTTTTCAAAAGCAGTTCGTCGCGCGCATGAGCACCCTGGAGAACGCATCGGCCGATAGTTCGGCATATTCGCGCTGGATACTCTCGCAGACGGCGTTCCGCATGTGGCAGGACTACCCGGTCTTCGGGGTGGGATTCGGCAATGAAGTGTTCATCCTCCTGCAACCTCCTTATATCCCCGAGAAATATCAGGCGACCATGGCCCAGGATCTAAAGGTGCACAACACGTATCTGCAGATCCTGGTCGACTCGGGCATCTTTGCGCTGGCCATTTTTGTGGTTCTGCTGTTCTCCACCATCTTCCGGCTGGGGACCTCCTCCAGATATTGGAAAAAAGCCAAGAACCCCGCGCTTCGCGTCTACCCCATGGCTCTACAGTGTTCATTGGTCGCCATCGCGCAATACGGCATTGCCGGCGGTAGAGAGCGATACGACTTCCTTTATATCCTCTTGATGTCCGCCGCCGCCTGGTTCCTTCTCGAAAGAAAGCTGCGTGCCGATACCCAGAGCCCCCAGCCGGTTGGCGCATCGCCCGTCCCCAGCTCCATCCCGCTACATCCATGGGCGCAAAGACCTTCTCCCGTCGGTAACCCAGCGGTTTTCCCGGCCAGGCTGCTTGGATGAAGCCTCAGAATACGTCAACCCTCCGCAGTTTCATCACCGGGATGGGCTTCTACGCGATTCCATTCTTTGCCCGGGCGCTGAGCAATTTTATCGTCATCCCCATCTATACCCATTACCTCACGCCGGCCGACTACGGCGTTCTGGAATTGCTGGATCTGACTTCGTTCCTGGTTGCCATTCTGATCGGCACCAATTTCGGCCAGGCTCTCTTCTATTACTATGCCGCGGCCGAAACGCCCGAGCAGCGCGGCGAGTCCGTCAGCACGTCGTACTATGGATCTCTGATCCTCGCCGGCGTCAGCATCGTTTTCGGCGTGCTGCTGGCGTCCTCCATCGGACACCTGGTTTTCGGCAGCGGCGCCTATACCCGGTTTCTGCGCCTGGTATTCGCCACCCTGGCCTTCTCATTTCCAGCGGAAATCGGCCTGACCTGCCTGCGCACGCTCCAGCTTCCCAAGGCCTATTCGCTGATCTCGCTGGGACGGCTGGTCTTCGGCATCTCGCTCAACATCGTCCTGCTGGTCAGGTTTCACCTCGGATTCGTAGCGCTGCTTTGGGGCGCCTTCTGCGTAACCGCGGCTACCGCCGCTTATCTCACCTGGTTCCATCGCCGGTGGCTGAAGTACCCGTTCCGATGGACGCTGTTCGGCAGACTTCTCAAGTACTCCTGGCCTTTGAACGTCAGCGGCCTTGCCACCCTGGCGCTGGATCTGGGCGACCGCTACGTGCTGAAGGGCTGGGTCAGCCTGGCGGAGCTCGGCATCTACGGCCTGGCTTATAAATTCGGCCTGGTGGTGAGCATGACCAGCCTGATTTTCAATCAGTTCTGGAAACCTAAGATGTTTTCCATCGTGAAGGAGGAGGGCGGTGAACAATCCTACGTCAGAGTCTGTACCTACTACACTCTCGCCCTGACATTTGTGGCCGTCTGTCTGGCCATCCTGACGCGCCCTCTTTTCCGGCTGGCCGTGGGACCGTCATTCTTTCCCGCGGCGAGGCTGGTTCCCTGGATCGCTTCGATTTATGTGCTCCGGCTGCTGGCGGACTTTTCCCGCAACGCCTTTTTCCTCAACAAGCGAACTGGAAAGGAAGCGCAGATTACCTGGATTGCCGCCGGCATCTGCATTGCGGGTTATTTTGCCTTCATCCCGCCCTTCCATCTCTGGGGAGCCATCCTGGCCACTGGCATCAGCTTCCTCGCCATGTTGATCATCAGCTTCTGGCAGGCGCAGAAGGTGCAGCACTTCGATTTTGAGTACGGCCGCCTGCTGTCCATCGGGGCCTGCGGGGCTGCCGTGATCGGAGCTTACTTTCTGTTGGAGCCCCGAAACGTCTGGTTGCAACTCACCCTCGGCGCATTCCTGGTGCTCCTCTTCCCGGG
The DNA here is from genome assembly GCA_049511275.1 of Bryobacteraceae bacterium. Taxonomy (GTDB): domain Bacteria; phylum Acidobacteriota; class Terriglobia; order Bryobacterales; family Bryobacteraceae; genus PALSA-129. Next base: position 17,597 of record JBEKYE010000034.1, read on the forward strand.
ACTGCTGTTCCTGGGCGGCTTTTTCAAGCAGGACGAACGGGCGGCCGTCGCCGGCATCTTTTCCCAGGCATGGGCGAAGCTGGAGACCGCCTTCAAGCCCGCCGGATGACCACCCCGGATGGCCTATCAACCCATGAAAATCACGCTTGCCGTGGGCGCCGACGCCGCGCGTCTGCTCGGTGACGGCGCATTCCGCGCCAAGTGGCGGGACCTGTACGACCGGTGTCCCTGGGCCACGGTTTTCCAAACGGCCGCTTTCCTCGATCCATGGTTTGAGATCTATGGCGATCGCTACCGGCCTGTGCTGGCGATGGGCAGCCGGACGGAGGCCAGCCTCGACGGCCTCCTCATTCTGGTGTCGGCCGCCGATTCCGGCGAGTTGTTTCATGCCGGCACGCATCACGCCGAATACCAGGCCTGGATGGCCGCGCCGGCCGACGGCAATCTCTTCGTCGAGCTGGCTCTGGATGAACTGGCCCGGCGTCTCCCGAAGGCAAGCCTGCGGTTTATCTATCTGCCCCCGTCCGCTCCCCTGGATTGGGCAGCGCCAGGCTCCCGATGGGGCCGCTGCTGCGACCTGGCGCCGGTGCCGGTCCCACTGCTCGCGCTCGCCGATGCCAAAGCGCTCGATGCGTTGCGCAAGAAACGCCTTCGCAAATGGAAGTTGCAGGAACTCGAGAGGATGGGCGGCCTGCGTTTCGAGGAAATCGAAGACCCCGCGTCCTTTGCCGGCCTGTTCGATGAGATCATCGACTACTGCGATTTCCGTCATGGCGCCGTCCATGACGTCCTGCCGTTCCGCAGGGATGCCCGCAAGAAACTCCTGTATTTGGCGATGGCGCGGGTCCCGGGGCTTCTCGATATTTCGCTACTGCGCGTGGGCGGCCGGCTGGTTTCGGCCTGCATCAATTACCAGAACCGCGGGCGCGTGCTCCTCGGCATCATTGCCCACTCCCCTTTCCTCGCCGAGTTGTCCCTGGGATCCATCCATATCCTGGATCTGGCGGCCAGGCTGGCGGAACGGAAAACCGTTGCCGATTTCGACCTGTCGCCCGGAGGCGGCTATAAGGACCGCTTCGCCACGCGTTACGAGAACTCGCACATCCTGACCGTCTCGCTCGACCCCAGCGACGCGGACCGGCGCCGGCGCGAACGGCGCCTGGTGGAGACCGCCCGCGCCATCCTTGCCAGGACCGGGTTAGAATCCACCGCCAAGCTTATGGCGTCCGTCGTGCGCGCCCCCGCGGCCCATTGGGCGCGGTTCCAGGCCTGGCTGTGGAGCACGGTCAACATCTCCGTCTATTCGCTGGACGCGGATCGGATCGGCGCCTTCGGGCCGTCGGCGGGCTTCCGCCGCGACTCCCTCGCGGACCTCCTGCGGCTGCGCCCGCCGGCAGCTCAAACCTACCTGGAAACGGCGCTCGCGCGGATTGAAAACCACGGCCACGTGTACACCCTGGTCCAGGACGGATCGTCCGGCTGCAGCCTGTGGACCACCCCGATTCAAAGCCAGGTCCTGGTCCCAGAGACCGGAACGGAGCTTCTCCTGCCACCTGGTTCCGCGGTGGTCTACGGCTTTGCCGCCGGCGCTCACGGCGGGGATCTCTATCAGGCTGCGCTGCGGCATGCCGTCCAGCAGGAATTTTCCGGCTCCTCCGACTTGCACCGGGTCTACACCTGGGTTTCCGCCACCGACCGGAAGCGTCAGG